>JAJHOH010000001.1:3910000-4210000 GCA_021651055.1 Candidatus Manganitrophus morganii
ACTGGAGCGCTGTCTCGGGGAGCAACTCAGCGAAATTGTTGTTCCGGTGAAGAAGCCGGGTGCCCGCAACTAGACGGAAAGACCCTGTGAACCTTTACTACAACTTGACACTGGATGTTGGGTGGGTATGTGTAGGATAGGTGGGAGGCTTTGAAGCGGAGGCGCTAGCTTTCGTGGAGCCAACCTTGAAATACCACCCTTATCCTTCCGACGTTCTAACCTGGATCCCTTATCGGGATCGGGGACAATGTCTGGTGGGTAGTTTGACTGGGGCGGTCGCCTCCTAAATGGTAACGGAGGCGCCCAAAGGTTCCCTCAGGCTGGTCGGAAATCAGCCATCGAGTGTAAAGGCAGAAGGGAGCTTGACTGCGAGACCAACAAGTCGAGCAGGTACGAAAGTAGGGCTTAGTGATCCGGTGGTTCTTCGTGGAAGGGCCATCGCTCAACGGATAAAAGGTACTCCGGGGATAACAGGCTTATCGCGTCCAAGAGTTCACATCGACGACGCGGTTTGGCACCTCGATGTCGACTCATCGCATCCTGGGGCCGAAGTAGGTCCCAAGGGTCGGGCTGTTCGCCCGTTAAAGCGGTACGAGAGTTGGGTTCAAAACGTCGTGAGACAGTTTGGTCCCTATCTGTTGTGGGCGGAGGAAATTTGAGGGGAGTTGACCCTAGTACGAGAGGACCGGGTTGAACGGACCTCTAGTGTGCCGGTTGTCCCGCCAGGGGCAGCGCCGGGTAGCTATGTCCGGAAAGGATAACCGCTGAAAGCATCTAAGCGGGAAACCTACCCCAAGATTAGATTTCCCTGCCGTAAGGCACTGAAGGTCCCCTGTAGACGACAGGGTAGATAGGCGAGGTGTGAAAGAGCTGTGAGGCTTTGAGCTAACTCGTACTAATAGACCGTGCGGCTTGACCACCATTATTTGCTTCTGATAGATTCGGTCCTTTGCGCGCTTGTTAGATGAATTTATGCACTACTGAAGGCCCATATTCAGTTTAAGCCGGCTGTCGGTTTTCGACAGCCGGTCGGTTTTCGGTGGCAATACCGGAGGGGTCACACCCGTTCCCATCCCGAACACGGAAGTTAAGCCCTCCAGGGCCGATGATACTGCACCCGCGAGGGTGTGGGAAAGTAGGACGCTGCCGGATTAAATTAAGCCCCGCTCATCGAAAGGTGAGCGGGGCTTTTTTTGTCTGGTGTTTGGGAAGAAATTGCGCGAATCATCGGAGTCCTATCGACGTATGGAGATCCGATTCAAATTCATTATTTAATTTTCTCTTTCTCTAATGCTTTTCCTTGCACTTGGTCGGCCTTCTTGTCTAAGATGGTTGTGGATCTTGATTAAACCCTGGAGCGAGCGATGGTTGCTGAAAAGCCGAGTGATGAAGAAATTGCGATGGAACTCACGCTGAAGTTCATCGAGAAATTACAGGATTCTCTTTTCACCGTTTTTGAAACTCAAAAAAATGATATTACTCCCGAGAAGATCGGGGAGGCGTATCAGAAAATCCTCCAGGCCGTAAAAGAAGCGTAAAGAATGTGGAATTGAGAAACCCCAGTGCCGATTGACAGGGTGGAATAGTCGGACGCTGCAGGATGAATTCAAAGGCCGCGCTCATCGAAAAGGTGAACGCGGCCTTTGAATTTTGATATGAAAATTTTCTCTCCTTTATTTAAAAATTACGATCGATCGTTCCTCCGGAAATTCACTTCCTTGATATACTTAGCCATGATTGCCGATCACCTTAGAAGACGTCCGGGTCCGCCAAAGTAAATCGAACATTACATTTGATGGGAGATCATCATGCAGAGTATTCCCCTGTCGTCTGCCAAACCGGGGATGGTTCTCGCCAGAAGCGTCACCAATCCGAATAGTCCCAACGGGGCGCCGGTTTGCGGGAAGGGGATTCCCTTGACCGATTTGCTGATCGAGCGGTTGGCGCAGATGGGCGTTCAATCGGTGACGGTGGAAGGTCATCCGGTCGCGGTGGAAGGAGAAAGCACGTTGGAGGAGATGCTGGTGAAATTGGACGAAAAGTTCAGGCGGCTTGAAGGAGATTCCCTGATGATGAGAATCAAAGAAATCTACAAGAGACGATTGATCCGATCGATGGAGGGATAGGATGAATGAAAGACGAGAAGAGATCCGGCGTCTCATCAAAGAGACGCGATCTTTGCCGACCCTTCCGGGAATCATCACAAAAATGAGCGCATTGGTGGAGAACGACAAAACGTCCATCCAGGAAATCGCACGGCTGGTCTCCTCCGATCAGATCCTCTCGGCGAAAGTGTTAAAACTGGTCAATTCTCCATTTTACGGTTTTCCCGGCCGGGTCTCGACCGTTTCAAACGCCTTGATCCTCCTTGGCGTAAACGTCGTCAAGGGATTGTCGTTGAGCGCGTCCATCTTCGAGATGATGGAAAAAAACGTCGTCGGGCTCTGGGAGCATTCTCTCGGGACGGCGGTGGCGGCGAGCGTGATCGCCAAACGGATCGGCGCGCCGGAGGCGGAAGAGATCTCCACCGCCGCGTTGCTGCATGATATCGGAAAGGTGATCGTCAAAATCAAGTTCGAGGAAGATTACAAGCGCTTTGAATCGCTCGTGCAGGACAAAGAAATCTCGATGTTTGAGGCGGAACGGGAGCTGCTCGGCGCCGACCATGCCGAGATCGGCGGCTGGCTGGCGAAGAGCTGGTATCTTCCCGAAAAATTAATCGAGCCGATCGCGTATCATCATGATGTGGAGAAAGCGACCCGACATCCCCTCAATACCGCGATCGTCCATCTCGCCGACGTTCTGGTGAAAGCCGGCGGATTCGGCTTCAGCGGGGACAATGTCGTCCCCCTGATTCAACCCGCCGCATGGAAAAAAACGGGTCTCACCGAAACGCAACTGGAAGGGATCATCGACGAGATCGAGGATAAACTGATCGACGTCAAAAACTTAAGCCTCGAGATACAGGCGACCCATGACGCCCCAGCTTAGAATCGCCCTCTTTTCTCCGGACAAGAACATCGCCGACCTCATGGAGCTTCGCTTGCGAAGCAAGGGACATCAGGTCGTGACCCTCACGCATCTCACCGATCTTCTCGGCTTCATCTATTCGGACCCGCCCGATCTTTTAATCGTCGATCTCACCGCGCCGGATCCGGAGATTCAAACGGTCATCCGAGACTTGAAAGGGGAGGGTCACTTCAGCGTCATTCCGATCATCGGATTAATCCAGGAGTCGATGGAGGAGCTCTTTGATTGGGCCGCGTATCCACTTGACGACTTTCTCTTGGTTCCGGTGCGATATCCCGAGCTCTTCAACCGCGTTGATCTCTCGCTTCAGCGGATTCAACGGGTCTTCGATCATAATCCCCTGACCAAGCTTCCCGGCAACACCTCCATTCAGAAAGCGATTGAAAAGACGTTAGGAAAGCCGATGGCGGTCTGTTATATCGATGTCAATCATTTCAAGCCGTACAACGACACGTTCGGATTCGCCCGGGGCGACGAGGTGCTTCGGATGTTGGCCCGGATCATGTCGAATGCGGTCAAGGAGTCGGGGGAAGGAGGATTCTCGGGGCACGTCGGCGGCGACGACTTTGTTTTCATCGTTCCGTTCGATCGGGCGGAGGCGGTTTGCGAAACGATCATCCGCAACTTCAACATCATCGTCTCGGATTTGTTCGTGGAGCAGGAGAAAGCCGACGGCTATTACGTCGCCAAAGACCGAAGAGGGGAGACGCAACACGTTCCTCTCTTGGGGATCGCCATCGCCGTGGTTCCCACCATGAATCCAAAATTACGGCATTATGGAATGATCTCCGCGGTGGCCGCGGAGCTGAAGAAATATGCAAAGCAATCGGCCGTCAGTCGGTATGTCATCGACCGGCGGAAAGAGTAGGGCCGTCCGGTTTTTATCTCCCATCCATTTCCGGCGCAGGCTCTCCGAGAAGCCGTTCGATCTCCTCTTCTCCTTCGACCGCTTCTCGAAATAACTCCACAGCCAACGCCTGTGTCACCGAATCTTTCTCTCTGATCTTTTCGGATAACGCCCGATAGGTCCGGATGCTCGTCCGCTCCGCATCGAGGACCGCCTTCAGGGCGCCATCGATATCGCGCACATTTTCCGGCAGTTTAAACGGCTTATCGGTCGCATCCTTCGAAAGATCGGTCAGTTTCGGCACCGGCGCTCCTCCCAATGCGATGATCCGCTCCGCCAGCCGTTCGGCGTGAATCAAGGCCCGATCCGACTTTCGTCGCAGAATCTGGCTCACCGCCGGAGAATCGGGGCCGCTGATCGTCTTGGAAACGAAAAAATAGTTATAGTGCGCATACCATTCATCGGCATACGCCCGGGTCAGCGCTTCAATCAATGCCTTTCGGTCGTCCCGGACAAGCTGTTGGCCCAATCTCCCCATCGGTTCCGCTCCTCCGTTTAAAAAATACGATCGAAATCGGCTCTCTTTTCATGATAGGACATTTGCGGCGACAGGGGAAAGGGGGTCGGCATCGATCGGATGCGCAAAAGCGAATTCATGCCGACGATCCGGCCCGAGGATCCGGGCGGACGATACGGGATTGATGCTTAGGCGCAAATCACGTTGTAAAGCGGGGGCCGATCTCAGTATACTTCTCCGTCCTTATGGGTAGGAGGGGAGAGGGATGAGGGATCCTGTTTTAATGAAGAGACTCCGGCGGTCGGTCTGGATTGCGGTTCTGGCGGTTGGGTTATTCAGCGCGGTTTTCCCCAATAGGGCCGACGCCATTCCGGCTTTCGCCCGGACGGTCAACGCGCCTTGCGTGATGTGCCATACCGGGTTTCCGAAGCTGAATGCCTTCGGCTTCGTCTTCAAGCAGGGGGGCTACCGGATGCCGCCGATCAGCAACAATCCCGGGAAGTTTCTTTGGGAGCAGCCGGTTCCCCTTTCGGGGCGGATCGATCTCTCCGCACTCACAGAGAGCGACCGTTGGGACCCGGAGGTGACCGAAATCGTCGGCGGCCCCGATCTGAGCGATGTAAAACGGAGCCGATTCGGACTCGACGACTGGCAACTGTTGGCCGGGGGGACCCTCGCCCCGCGGATCTCTTTTTTGGGAATTCTCCGGGGAACAATTCCGGGTCTGGAAGGAGAGACGACCGGTACGGACGATCCCGATGCCACCGACCTTAAGACCGAGGTCTTCGTCGTGCAGGTCAACGACCTTCTTCCCGACTCGCTGTTGAATCTTCGGATCGGGAAAGACCATATCGACAACTATTTTCTCTCCAGCGCCCGTCGGCTGACCCGCGCCGACTACCTCGTACAAATCCAGCCGGCGTTGGGGGCCTCCCTTCGCTCCTGGTCGGTCGGAACGGAGCTAAACGGTTTTCATCCGATCGGCCTCCGGTACGCCGCGGGGCTCCGGAACTTCAACCCCGAATACAATTCCAAAAATGATAACGAGCAGCGGATCGGCGCCGCTTACGCCTGGGTCAGCCAGACGATCCGCCACCAGGCGGTCAGTTTGATCGTGAACAGCGATCGGGTGGGGGACGCGAACCTTGGGACCGATGCGTCCGCCCTCGGGTACGGCGCGAGCCTGAACCTCTATGTCCTGAATGCGTTCAACATCGTTCCCGGCGTGTTCTGGTATCGGGAGGGGGGAGACGCCCACGGCGGGAGAGATCTCGAAGTCTTCAGCGGAACGTTGGAGCTGATCTATCCCTTTCGCGGAAACCTCTGGGGGACGCTCCGCTATGACTTCCATGATCGAAGCGATATCGACGCCGACGCGCGGCAGGTCGTCGCAAGCCTCGCCTGGTATCCCTTTTGGAATGTCCGGTGGGTCGCCGAGGTCAGCCGCCTGACGGCCTCCAACCTTCGGCCGGTCGGCAGCCCCGTGGAATCGTTCAGCGAGATCGGCGCGGCGCGATCCGACGTCACGCGGGACACGGTGGCGCTGCTGATGCAGGTCGATTTTTAGACGGAGAGAGTTGGGTTTGAGGGTTAGATCTCGATTCCCAACAGATTCCGAACCAGCATTCCGATCAGGTAGGTGGCCCCGGCGGCGACGGTGATGATCACCAGATTCGTCAGCGCCCGCCGTTTCACATCCATCCCGGAGAGGAAAGCCAGGGCCATCGAGACGAGAATGATGATGGTTCCCGCGGTGAGAATCGACCAGAGCGCCGTGTGGGCGCCGAAGATCACCGGAAGCAATGGGAACGACGCGCCGATAAAGTAGCTGACGCCGACGATCGCGGCCGACCGAATCGCCGGCTCCGTCCGGGGTTCCTCGCCGGTCCCTCCTTCCAAAAAACGCGCCTTCTCTTCCTGGGTCCGCCGCACCTCGTTTTCGGAGCTGACCGCGACATAGGCGCCGGCGGCCATCGAGAGCGATCCCGCGACGGCGGTCGTCAGTCCCGCCAGCAGGACCAAGGCGTTCTGACCGAAGCTCGCAAAAAAGCCGGCCACCGCGCCGAGGATCTCGACCATTCCGTCGTTCAATCCGAGAAAGATGTTCCGGATCCGGTCGGGGTTGATGATGCGGTCTTTCAGCCGGCCGACGATCACATCTTCATGCTCGAATTCGTCTTTCAAGATCCCCTGGACCGCCTTTCCCATCGGGTTGTCCTTGTTCTGTTTCCAGAGGGTCAGGTATTTGCGGATGCCGTAGACCTCGATCGCCTCCAGGATCAGGTCGATGGCAGGCGCCCCGAAGAGACGGCAGACGAGGACGATCATCTCCAGCTTGAGCCGCCGCGCGAAGTTGAGCTCCGAAATCTCGACTTTGAAGAGCTCCTGCCAGAAGCCGAGGTGTCCGCTCTCGACCTTGATCAGCTCGTCGAGCGTCGGATGCAATTCGGGCCCGGAGATCTCCCGGAACCTTTTGTAGAGCGACAAATCGAACAGCTCATCGAGAATCAGCTGCCGGGCGAATTCCGGGCTCACATATTCGGTGTTTTGCATGAAGGACTCCATTCCGGGATTGAAAGCCGCTGAGCTCCGCGTGGATCTTCTTTCTTTGATCATACCGTTCCTCTCCGCTCAAATCAATCGGGGTGAGATCTTCTGCGGGGGCGACGCATGCGTCGCGGGTGTGCGGCTCCGATTCTTCGATGTTGAAAAATTACCCTTGTAATGCTGGTACCGTTCCGGTATAGTTCGCGGATTGTTCAAAGGGGGGAGACTGTTTTAATCGAACGCTTCTCTCTCGAGAAAAAAGGCGATTTCAAGACGAATGAAGCCGGCCCATTCCTCAATATTTTCTTGCTATCGGCTTCGTAATTTAGTTATCCTAACATTCATTCCCGTTGAGTCAGAGCCGCATTGGGGCGGCTCAGGTAAGTTTTTTTACCTGGGTTTTCCCCTTCAAGTGCCTCTCTCAAACCGCCGGGTTGTGGGGGCAGCGCCGGTTCGGATCGACAGAAAAAACTGCCTTCGGTTTTAAGTAAGTATGAGTAGAAATCAGGGGGAGGGCATGGAAGGCTGCATGCAGGTGCAACCGATCGTTCTCTCCCGGTATAAGCGTTTTCTTTCGGTTGTCTTTGTCCTGTTTATCGGTTTGACTTTCTTCCTCTCCGCCTGCGGCAACGGAGGAGGGGGAGGCGGGGGCGCAGGGGCGCCCGGCGTCCCCGTGGACCCGCCCGATGGCACCGACCCGCCGGCGATTCAACTGGCCGGCGACCCCGCGACCCTGGTTTTACCCCAACTCCCCAACGTCTCCCCCGTGCGCGCCCCGCTGGAGGAGGTCGACGCCGGCCTGCTTCTTTCCCGCGTCAGCGTCGTGCTTAACCGCAATGCCACGGTGGCCGACTTCAACGCCGCGGCGCAAAAACTCGGCGCCACCGCCATCGCATATTCCCGGACGAATTCTCCCTTCCTTACCCTCATCGTTCCGCGGCAGTCGAGCGGCGCGGCGGTGAAGCGCCTGGCGGTCCTTTTGCGCAATCAGCCCGGCATCCTTCTTTCGGTCCCCGGCCGTCAGCCGGAGGGGAAAGCATTGCCCTCCGAAAATGGAACGACGGTCGCCGCCGATTCCCTCGATCATCTCTGGCCGGCCGGCTTTCCCGCGGCCTGGAATCTCCGCGCGCGCGCCGAGGCCGATTGCGGCCTGCGCAAGGTCACGGTATTGGTTCCCGACCTTTACGTCGGAGAGCCTTTCAGCGGATTTCGGGATCAGGTCCCGGGGGCTTCCGAGAATTTCAACGCGACCCCGCTTCAGCCGCGCGATCCCGACGCCGTCCACCTCCACGGCTATGAAGTCGCCGCCGTTCTGGCCGGCAAGTTCGACGGCGCGGTTCCCACCGGCGCCAATCCTTTTCCGGACTGTTTAAAGATCGTCCCGATCGACCTCTCGGGGTTCGATTTCTTCCAGGCGGCGGAGGTGATCCGTACTGCGATCGAAGGAGAAGAGGGGAAGGTCATCGTCAACGGATCGGTCGGCTATCCGATCGCCTTGTGCGGATCCAACGGAAACAATCCCTGTCCCGACGTTGCGATTCGCAATGCCGTCCCGGTCGACTTGCAGGAGCAGATGGCATTCCGGGTCGCCGCCGGCGTTGTCTGGGCCGAATTCGCCGTCCAGCCGACCGTTGCCGACGATATCTTCCTCGCCGTGGCGGCAGGGAATGAACGCAACGACGAGACCGCCGGCGCCCTCGGCCAGACCTACGCCGGTTTTCGGGACGCGCGCCTGGCGTCGCCGTTTGCGATTGCGACGCAGCTGCCGAGCCTTCCATCGATCCTTGCCGATGACAACTTGTGGACCAACCCTGATTCCGGCATTCCTGAGTTATCGCTTGATGAGACACGGATCGATCAAGTCCTCCAAGCGTTCGAAATCGGTGTCATCCCTCCGGTGCCTGACCGCAATCTCACTCTCGTCGGCAGCACCACGCAGGGGCTCACCGCCAATGATGTCGAACGCTCTCCCTATTCTAACGACGACGCCGACCTCTATGCAGTCGGCGAGGGGGTGACCGGCCTTGTTTCAACCGAATTGAAAGGGACCAGTTTTTCCGCCGCCCAGGTCGCCGGTCTCGCCTCGTACCTCTGGCTGCTCGACGATGACTTACGGAGCCGGCCGGTGGAAGAGACCCTCCGGTTGATTCGGGGGACCTCCCGCAAGAACGTGGAGATGGACGATGACAGGACGGATGAGGGCTTCATCGACGCTTATGCCGCGGTGCTGGCGCTCGATGCGCTGCATCAGACCGATCAGATCCGAAAAACGCTCCTCGACGTCAACAACGACGGCCTCTTCAATCACCTCGACTTGCAGGAATTTGCGGAGAGCTACCAGGTCGGCATTCCTAACCCTCCTTCCATCCCCGCGGCGCGTGATTACAGCCGGTTCGATCTCAACGGCGACGGCTTCACCGGGGGCGTCCTCACCGAGCGGTTTGATCTCGACGCCGACGGCCTCGAACCCGACGGCGCCCCCCGCTTCACCCCCGTCACCGCGACGATCGGGGGGGTGGCGGTTCCGTTGAATGAAGCGGCGCTGACCGACGCGCAGATTCTCTGCTACTACGCGTACGGGGTCGATTCGACCGGGGCGCCGTTTTATGACGCAAGCGGCGACACGGACGACGTGCGAGGGACCCTTCTCTCCCGCTGCCTCGGCATGCAGATGGACGTGGACTTTCCGAATCAGTTCGAGTTCGAGACCAGCGCCCCGCTGAGAGTGACTCTCCAGCAGCCGGACGGAGCGGGAGGCTTCGCGCCCGCTCCGAACATCTTTGTCCAACTGTCGCCCGATTGCGCCACCGCCAGCCCCGCTTCCGGCCGGACGAACGGGAGCGGAGAGTTCAACACGACCGTCAGCTTCGGAAGCGGCTGCGCCGATTTGTCGGTGGTGGTGACGGCCCATGCGGACGAGGGGAGTCCCCCGCTGGCGCAGCAGACCGTGGAGGCCTTCGCCCGGGGGCCGGGGGTTCGGCTCAACCGGATCGCCACGACCAAGGGGGAAGTGACCCATTCCGGCGGTACCTTGGTTCAAGATCAAAATACGTCGATCTATCCGCCGGAGCAAGGGCGGGACTACACGCCGCCCGCGGTCGCGCTGAACGACTCCGGGACCCACTCTCCCGACCCGCTCACCAGCAGCTACACCTATGCGGCCGACTATGTTGAATCGGTTTCGGCTTCCGAGGTCAGGACCGACACCGTGACCGGGGGGGCCTTGCGCCTGACCGCTTCGTGCAGCGCCGAGGGGAACGCCCAGATCACCGTCGTCACAACCGGTCTCGTCGCGCCTTATCTTCAATTTCCGGAGGGGCGCTTCCGGTTAATCATCGATGGAACCCTCTCCGGCACGGTCAGCAATGCGAATTTTGAGGCCAGATTCAATCTGCGGAAGTCGACCAGCCCGGTCCAGTCGGTGACCTTGAGGACCGGCGATCAAGTTCCGTCGCGGCCTTTTACGATTAATGTCGAGTTCGTCGGCCCCGCGAGTTACGAATTAGGAATGTTTGCACAAGGCATCTGTGTCAACGGCAGCCCCGCGCGGTCAGCCGGCGCCGAAGTGTCGGTGACCTTTTCCATCGAGCCCCTCCCCTGATTTTCATCGCGCGTGAAAGCCTCTTCCGACCCGCGCAATTCTGTTCCCGGCGGCGTTGACGAACACGAGAGAATCGGCTACAGTTCGAGCACGTCATCGTTACGTTTAACGAAGAGACCGGATGAAGCGAACATTGATTTTATCCAGTGCATGACCCTTTAGGTTCGACCATGCCTCAAGAAGAAAAACCGTTCAATCTTCTCCGCTGGTTTTCCGTTTTAAGCCTTCTGTCGATCTCCGCGATCACCGTTTTCTCCGCCGTTCTCCTCTCCCGCCTCTTGTCCGAAAAGATGATTCAGCGCGACGCCGTCTTAACGATGGAGTTCGTCCAGACCCTTCTCGAAGACCAGGAGACGGCCGCCTATTTCGGGTCGGGGGGAACGGACCGGTCCAGGGAGGTCCTTGAACGCTTTTTTGAAAAAATGACCGTCCTGCCGGAGGTCGTCCGGACCAATGTCTATGCCAAAGATGGGACGATCATCTGGTCGAACGACCGCCGTTTTATCGGACACCGGTTCGATCCGAATCCGCAACTGGAAGAAGCCCTCTCCGGGAGGCTTGCCGTCCACAGCGGGGAATCGGGCAAGCCGGTGAAACCGGAGCATGTCTTCGATGAAGCGGTCCCTTATTTCGCCGAATTTTATATTCCCGTTTGGGACGGCGGAAAGGAGGCGGTGGCGGGGGTGGTGGAAGTCTACAAAAATCCGATCTCCCTTTTCCGGGAGATCGAGCAAGGGAGACGCCGGGTCTGGTGGAGCGCCCTCCTCGGCGGCCTTTTTCTTTATGCCACCCTCTTCTGGATTGTCCGGCGGGCCGCCGCCGTCATCCGACGGCAGCGGGAGCGCCAGGCCGCGACGGCAAATGAATTGACCCGGCTGCAGGGGCAGCTCGTCCAGGCGGAGAAGCTCTCGGCCATCGGAGAGCTGGTCTCCGGCGTCGCGCACGAGCTGAATAACCCGCTCACCAGCATCATCGGTTTTTCCGAGCTCCTTCTCACCGTTCCCGAGCCCGGTTCGATCCAAAAACGGCTGAAGATCATCCAGAGCGAGGCGCTGCGTTGCTCGAAGATCATCGAGAACCTCCTTGCCTTTGCCAGAAGAGAAGCCTTTTCACCGAGGGAGACCGACCTGTATGCCTTGCTGAAAAGAACCCTTGAAATCAAGGCCCGTCCCTTTTTATTGGACGACATCGAAGTGAAAGTCGACTTCGAAGATTCCCTCCCTGCGGTCTCCGCCGACGAGAGCCAGATTCAGCAGGTCTTCATGAACATCTTGAACAACGCTCAGCAGGCGATGATGGAGAAGACCGACCGGCGGACGCTGGTGATCGAGGGGAGGAGAAAAGAGGGGTTCATTCAGATTGTTTTTAAAGACAGCGGCCCGGGGATCCCCGAGGCGCTTTTGCCGAAGATCTTCGATCCTTTTTTCACCACCAAGCCGGTCGGGGTCGGCACTGGCCTCGGATTGAGCGTCTCGTATGGGATTATCAAAGCCCACGGCGGGCGGCTCTTTGCGGAGAGCCGGCGGGGGGGCGGCGCTCGGATTTACGTCGAGCTGCCGATCGAGCCGATCGGGGTTCCCGTTCGGGAAGGGGCGGAAGAGGTCGCGGGAGCCCCCTCCCGGGGCGACCGGGCGGTCTTGTCGGGAAAGCGGATTCTTGTCGTGGATGATGAAGCGCACATCGTGGAGATGATCCGGAACGCATTGTTGCAGCGGGGGGCCGATGTGACGACCGCCCCGGACGGTCCCGAGGCGCTGGCGTGGATCGAGCGCCGTCCCTTCGATCTGATTCTCACCGACATCAAGATGCCTCGGATGGATGGGGTCGATCTCTTCACGTCGATCATTCATCTGTCGCCCGATTTCTCGGAGAAGGTGATTTTTCTGACGGGGGACACGATGAACCCGCGGACCCGCGAATTTCTCCATCAGGGGGGGCATCCCTTCCTGGCCAAGCCGTTTGAAATCGAGCAGCTGCTCAATGCCATTTTAAAAAAGCTCGATCCCGCTCCGAACGCCGAACCGCGGAAAGGCCTGTAGGTTTTTTCAACATTCCGGGAAAGAAGAAATGCGTGCAAAACGCGCATCGAGATCGAATCGACGAAAAAGTAATCCGCGCTTCGTGGAAGCAAAGAGCCCCGCCCTTTATTTGGGCGGGGCTCTTTTTGTCTGCATCACTGCCTTGGCGCGCCCCGTTGTCCTTTGGCGGGGAGCTCGGGGATCTGGCGGACGCGGGTGGGGGAGCGGTTCTCGAAGCGCTCCGTCAGGTCGGAGGTCATCGGCTTGGCGCGCTTGCGGTAGACGTTGTCGGCCCGCTTCAGCTTCCGCGGGTTCTGAGCGGGGTTGCCTTTGGGGTGGGTCGTTCGTTTTTGCTTGGCGACTTTTTTATTGCTCGGCATGGTTCAATCTTCCTCCTTTGTAAAAGTTGAAAGACGTGATCATCCTTCCTTAAATTCAGTCTACTCTTAGTTAAAGAATTACTTCAAGATGGCCGCCGTTGGTCTTTTTTGGATAGATTGTGTTTCAGAATCTTCATTCGTCTTGTGGTATGTTCCCATTCTTTCAAGCCTTTTCATTTTGGTCTGCAAAGTTTTCTGCAATAAAAACTTTCTTGTGATCTTGGCACCGATTCAGTATACTCCCTGAAAGAATCTAACTTGGGGAATCTTAATTTTCTTTTTGTACTTTCCGATCTGGGAGACCGAGTCAAAAAAAGTCCGGAGCCGAGAAGGAGGATGCAACAAAATCACCCTCTTTTATAGAGACTGGGTGATTCGGCAATTAGGAGCACTTAATTTGTTTCAATCCAAAGTGTAAAAGAGTTTAAATCCTAGAGGCTGTCGAGAGCCATATTCTTCGGAGCCCTGCTGCCTGATGTCTGTGCGCTTGCTTGATCCTAATCTACTTCCACCTACGCTGTGGGACAGTTCATCTGGAACTTTAATTCTCCCACCTGCACTTGCACGAGCGTATCAAACTGTAATTGACCGCCATGGCCTTAGAGAATTGGCCGAATCTCGTGATCAGAAAGATCCTCCCTATGGAGGTCCGGAAAAAGAAAGGACTGACAAGCATTTAGCCCAAGCATTTGTTAGCTCCGTAGCTCGAACACAGCTTGCTTTGTTAGATCCCAATAACGACTTACCTCTCGTGTCCAATAGCTTTATTTCTTGCCTTGCTGGAAACAGCGTGAATTTAACGGATGCCCCGTGCGGTGCCGGAGCTGCTGTTTTTTCCTTCCTTGCCAATATTGCGGAATTACGTTCTCAAAATGTGCTGCCTAGAGAACCTTTAGATGTCGTTTTAGTAGGTGCTGAGTTGTCAGGTTCGGCGAGGGCTTATGCCGAAGAAATTTTATTACAGCTTCGCCCGTCGCTGGAGGCGCAGGCTATTTTTGTTAACTCAGAGTTCAGGGAGTGGGATGTCACGAACTCGCTTAGTAATACCGACCTGATACAAAGGGTAACAATAACTTCCTCGAAGTGTTCTAAGCGTCTTCTCATTGTAGCTAACTTCAATGGTTACCTAGAAAAAGAAAGAAAACGAAAGGACTCGGTGCATCAGATAGAAGAACTCTTCCGTCATGCATCAGGCAAGAACAGTATGGCGATTTGGATTGAACCGAATATGAATCGTGCAACTAGCATCGGGGGGACCTTCTCTTGGCTCCGTGCTCTCCTAGGGGAAAAGTGGAGACAATTCGCGAGGGAGAGTTTTGGCGGGGATGATCCAAAACCAATTAGCACTTCGTCGGCTCACTTCCGGCTTCCTCTTAACCCGAATACCTCCGCTCGGCGGGTACATCTTGCAGTTATGTCCGTTGACTTAGGTCGAGCTAAATGAAACGTTTAAGGCCAGGCATCCTTTCTGTCCGGGCGATAAATCAATATCGCCGGCGTGATGTACTGTCCTATCTGGGCCTTCGATACTACCTCCAAAACTTGGCTTCTCGAACCGACCAATGGGCAGAACAGGTTGCTGTGGACCTTGTCCTGACACGCACAGTTGCCTCTTACTTTCATGCTTATCACTTTAAGGAAACCACAGATACGGGAATAATCGAGCACCGAGCAATTTTCCTCCCTGGTGCCAACGAGGCCCTTGCTGAAGCTGCCTTGCTTAAGGAGTGTGCAAACCGCGGGCATGCTTTCGGCAACCCTTCATGCGTTTTCAGCTACGAGTTGAACCATGGAAGTAGCCGCTCTGGAGTTTTTCGTAACTACATGGATGGCATTCGAGCTAGGCAACAGGCGGTGGCTAAAGCGTGTGATGCTACGCCGAATGGTATTGTCCTTTATACAGATATCAAGCGTTTTTACCCATCCATTCGATCAGACCTTGCAGTGCGGGTTTGGCGGCGACAGTCTGATATTGGGAGTCTCCCAGAGCGCTATCGGGATCTTGGTGAAAAGCTTATAAAGGAATATAGCATGGTAGGGAATGCTGGGGAACACAGCATTCTGACCGGGCCTATGTTTAGCCATCTTCTAGGTAATCTGGTGTTGAGGGAAATTGATGACTCTGCAGCAAAACTTCCAGTGAAATACTTCCGTTATGTTGACGACATTATCCTCGTGGGTAGTTCGGACGCCGTAGTACAGTCGTTAGGTATTTTACAGAGCCGTTTCGGTGATCTAGGACTCATTCTTCATAATGAATCCTCTCCCAAAAATATTAAAGTGCCAGCTAGAGAATGGCTCCGTGGCCGTAATGACTTTCAAGACCCTCCCCAACGAACTCATTGGCTCAACCTGATCAGAGACTTAAAAAGGTTTCTTCTTCTAAATCCCCGGGAACGTGAAAACCTACAGGAAGCGTTTCGTAATGAAGGAATTCGAATTCCTATCCGAGACTATAGCAATGCGGTTCTTGAGCGCAGTTTCCTGGAGGGAATAGGTCATTTAATTAAAAAGCCTTGGTTTAGGGGGAGAGCCCAAGCCGTATCTATACAGTCCTTGCTCTCTCAGGCAAAGGAGCTTCGGAAAAAATATGAGGGCGAATTTCGTACTCTTACTGCCAATGCAGGAATGCTTTCCAGGTTTGAGCGTAAACGCCGAATTCCCAAATTGCGCTATCGTGCTGGCCGCCTAATTTACCTCGCTCCAGACAGCTCGCTTGAATCCCTTTATCGTTTAGCACGCGAATTTCCAGAGCTTCACTTTCATGCACAAGTTATGGATGCAGTCGCCAGAGGAAACGTCGACCGATTGTTGCCGATGGGATCAAACGCCGCGCAGGCCGCTGCGCAGCCTCTGAGAGCTGCCGGGAAACGGTGCACTACAACGCTCTTAGAATTTTCGAGTGCAGCAGACCAGTCTCTATCTGTTTTCCTACTTAACGGAGTATCAGTGGATAGGCCAAAATCAGCAACAGAGGGGTCAGACTTAATGCGCTTTGCGTCCTCTGGTTCTGATATTGGCCTCATGAAAGACTCCGAGCCTTTTATACGAGAGCTCGCCTGTCTCCACGGAATAACCGAATCGCCGCGGCACCCGGAAATTCTAGAAGACGTTTTCGATAAGGATGAAGATTTGGCTATGGATGCCATTGACCAGCTGCAACAATCAATATCTCTTTAAAACAGTTCCTGTATCTGAAGGGGTCTGATGTGTCAAGTCTGCTCTTGGCTCATCTAGAGTGAGAGAGAAAAACCTTAGAAAGTTTTCTCATTTTGTTTAAGAAGTAATCTCAACCTCTGTTCCCACCGGCACCACCCCTCCAGAGTTCTTCAGTCTCCAGATTCGTCACCGTAACACAACTCGCGTCCAATCAAAGAGTAGATGCCGGGCCCTATTCAAACAAAGTCCTCCCACCTCATACTCATGACTCATCATGTTCACTCCTATGAACCTATTGAACCTTCTGAAATGAAACAGGTGGCCGATGGGAATATTGTGGGAAGGGCGATCGACTCATCTCCATCCCCGCAGGTCGCCACGCCGTTGAATGCAGCCGTTTTCCCTGGTTCTCTGTAATAGCTATCATGCAGATTCTCCACGAAATGATTTTCGCGGAGATATTCTTCCTCGTGATTTTCTCCTGAAACATATATGTTTGGTATACTAACCCCGATAGATCAAAACTGAAAAACCTTCCTTAAACCGCCTGGCTGAAGCCGATAAAAAACAGTTCCACCGAATGGAGCCGAAGATGAAAACGATGAAGACAATTGGATTGATGTTTATTGGGATTGTTTTAAGTCTTACGCTCATTTCTTGCGGGGAGGACGGCTCCGACGGGGCGCTGGGTCCGGCAGGACCCGAGGGTCAGATCGGTCAGACAGGCCCGGCGGGATCCGACGGTCAGGATGGTCTTGATGGAGCGGCGGGGACCAACGGTCAGAATGGTCTTGATGGAGCGGATGGGTCCGACGGTCAAGATGGTCTTGATGGGACGGATGGGGCCGATGGTCAGGATGGTCTTGATGGGGCGCCGGGGCCCGGCGTCACCTGGGCCACCGTTTCCAGCGCCACGCAGGCTGCTCCGAACGGAGGCTATCTGACCAACAGCGCTTCAGAAGTCGTCATCACCCTCCCGCCCTCCGCCTCTCTTGCCGAGGGGGACATCGTTCAGGTCTCCGGGATCGGCGCGGGAGGGTGGCGGATCGCCCAAAATGCCGGGCAATCGGTCATCACAAAAAAGATGTTTGACCCGTCGGGTCCCCCTTGGGCGGCACGTGACTTGGGTCGAAACTGGATTGCGATGGCCTCCTCGGCCGACGGGACCCGGCTGGTCGCCGTCGTGAACGGGGGGCAGATTTACACCTCGACCGATTCGGGCGCGAACTGGACGGCCCGCGAATCGAATCGAAACTGGCGAGGGGTCGCCTCCTCGGCCGATGGGACCCAATTGGTCGCCGTCGTAGACGGGGGGCAGATTTACACTTCCACCGACGCGGGGGCCAATTGGACGGCGCGCGAGTCGAACCGAAATTGGATCTCCGTCGCCTCCTCGGCCGACGGGGCCCGGCTTGTTGCCGCGCCATTCGGCAGTCAGATTTACACTTCGACCGACGCGGGGGTGAACTGGACGGCGCGTGATTCGAGTCGGAATTGGATCGCCGCCGCCTCTTCGGCCGACGGCACCCAGCTGGTTGCCGTGGTAAACGGCGGGCAGATCTACACCTCCATCGATTCTGGAGTGAGCTGGACGGCGCGGGAGTCGAACCGGAATTGGTGGTCGGTCGCTTCTTCGGCCGATGGAACCCAACTGGCGGCCGCAGTGGCAAACGGACAAATTTATATCTCGGCCGACGCGGGGGTGAACTGGACGGCGCGGGATACGAATCGGGCTTGGCAGGCGGTCGCCTCGTCGGCCGATGGGATTCGACTGATCGCTGTCGTGGCGAACGGGCAGATTTATGTTTCCACCGACGCGGGGGCGACCTGGACGGCGCGGGAGTCGAATCGATTCTGGCTCTCGGCGGCGATGTCGGCCAACGGTGCCAAGCTGGTCGCCGCACACTTTGGCGGGCAGATTTATACCTCTATTCTCGGGGACGAGACCACCGCAGGGACGGCGGGATTTATCAGCGGAGAGCAGTTCGAGGCGATCGCGCTGCAGTACATCGGCGGCGATCAGTTCATCGTGCTCAGCCATATCGGTGTCTTAACGGCGAATTAAGCACGGCTGAAAGTCCGATCAATGAGACCGACTGTCCGAACGATCCAATGCGGGCAGCCGGTCTTTTATTTGTCGCGGCTGACCTCTTTCTTCCAACGCGATCGCTCAATCCCAGTCACCAGAAAGCCGTTGCTCTCTTGAAGCGGGAAGCGGCCGCCATTCTTCTATTTATCTCTTTTCCTGACTCCGGTATAATTCCATCCGATTATGTTCGCCGATGTGCAAACGCCCCAAGCGGGAGGAACCCAAATGAACACAGAACTCGTAGTGGCGCTGATCTCCGGCGGGATTGCGCTGGTGTCGGCCGGATTCGCCATGTGGGGTCAGTTCACCTCCGCGCGGCTGGCCGCCGATTTACAGAATCTTCAACTTGCGGAAGCCCGGCGGCTGGAGCGTGAGAAGACCGTCTCCCGTTACCGGGAGCCGCTCGCACGGGCCGCCCACGATCTGCAAAGCCGCTTGTATAACATCCTGGCGCAGGGATTTATCGGACTGTATGCCGAAAACCGGACGGAGCGGGAGCGATCGTACGTTCTGAACAACACCGTTTACCTGATCGCCCAGTACTTCGCCTGGACGGAGATCATCCGCCGCGATATTCAGCACATCGATCTCGGCACGGAGGAGGAGACCACCAAACTGGCGCGGTTGCAGGATAACACCTACCGGCTCTGGCAGACCGACCGGTTCGGTTCGCTCTTTCGTGTGTTCGCCGGAGAACAGCGCGCCATCGGCGAGCGAATGATCATCGAGACCCCAAGAGGACCCGAATGCATCGGCTACTCCGCCTTTCTCGATCAGAACCTAAGTGAAAAAGAGCCGCTCTTGAACGCCTTAAGAGAAGACGTGCGGGGATGTTCGGCGAGTTTGGAAGAAGCCCGCCCGCGTTTAATCGCCATTCAAAACGTCCTCATCGACCTCCTCGATTTTCTCGATCCCAATTACGTCCGGTTTCCGAAGGAGCGAAGGCGTAAGGTCGGGCAATAAGCCGGCGTGATCGCTGTTCCGAACCAAAGATCAGACCCTTCCCTTGGCAACGTTGAATAAATCCAATCTCCACAAATTCAAAGAACGCCCGCCTTCAGCAGCCACCACTCTCGACCCCAACCGCCATCAACGAAAGAGCGCCCCTTTATCCGGTGGGTCCAATTCCGCTATACTTGACTGACCTGGAGCAGAAGCGGTAAAGGAGGTCGATATGGCAGGAGATAAGATGTGGTTGTTCCCTTTTGTATTGGTCCTGGTCTTTTCTGCGGTCTCCGCGGAGACCGCGCATTCGCAGAGAATCGAGAACCGGGAAGCGAACCGGGAGGGATGGATCGATCATGAGACGAAATCAGCCGGATCTACCCTGATAGAGGAGCGGCGGCGGGCGGAGCTGGAGGAGCAGAGGGCGGCGGCGAACATGGAGGGGGTGGAGAGGCAAGGGCGTAGGCAGGCAAATAAAGAGGGGAGTCGGACGGGCGAAAGAGTGGAGCGCCGGTCGGCAGACTTTTCCGCTCCCGGCGCGCTCAACAACCGTTCCGAACAATCCAAATGAAAACAGAGACTGAACTGATTTGAAGTAAAGAAAGGCGCTTCGCTCTCAGAGAGCGAAGCGCCTTTCTTCTAAAGAACCGGAAGACGTGCGCGGGACGGACCACCCCCGTGTTATTTCTGAAGGATCGGTCTCTTGTAATCCGGCTCCAATATTCCTATACTATCAAAGGTCGTATCGCGCTCATTCCTCCCGTTGTGAGCATCCCAATCCCTGCGTCTCTGGCCCGACGACGTCCTAAGATGGGTTTAAAGAGGACGAAGAACAGGTCCATATCGTGGTCGTACGATCCCTAAAGAGACCATCCCATTTACTATTTATAATGAAAGGAAAGCATCATGGAGAGAGAAAAGGGAGTTTCTCCTTTATCTGCCGACCTTGATATCCCGCTGGAGCGCGACATCTTCTTGCGGACCCTGGTCAGAGAGTTGTCCGGGACCTTGCAAGAGATCATCGGCATCGAGGAGGCCTCGGGCTTCGTTAGTTTGGTCGGCCAGAACATGGGACTTGCAATCGACCAGGAGTATAAAAAAGCGCTCGGCGTCTCTCAGCTCACACAGGAGCAGGTGGCCGACGTGCTGGTCGATCTGAAGCGGCGGATCAAAGGGGATTTTTATATCATCGAGCAGGACGAGGAGAAGATCGTATTGGGAAACCGGGCGTGCCCTTTTGGAGAAAAGGTCATTGACCGGCCGGCCATGTGTATGATGACCTCGAATGTCTTCGGATCGATTGCGGCGGAAAACCTCGGCTATGCCAAGGTCGAGCTTCAGAAGATGATTGCCTTGGGAGATCCCGGCTGCCGGGTGGTCGTTCATCTCAAAAGAACGCCTGCGGCCGATGTATGCAAGGGAAGGGAGTATTTTCAGGGAGACCGTTCCGAGTGACCCCCAAAGCATTCTTGGCGCTTGCCAAGGCCCTTCCAGAAGGAATGCTGCTCGTGTCGGGAACAGGAAAGATCCTTGCCGCCAACCGCGCCCTGGGGGATCTTTTAGGTACCTCTTCCGAAGCGCTGACGGGGAAGCTTCTCTTCGACGTCGCCGCCTCTCCTCCGGAAAAGATCAAGACCTATCTTCAGGTCTGCTCGCGCAGCGGTCAGATGATGATCGGTACACTCTCCTTTGGCTTTCCACCGAAGAAGATCGACTGCCGCGCGGAAGGCGCCGCCGTCGCGCCCGGAACGAAAGGGAAGGCCGCGAAGATTCTACTCCGGCTGCGGCCGAAGGAGTCGGGCTCAACCCAATTCATCCTGCTGAACCGGCAGATCCAGGCGCTGACGCGCGAAATTACGATCCGACGGCGAACGGAGGAGAAGCTCAAGCGAAAGACGTCGGAGGCGGAGGAGGCGAGCCGCGTGAAGTCCCAGTTTCTCTCCAACGTCTCTCACGAGCTCAGAACGCCGCTCAATGCCATTCTCGGCTATACCTCTCTTCTATTGGATCAGGTCTACGGCCCCGTTGGAGAAGACATCAGAGAACCGCTGGAGAGGGCCAAGCGAAATGCAGACGATCTTTTAAGGCTGGTGAACGATGTGCTTGATTTCTCCAAGATCGAATCGGGAAAGATGCCGCTCGATCTGGCCCCGGTCGATATCTCTTCCTTAATACACGATGTGTATGTTGGAATGAAACTCTTCGTCGATAAGAAATCGCTTCGGGTTCACTGGAACCTGGAAAAAGCGCTTCCGATGATTGAATGTGACGCCAATAAGGTCCGACAGGTTTTCGTGAATCTTTTCTCCAATGCGATCAAGTTTACGAATGAGGGGGGGGTGACGATTTCGACACGGAATCGACCTGAGAAGGATGGAATTGAAATTTCAATCCAGGATACCGGAATCGGCATCCGCTCGGAAGAGCTTCCTAAAATATTCGACTTGTTCCATCAGGCCGACCCGACCGCAACCCGAGAGTTCGGCGGCGTCGGATTGGGCCTGGCGATCGTCAAAGAGATTGTCCATCTATTAAAGGGGGAGATCCAAGTCGAAAGTGAATATGGAAAAGGATCGACCTTTACCCTCTTTCTTCCTTGCCGAAGCGGCAAGCTGACCGCCTCCTAGATTTTCTTTCCAGCATTAGAAGACAAGCGAACATACGCTTTACATCTTGATCCGTTGTCCCCTTCAACTTCGTCGCTCCGCCGGACGGGGATTCTCTTAAGATTTAAAAAGGATTTCAGAAGGAAAAGCAAGATTGAAGTCGGAATAGAATGAAGGGATTCCCTTCACGCGATACGAACTCCAATCTTGCAGGCGGGCAGAATCAGACCGCTTTGACCGGCTGGTCGGCGATGCTTTTCTTCAGACCCTGGAGCGCTTTCTCGACGGTTTGCGGGCTTGATTCAAAGGCATGCTCCATCACATAGATGGCTTGAGTGATGGCTTTGGTCATCGTTGCGATTTTCTCTTCCTGTGTCATCGGATGCCTTCGGTTAAAATGTGGCCCGCTGCAAGTGTCCCGTTCTGCTTGCAATAGGGGTGAGGCCATTGTATCACGAACGGCGGGATAAAAGAGTTTAAAGCTGAATTCGTCACCTCCTCGCATCCCGCCATCCAATCAAAAACAGGTGGAGCCTCCCATCCCCTCTGAACCGGTTTCGGATGCCACGGATCGCCGCGGCTGAAACCCGCCTTTCATCATATTGGGCGCATTCAATGATTGCTTTTATCTTCTTTCCTGTGATATACCTCCGTACATTCCCGAGCCTCATTTGCCCGAATTTCCAGTCTCACCGGGCGCCCCTCTTGGAGAGCGATCGAGATGAAGAAAAAGACCCTGCTCAATCTTCTGATCATCGTCGGTTTCGGAGCGGTCCTCCTGCCCGCTTCCCTTTCTCCGAACCTGTTCACCTTTAAAAAATTTGGTCTGTCCGAGATCACGCAGCTCTTCACGTTCCTCCTGCTCGTCTCTCTCTTTCTGGAGCGAGCTTTGGAGGTGTTTATCACCACCTGGAGACGTCCCGGAGAGGAGGAGTTTTCCGGAAAGGTTCGGCACTGCGAGCGAAGAATCGCGGAGCTAAAAGAACAGATCCGAAAAAGAGGGAACCAGGTGGAAACGGTGGCGACCAAAACAACGAGCGAGGATGCGTTGAAGTTGGAAAAACGGACGGAGTTCATGCAAAGCCCCGGCGATACGAGCGGGCTCCTCGTCGAGCTGGACAAGGAAATAACGCAGCTGAGCGGGTTCAACCAGGAAAGAGGAAGATTTAAATCGGGAACCAGAAAGATCGCCCTCTGGTCCGCGCTGTTTGTCGGGGTTCTGGTCAGCGGGGCCGGCGTGCGGGGTTTCGAGACGCTGGTCGATCTGAGGGCGCTTCCCGACGCGCCGTTGCTTTACACCGGACAAATATTTCTCTTTCGTTCTTTGGACACCCTCCTCACCGGCGGCTTGATCGCAGGAGGGAGCGAGGGAATGCATAAGCTGACGCAGGTATTTAGCGTTTTTCTGGATGAGACCCGAAATCAAATCAGGCGCAAGCCGGATTGAACGTTCCAACGCCCTTCCATCTCCGCGGGGGCACCCCCTCCCGCCGCCGTCGAATCAAAAATCAGATGCAGACCTTCAGACGGCCCTCGCCGGCGTCACCTCGTTTTCCAATTCCAGATAACGCCGATGCGAAAAACTCTTCGCCACAATGGCGGCCCGGGTGGTGACCTGAAATTTCCTCATGATCTGCTTGACGTGGTGCTTCACCGTATATTCCCCGATGTGCATGCCGTTGGCCACCTCTTTATTCGTCATCCCCTGCGATAAAAGCTGAACCACGCGCTTTTCCCGCGGGGTGAGTTTGATCGGCGCCTCGGACGGCGCCGACGCAGGGTCTTGGTAAACCCGCTCGATGAGAATCAGCAGCTGCGTAAAACCGGACTCATCCCGCCGCGGCTGCAGAAGAACGGGACGGAAAAGAGAAACGGCGCCGTCATGATGCCGGCAGACCCGCTCTCGGAGGGGTTCTGATTGTTTGAACGTGAGATAAAGCTCAAAAACGATTCCCCGGTTTTTTCCGGCGAGCCCATCCGTAATCTCTCGGGCCGTTCGGTTTTGATGGAGAATCTCTCCTTCCCGATTTAAAAGGATGATCCCGGGCTCGATCCATGGTGTCATGAGGGATTGCATCTCCCTAGCATCTTTCTCTTTGAATGGATTCGATCCGACTTGGACTTGTTCTCGATGGACGCGGACAGCAATCGGTAAGGAATGCATCATGAACCTCCAGGCAAGACGTTTTTATTGAAGTTCTTTCTGTCTGTTTTCTCTAAGAGCAAAAAGAAGACCATCTTCAATTTCGGGTCATTGGAAGTCCCCCTGTTCGGAAGGGCGCAGAAGAAAGCGAAACCCCATCCGACCCGTGATCCAAACAGCGCTTCTCGACGGAGCCGACTGAATCGGCGAGGATACACTCTGTATCCTTTCAAGACCCTTCCACAGCCCTTTCCATCCTTTCGTCTCACGGGATCGGTCGGTTCTCGCCTGTTCCACGTCGATCGCGTCCCCGGCACCGTCATTGCTTTAGGAAAGATCCACCTGAGCAAAGGAATGCCAACCTCAAACCAACAAGGAGAAACCGATGCGTTACCGAAAAAATATCACCTGCCTGAGCGCCGACGAACTACACGATCTTCGGGAGGCCCTCGCCGGGATGTATGCGCTGCCGGCGTCCAATCCGAACAGCTTCGCCAAGCTGGCCGGCTTTCACGGCGGACCGCCGACCGCATACTGCCGCCACGGCGCGCCGGGCTTCTTTACCTGGCACCGCGCCTATATCCTCGCCTTCGAAGAGGCGCTCCGGACGATCCGCTGCAATGTCACCCTCCCGTTCTGGGATTGGTCTTCGGGACCGACGACCGGGGTGCCGGAGCCGTGCCGCCATCCGACGTATATGAACCGCTCGGGCGCCACGGTGGCGAACCCGCTCTACAGCGGACCGCGCTCGGGCGGAGGCCAGACCGCGCGCCGGGCCGATATCGATACCACCGCCTATGACGATCTGGCGGCCACGGCCCAGACGGCGCTGACGGCGGCGACCTTCACCTCCTTCCAGAACCAGATCAACGGCGTCCACGGCTCGGTGCACGTCCGGACCGGCGGCGACATGGGGTCGGTGCCGACGGCGTCGTACGACCCGATCTTCTATCTGCATCATGCAAATGTCGATCGGCTCTGGGCGCAGTGGCAGGCGAGCCATCCGGGCGCGCTGCCGGCCTCCGAAGCGACCTTCGCCCTCGAACCGTTCAACCGTCCCTTCACCCTTCAGTGGCAGACCGGCGCCGACGTCGAATCGACGGCGGCGCTCGGCTATCAGTATCGCCGCTTCTGTTTGATCTTCCCGCCGATCCGGATTTGGGAGCTGGTCGCGATCGAATGGCCCTGGACGATTCGGGAGCAGATGACGTCGGCCCGCCTGGTGATCAAGAGCACGCAGATGCAGAAGAGGCCGATGGAGATCCGGGCGTTTCTCAACCAGCCGGAGGCGAATGCCGGGACGAAAACCGCCGGCAATCCGGCCTTCGCCGGCGCGGTCGGATTTCTCGGCCATGGCGAGGGGACGCGGCACGATCATTCGACGGAAGCATGCCGGGAATGCGCCCAGCTCGGGCATACGCACAAACATGCCGATCACGCCCACGATCATTCGGACCATCCTCATTCCGAGCAAACGGGAACAGGGGGGGAAGAACGGATGGATGTGGAGATCGATTTGACCCGTGCGCTTCGAAGGGGGGACCGCAAGAACGAGAAGGTGTCGCTGAAGCTGGTCGCCGTTGACATCCACGGCAATGAGACGGCCGCGGGAGAGGCGGCGCTCGAGGAGATGGAACTCGTCGTGGAATAGGGACGGGTTGTTCGGTGTTGGTTTGGTCGGTGTAGGGGCGGGTTTCAACCCCGCCCCTACATGAGATGCCCCTTGACTTCTTTTTCGCTTCGCTTTAACCTGCCGTTTGATCTACTTACGTTGAACATACCACAGCGGCCGGGGAGGCGCGGCATCCGATGGAATTCCTCATTGTGAAATTCGATGAAGAGCGGGAGGTGTTGATCGATGAAGTCAATCAAGGGAAGACCGGCGAGCTGATCGAGCTGTCGGCGGGGACCTACACCGTTTCGTTGGACGGGGAGGAAGATTTCACGCCGAAGACGAAGAAGATCAAGCTGAAGAAAACCTCGCCGATCAAACCGATGGAGGTCACCTTTGAGAGAGCATAAAGAGATCGTCCGGATCGTTGCTTTCTTCGGTTTGTTCCTCTTTTTCCAAACCGGCTGCGCCCACCACCTGGTGAACGACCGGCTCGCCGAGTATCAGCCCGACGCGGGCTACCGCTTCAAAAATCTGACCGACGACGGCAACAGCGACGCCCTCTTCGTCGCGGTCGCCTTTTCCGGGGGAGGGACCCGGGCGGCGGCGCTCTCTTACGGCGTGATGAAGGCATTATCGGAAACCGAGATCACCTGGCAGGGGAAGACGAAGCGCCTGGTCGAGGAGATCGATCTGATCTCGACCATCTCGGGCGGTTCTTTCACCGGAGGGTATTACGCCCTCTTCGGAGACAAGATCTTCACCGATTTCGAGCGGAAGTTCCTGAAGCGGGACATCGAAGGGGAATTGACCGGCCTGCTGCGGCGGCCGACCAATTGGTTCCGCCTCGCCTCTTTCCATTTCGACCGGATCGACCTGGCCGCCGAACACTACCACCGGACCGTCTTCGAAGAGAAAACCTTCGGCGATCTGCTCGCCCGCAACCGCCGTCCCTTCGTCGTGATCAACGCCACCAACATGTCGCTGGGGGACCGGTTCGAGTTCACACAGGACCAGTTCGACTTTTTAGGCTCGGATCTCTCCTCCTACCCCGTGGCGCGGGCGGTGGCCGCCTCCTCGGCGTTTCCTTTTCTCCTCAGCCCGATCACCCTGAACAACCACCCGGCGCCGACGAACTATCGGACCCCCCCCTGGGTGGAAAACGCCATGGAGGATTATGAGCTCAATCGCCGCCGTTTCATGCGGGCCAAGATTTTGAAGACGTATGAAGACAAAGACGAGCATCCCTACACCCATCTGCTCGACGGGGGGTTGGCCGACAACATCGGGCTGCGGCATGTGATCGATTCGGTCCGGGACGGGGGAATCCGTCAGATGATGAATCAAGAGAAGATCGAGAAATTTGTGGTGATCGTCGTCAACGCGAAAACGAGTCCGCCCCAGGAGATCGATCAAAAAGAAGACGCTCCCCATCTACTGGACGTGGCGGTGAAGACGGCAACGATTTCGATGGACAACTACTCGTTTGAAACGATCGAGCTGATGAAAGATGTGAAAGAAGCGCGGGAGCAGGCGCAGCGGGCGATTGAAGACTGCCAAGGGCTTCTCGCGGAGAGCTGTCCCCTGGCGCCCCGCCTCCCGGCATTGAAGGGGATGGATTTTTACATCGTCGAGATCAGTTTTGAGAGCATCGACGATCCGAAAGAGCGCGAATGGTTCTTAAGCCTTCCGACCAATTTTTCCCTGAAGCCGTCCGTTGTCGACAGGTTGATTGAAAAGGGGGGGGCGTTGCTGAAAAATTCGGAAGAGTTCCAACGCCTGATTGAAGAGTTGCCCGAGTAGCGGTTAGAAAAGGAAAAGCATTGGAATGGGGCTTCGCCCCAAGCCCCATTCAAATAGCCTCTTAAGGCCGAAGGATCGTTACCTTCGTCATCACCACCGAGGTGGTCGGCCTGTCGCTCGCACCCGTCGGGACATTGGCGATCGCATTCACGACCTCTTGACCGGAGGTCACCTGACCGAAGATCGTATGGACATTATTGAGATGGGACTGCGGCGCGCCGTCTAAAATAAAAAACTGGCTTCCGTTGGTGTCCGGACCCGAATTGGCCATGCCGACCCGCCCGACCCGGTCGAATTCCAGCCCGGAAGAAAACTCGTCTTCAAACGTGTAGCCGGGCCCCCCGGTGCCGTTCCCGAGCGGATCTCCCCCCTGAATCATAAAACCGGAAATCACCCGGTGGAAAATCAGCCCATCATAAAACGGCCGGGTGACCTGCTGTGACGTATTCGGATCGGTCCACGCTTTGGTTCCCTCGGCGAGGCCGATAAAATTGGCGACCGCGATCGGCGCTTCGTCCTCGAAGAGCTCGATCACGATCTCCCCCAGGGTGGTCTCGATTTTGGCCGAAGGGTTTCCGCCCCCGCCGCTCGATGAACCGCCGCCCCCGCCGCATCCGATGATCAAGCCAAGAGAGATGAAAGAGAAAGCCAAAAAAATACGCCGCATAAAATTCCTCCAGGGTAAAAATGATTTATCTTCTATGGAGGTGAGTATATCATTGAAAATCGATTTTTAAAGGGGGCGATGCTCTGAAATGGATTGTGGAAGCAGGCGAAGAGAAGGGATCAGGCGCGGGGGGCGGGCGCGGCGCGTTCGGCTTCTTGTTGAATCCGGAGGCGCTCGGCCTTCGATTCCTCAATCACCCGCTCCAGGACATCGTCGTCGACCATCGTAAGCTGCGCCGCCGCGTCTTTCAGCGCGCCGTGTTCCACCGCGCGCGACATCACTTCGGCTTTGGTCTGGCCTTTCTTTTTTCCGAGGAACGGCTTGACGATCAGATAGAGGACATCGCGCAGCGGCATAAAGCGCAAGAAGCGGCGGAGCAGGGTGAGGATCTGGATCGGGTAATGGGTCAACTTGTAGACGAAGAGCCGCCGGAGGCCGGCGTTTCGCTCGTCGTTGATCACCGGGCCGGGCAGACAGGTCGGATCGATCTCGGAGCATTTGAAGTATTTATACCAATCGGCGGCGTCGTTGACCAGCCCGCGCTCGACATATTCCTTCCACAACGGTGTCCCCCGATAGACGCAGAGGCGGTTGAAGCCGAAGGTGTCCAACCGAAGCCGCGACGCAAAATCAAACGTCGCCCGCATATCTTCCACCGTCTCGCCCGGGCTGCCGACGACGAAGAAGCCGTGCACGATCTCGATCCCGGCCTTCTTGGCGGTCGTTACCGCCGATTCGACCTCTTCGAGCGTTTGTTCTTTCTTCAGACGGTCGAGGATCTTCTGGCTGCCGCTCTCGATCCCGAACATGATCGTCCGGCAGTGGGCCTTGGCCATGATGGGGAAGAGATGCTGGCAGACCGAATCGACCCGCCCCTCCACCCCCCACTCGATGGTGATCTTCTCGTCGATGAGGCCCTGGCAGATCGCCTCGATCCGCTTCGCTTTCAGCAGAAAATGATCGTCGACGAAGTAGACCGCCCCGTAGCCGAGCTCCTGAAGGTACTTGAACTCTTTCACCACATGCTCGGCGCTGCGGAAGCGCCACTTGCCGTCGTTGAAGATCGGAATGTCGCAGAAGACGCACGGCCAGGGACAGCCGCGCGAGGTCTGCATCGTCGTGAAGCGTTCCATCGAGAGGACCGCCGGCACGTCGAGCGGCATCGACTCGATAAAATCGAGCGGCAGGCTCTCGCGGTCGGGGAAAGGCCATTGATCGAGATGGCGCTCGGTCTCCCGGTTCGGATTGTTGATCACCCGTCCCTCTTTCGCCCAGGTCAACCCCAACACCCCTTCGGGATTGTCCAGGTTTGACATCAGGTCGAGAATCAGCTGCTCGCCGTCGCCCCGGCAGACGAAGTCGACCTCGGGACATTGCATCTTCACCAGTCCCGCGTTGAGGGAGGCGAAGACGCCGCCGAAGGCGAGGCGGACGGTCGAGTCGACGGCGCGGATCTGGCGCGCCATGATCTTTGCGTAGGGATAGCTGGTGGTGCTGAGAAAGCTCATCCCGACAAGGTGAGGTCTCTGCCGGCGGATTTCCTCGATGATGACTTCGTTGGGGGTTTCCGGATTGGCCTGATCGAACATGACGCACTCGTGGCCGGCTTCCTTGAGCACGGCGGAGAGCGACATAATGCCGATGGGGGGAAATCCCATCACGCGGATATTGCCGTTCTTGGCGCGGGTGGCGGCCGGGAGGGCGTAAAACTGCGGATCGCGGATATGGATTAGGAAGACGCGGATAGGCGACTCGCTCCCTGTAAGAGGGTGTATTGCGGGAGGCCGCTCACGAGTCGGTATGGCGTTGCGTTTAAAATGTTCATCGTGCGGCCAGGATACCAGGGAGATTTTTATCTGTCAACGTGAATCTGTGACGTCGGGTATCCTAGCCGATAACCCGTAACATTCTTTCCCCGTCTTAAAATACAAGGGAAAGAGAATCGGTTCATTCGGAATCCGGCCTCGAAATAGAAAACGATTTCCTTTCCCGATGTATTTGACAGCAGATTTCTAATCTCTTATTCTCACGAAAAAGGAGCGACACGCTTTGAACATCATCGAAATCAAAAACGCCGATATTTATCAGGGCGCAAACCAGGTCTTCTCCGATCTCTCGCTTCAGATTGCAGCCGGCTGTCAAACGGCCATCCTCGGCCCGAACGGGGCGGGAAAGTCGACCCTCCTTAAACTCCTCTCCGGCGAAATCCGGGCGGCTTCTCACAAGGGGAGCGTCCGGCTCTTCGGACGGGAGCAGTGGAATCTCTGGGAAGTCCGCGCGCAGCTCGGCATCGTCTCCCACGACTTGCAGCGCGATTATATGCTTTCCGTTCGGGGCGGGGAGGTGATCCTTTCCGGATTTTATTCGAGCATCGGCCTCTACGGCCATCAGGCGTTCAACGACGCGCAGCGGAAGCGGGGGGAAGAGGTGATGGAACGGCTTGGGATTGCGGCCTTGCAGGAGCGGCGGTTCGCGGAGATGTCGGCCGGCGAGCAGCGGCGTTTTCTGCTCGGGAGAGCCCTCGTGCACGACCCGGGAACCCTCGTTTTGGACGAGCCGACGAGCGGCCTCGACCTGCGCGCCTGCTTTCAATATCTCGACCTGGTCCGGGATCTGATCCGGCGGGGAAAAACGATTCTCCTCGTGACGCATCACCTCCACGAGATCCCCCCTGAGGTGGAGCGGGTCATTCTCCTCAAAGAGGGGAAGGTGATCGCCGACGGAAAGAAAGGGGAGCTGCTCACCGGCGAGCGGATGACCGAGCTCTTCGACACCCCGGTGAGACTCGCGCAGGCGAATGGCTGGTATCAGGCCCTTCCAGCACGGTAGGGGCAGGTTTAAAACCTGCCCCTACCTCTTTATTATCTCTTCATTATCTCTTCTTTCTCTTTCCGCCGATCGCACGCTTTTTGTTCCCAAACCGGGAGGGGCGTTCCCAGAAGGGACGTTTGCCCTGCGGTTTCCACTTTTTTTCTTCGCGGCCCTTTTCTCCGGGCCGTTTGGCGCGGTCCGGCCGTTTCGTGTGGTCGACCGCGGCCGGGGAATGGCTTCTCGCCCCGGGAAGGGCGCGGTAGTTAAAGTCGGGAAGCTTAACCCTGGGAAGGGCCGGTCCGAGGTTTCTTTCAATCGCGCGGAGCGCTCTTTCCTCCTCTTGCGACACAAGGGTGAAGGCGTCTCCGACCGCTTCGGCCCGGGCCGTTCGGCCGACCCGGTGGATGTAGGCTTCTGACGTACTGGGAAGATCGAAGTTGATCACATGCGAGATTTTCTCGACATCGATCCCTCTGGCGGCGATGTCGGTCGCCACCAAGACCTGCAACTGTCCCGATCGAAAAGCATTGAGGGAAGCGAGCCGCTGCGACTGCGTCCGGTTGGCGTGGAGCCGGCCGGTTTTAAATCCCTCCCGTTCGAGGACCTGCGCCAGGCGGTCTGCGCCATGTTTCGTCCGGGTGAAGACGAGCACCGACGACATCGCCGCATCGCGGAGAAGGGTCAGGAGGAGCTGGGTTTTCAGATGCTGCGGAACCGGATAGGCGGCGTGGCGGATGCCGACCGGCGTTTTTTCATCCCCCCCCAATTTGATCTTGACCGGATCGCGCATCATCTCTTGCGACAGCTTCACGATCTCATGCGGCAGCGTGGCCGAGAAGAGCATCGTCTGCCTTTGTTTGGGGATCGACTTGACGATCGTCCGGATATCGGGCAAAAACCCCATATCGAGCATCCGGTCGGCCTCGTCCAGGATCAATACTTCCAGCTGATCGAGCTTGGCGCTGCCGCGGCGAAGATGATCGAGCAGACGCCCGGGGGTGGCGATCACCATGTCGACCCCGGAGCGGAGCGCTTTGGTCTGCGGCCCCATCGGGACGCCGCCGTAAATGGCGATCGATCGAATCGGGGTCTGTTTGGCCAATTCGGAAAGATGATCGGCGACCTGCACGGCCAGCTCCCGGGTCGGGGTGAGCGCCAGAGCCCGCGTCCTCCCTTTTGAAGGAGAGAGGATCATTCGTTGCAAGACCGGCAGGAGAAAGGCGGCGGTTTTCCCTGTGCCTGTCTGCGCCCCGCCGATGAGATCTTTCCCGCTCAACGCGGCCGGGATCGCTTCGGCCTGGATCGGCGTCGGGCGGGTGTATCCCAGATCCCGAATCGCTTTGACTAAATGGGGGTGTAACCCCAATCCTTCAAACGGCATATCCATTCCTTTTGTAATCGGTTGTTTTCGCGTTGCATATGGACCTCTTCATTTAGAATAATCGTTGGAGAGATCGTTTTCTACTGTCCAAAAGGATTAACTCGGATCGGTAAGGAAGGGGTCCCGTTCCAGACCGTTGCCTTCTGCGATATCCCGCCCGAGGTAGAGCGAACGGAGGGCCCAAAAACTTTATTGACTTTGTCTGTGGATCGGTGTATAGTTCAGACAACTCATTGTGGATGGTGCAGTAAAGTAATCGAAAGCCGCAGCCCTCTCAAGGGATCGCGGCTTTTTTATTTTTCGGACACGTTGATGGCAGTGGGTTGGTAAGACAAAATATAACAAGGAGAAGCACAAACATGGTTAATGGCAAAGTGAAGTGGTTTAATGGCAGCAAGGGTTACGGATTTATCACGCGTAATGATGGAGAAGCGGATGTGTTCGTCCATTTTTCCGCCATCGCCGGAGACGGCTACAAATCCCTCGAAGAGGGAAATGAAGTCGAATTCGAAGTGACCCAAGGCCAGAAAGGCCCACAAGCCACCAACGTGAGACTCGTTTCCTAACGGAAATTTCTTCGCACGAAAAATGCCCCGATCGGATCGCTCCGGTCGGGGCATTTTATTTTACAATGTAGGGGGGGCAAACCCGCCCTTACAAAATTGATAGATTAATGCTTTTTCATCCCTTTCAGGTGGCCTTTGAGGATCGGGGATTCGGCGATGGCCGGATCCTTCGGGGCGAGATGCGCCGCATGATCGAATTGCTCCGTGGCCTCTTTGTGCTTTCCCATCTGGTCGAGCGCTAAGGCCAAGTTGTAACGGGCCTGGGCGAGCTTGTCGTCTGCTTTCACCGCCGCTCTAAAATGTTTCTCCGCCACATCCCAATGTCCCTGATTGTAATGTTCAATCCCTTCCGCGTTGTGTTCGGCGCCCGGCGAGCCTGCCGGGGCTTCCAGAGCAGGGAAGACTTTCTTTTCGTCGGCCCAGGCCCCGGGGACCAGAAGTGCGATGATGAAGAGCATGAAAGCCGCCGCCAAACCGCTTCGCTTGATCAATACCATTCAAGTCTCCTTTCGTTGTCCAAGATGGAGTTCACGCGCCCGGTTCAACCACCAACCCGAGCGGGGCGGTCCCTCTTCCCGCCGCGTCTCGCGCAGCATGGGGAGGTCCTACACGCCCTGATCATTGTCCGTCGAAAGGAGATTACTGTCAAGTGGGCGAATTGTAAGGTTGTTCAGTCGTTTCTACTTAAGTTGGATCTAATTGAAGCTCCCCGCTGCAAGCGGCCGGGAGCTTCAATCCGCACGATTGCTCTTACCGGGTTCTTCCTTCCCAGATGGCGTCGAAATAGTTGGACGAGCGACGGGAGGGTCTGTCGTCATCCTCTCGCTCGATCCGCTCCACATAGGTGTCCGACTCGCTGCTTTCATTTTTTGCCAGACGGTGGTAGCGGTTGAACCGGCGGTTTTCGTCGAGGTCTTCGCAATAAAGATCTTCTTCTCTCATTTCGGTCTCCTTAAGTATGGGATGATGAGCAAACCTAATTTCCGGATTGAATCGAATGTCGGATTGTAAGGTTAGCAAGAACAATGCCGGTAGGAGTCTCTGCCGGAAAGGGGACGCGGGGCTTCCCACGACCTTAAAGTGGAAAGTTTTTGCACTGCTCCCAAGAAATGTTTTGCAGGCTTTACTGATTCTCTGCATTCCGGATGGGGCTATCCCAACCTTTTTGCCTCCGATGCCTCTAAGGGCGGGTTTGAAACCCGCCCCTACACCGATATTTCTATTTATTTCCTTCCACCCGATTCGATATAATCCACCCTGAACGAGAGATCCTCATCGAAGGAAGGAGCCCGATCGCATGAATCCGCCGGCGCATAAGTTATTGAAAAGCTTTCTGATCGACATGGACGGGGTGCTCGTTCGGGGGCCGAACCTGATTCCCGGGGCCGATGTCTTCATCGAGCGGCTGAAATCGGAAGGACGGAAATTCTTGGTCTTCACCAACAACTCGCTCCGCACGCCGAAGGACCTGTCGCACCGGCTGAAGAAAATCGGCCTTCAGGTCGGGGCCGATCATATCTACACCTCCGCGTTGGCGACGGCCCGTTTTCTCAACAGCCAGAGGCCGAAGGGGACCGCCTTCGTCATCGGCGAATCGGGGTTGATGGAGGCGCTCCACGATGTGGGGTATGTGGTGACCGATTTACAGCCCGACTATGTCGTGGTGGGAGATACCGACTTTTACGACCACCCGCGGATTACGCAGGCGGTCCGGCTGGTTCATAACGGGGCCCGATTGATCGCAACGAACCCCGATGTGACCGGACCGGCCGAGGCCGGGATCGTCCCCGCCACCGGGGCGCTGGTCGCGCTGATCGAGAAGGCGACCGGACATCAAGCCTACTTCGTCGGAAAGCCGAATCCGCTGATGATGCGGACCGCGCTTCACCAGATCGGGGAACATTCGGAGAACGCCGTGATGGTGGGAGACCGGATGGACACCGATGTGGTCGCCGGAATCGAGAGCGGGCTGGAGACGATTCTCGTCTTAACGGGGGTCACGCGGCGCGAAGATGTCGACCGGTATCCCTACCGTCCGACCCGAATCGTCGAATCGATCAGCGCGATCGAATTGTGAACCTCGGCGTCGTCGACCAACGGGGCAACGCCCCGACGAATACCGTCACGTTCCTGAAAAACAAAAAAGGAGGAAAACCGAACATGATCCAATCGATCGCATTCACCATGTACCCCGTCACCGATATGGCGCGTTCCAGAAAATTTTATGAAGAGGTGCTCGGCCTGAAAGTCAGTTACACCTTCGGGGAGCAGTGGATCGAGTACGATCTGGGAGGGAACACCTTTGCGATCACCAGCATGAACATCGGCCGCACCCCGGGCGCCAAGGGGGCGAGCGTCGGATTCGAGGTGAGCGATTTCGAGGCCTTTACGAAAGGTCTCAAAGAAAAATCGGTGAAGTTTATTCTGGATAATTACGAAACCCCGGTCTGCCGGATGTCGGTGATCGAAGACCCCGACCAGAACCATATCACGATCCACAAACTGCACAAGGGATAGGGATGGATATCGGGCGGGTTTGAAACCGGCCCCTACAATCGACCGCCGGCGCTGATGCCTTGGGCGTAGATGTCCCACTGGCCGCTCCGGTGATCCTGCCAGGCCATGATCGCGCCGCCGAACCCGTCCGGGAGGATTTGGGGAGGGGAGGTGGCCGTGCCGGAAGATTGATCGCCGGCGGCGCTGGAAACGGCGACGCCGTTGGCGGTCCACTGAACGGTCCCGCCGCTGTTGACCCGCTGAGCATAGAGATCGTTCGTTCCGCTGCGGCGATCGGTCCAGGTGACGATGGCGCCGCCGGCGCCGTCCGGGACGATCCGGGGGAAAGATTGGGTATTCGCCGCGGTGGAAATCGCAGCCCCCTCGGCCGCCCACTGCAGCGCGCCGGCGCCGTTCACCCGCTGGGCGAAAATATCGGTCCCATCCTGCCAGGTGATCAGCGCCCCGCCCGAGCCGTCCGAAATCATTTGGGGGACCGATTGGGCGTTGGCGGTCGTGGCGATCGGCGCGCCGTTGGCGGTCCAGAGCGCCGCGCCGCCGCCGTCTACCCGTTGGGCGAAGATTTTATCGGTTCCGCTGCGCCCGTCCTGCCAAACGACCGTTGCTCCGCCGGTATCGTCTGAAATGAGTTGAGGAAATTGCTGATTATTGGCGGCGGTGGAGATCGCGGTTCCGTCGGCGGTCCAGAGCGCCTCTCCCTCGCCGCTGATCCGTTGCGCGTAGATGTCGGAGTGCGTGACGTTCCGGTGGTCCTGCCAGACAATGATCGCGCCGCCGGCGCCGTCCGAAATCAAATGCGGAGATTGTTGCGCGTCGGCCGCGAGCGAGACGGGGACCCCGTCGGCCCCCCATTGCGCCACCCCTTCCCCGTTGATCCGCTGAACGAAGAGGTCGGGTGTTCCCCCATTGCGGAAATCGAGCCAAACGAGGATTGCGCCGCCCGATCCGTCGGGAATGACCTGGGGGGAGAGCTGGGCATTCGCCGCGCCAGTCACCGGAACACCGTTCTCCGCCCACTGAGCGATCCCGTCGCGGTTCACCCGCTGCGCATAAATATCAGACGTCCCGGTCCGGTTGTCTTCCCAGGTGATGATCGCGCCCCCCGCGCCGTCGGAAACCAGTTGGGGAACCGATTGGTTGTTGGCCGCGGCGGCGACCGGCACGCCGTCGGCGGCCCAGAGCACCGCTCCGCTGCCGTTCACCCGCTGGGTGTAGACGTCGGTATTCAGCCCATTGCGAAGATCGGCCCAGACGACGATCGCCCCGGCCGCGCCGTCCGAAACCAGTTGCGGAAAAAGCTGCTCGTTCGCCGCGGTCGAAAGGGGAACGTTCTCCGGATTCTCCTTCTCCCACAGAACGACCAACGTGCCGGGGCTGCTCTCCACCCCGCCGATCACCACCTTGACCGATCCGGTTGATGCCCCCTCCGGGATCAGCGCCCGGATCTCCGTTTCATTCCAGCTGAGAATGCCGCTTGCCGTCACGCCGCCGACGGTCAGGCTTCCCCCCTCGCCTGTCCCGAACCCCGCGCCGGTGATCCGGATTTCGCTCCCGGCCTTCGCTTCCGAGGGGTTGACGCTGGTGATGATCGGGCCGGTCGGGCTGACCGAAACCAGCATCGTCGCAAAGCCGGTCGCTTGCATCCCCTCTTCGCTCGACACCTCCACCTGAATCGGCACGCTTCCGACGGTGGATGGCGCGGTCCAGGTGACCGGATTGGTGTCCCTTGTGCTCAACGTCCCCGCCGCCGCCCGCCACCGATAGGTCAAGCCGCCCTCCTCGCCGTCCACCGAGACGGTCAACACGGCGCTCTCCCCCGGCCGGACCACCGAAGGCTCCGCCGCGAGGGTGTCGATCTCCAGGCCGTTGTTGTTTCCTCTCCCGTCGCACCCGGCAAGAAGAAAGATTCCAAAAAAGAGCGCTGTCCAGTGAACGAGTCTTTTCATCCCTCTCTCCGCATCTCAACGAATATACAGATTTCGAGAGAGAGGTGTCAATCAAAGGAGATCCGGATCACGAAAAAGTGGATCACGACACACTTTTTTACAGGCGGGTTTTCTTTTTGGAGCCTGACGTATAAAATAAAAGGCCCCGCGCGGAAGTCTGCGCGGGGCCTTTGTTCCTTCGATGATTAGCGGAAGGGGAACCAGACGTTTGTCACCTGGCCGTTCACACCGGTTACCTCGACGCTGATCGAGGCAGGAACCGGTCCTTCGGGATCTTCCAGCGAGACGATCTCTCCTTCCCCGCAGTGGGTCGGAATGGTGATTGTCCCGGAAGTCGCCGTGATCGAGAGCCGGGTGTCGCTTTCGATATCGCAGCCGCTTCCACCCGCCACGACAAATGCCCTGAGATCGACGTTCGCGATCGCGAAGGTCGTCGGCAATGTCCACTCAACGGTGACGGTCTGACCCTTGACGGAGGCGAGCGAGTGATCGGTCAGGTTGGTGATCGCGATCGTCTCCGTTGTGTTTGCTCGGACCATATCGGTGTAGGTGCGGTCCCCGCTCGCATCGGACGGTGTCACCGTGAAGGTATAAACCGTCCCAGCAGGCGGAAAGGCATCAAGCGAATCGCAACTCGGCGGACAGAGATCGAACCGCTCCCGGATAATGTCGATCTCGTTCCCCGGCGTCGGCTCCAGGGTATCGGTGCTTGTAAGCACGTTTTCCGTGAGGGTGTAAGAAGAGCCGTCGCTTCCGCTCACCGTGACCCCACTGATATCGCCGACCGGTCCCTCTTCCTGGAGATGGAGGACCTTCACCGGATTGGTACAATCGCCACAGGTGTCATCCATCCGGTTTTCGATCCGGATGTCGGCGTCCACCCGGACAATCCGCTGATTGCCGTATAAGAGCCAGGATCCATCGGATTGACGCCGGAAGGTCAATCCTGATCCCCCTTCATCCTCTATGCTTTCTTCGACTGTGACCCCGTCTTCCGTAAACGAGACCACCCCGGCGATAGAGACCACCTTATTGGTGTCGTCATACGAATAGATTCGATCGACGGAGAAGGCGTTCATCGTAATCCCACGAAAATCGGTTGCGAATTCCGCCGCGCCGATTTCTGCGTCATCCCCATCTTCAAGGTAGCCGGGATCAAACAGATCGGCCAGGTCGGAAGCGGCAAGCGTGTCCCCTTTGCTGTTGACTGTGTTCGCAAGCTGAGTGAGGGCGCTTTGCACCCCTGCGAGGGCCGCTTGTTGTGCGGAGGTCGCCGGAATCACCGTGGTGGTGACACTGCTGCTGGTTGTGGTTCCGTCTGTTGTTGTCGTGCTGATTGTTGCGCTTCCGTCGGAGGTGTCGAACGTCACCGTGGTTGTCTGTGTGACCGTTCCGTCGGTGATCGTCACCGTGCCGTCGTCTGCAATGGTTGTCATATCGAGCAGGAGGTCGAAACCGGTGCTGTCGGCGTCAAAGGGGGTTGTGATCAGGTCGAATTCTGCCGGATCGAGCCCATTTGCGATGAGCCATTGATGGACGATCTCTTCCACCACGTCGGCAATCGTCTGAAGGATGGCGGCCGTGGGAGCAGGGTTTCCGACCGGGTCATTGAATCCGGCATCGACGGTTTGGCCCTGGACCTGATACCAAGCTTGAATGATCATGTCGGTCAAGGGATGAATGTTGATGACGCCGGCTGCGCCTCCCACACTATAAAGCGCGGTTCCGCCGGGGAGATCGACCTTCACAAGGAAGGGGGCGGTCATCCCGTCGACGTCGATTGTATATTTCCCGTCGGCGCCGGTGGTGGCCGTCGCGGAGGCGCCCGCGGCGTCTTTGATCGTGATCGTGGCGCTCGCGACGGCGGCGCCGGTCGCCGCCGTTCCCGACACCGTCGCGCCGGCCGGATTTCCTCCGGAGCTTCCCCCTCCGCCGCAGTTCTGTAGCACAAGAGGAGAGAAGAAGAGTAGGACGAGCATCCAGCGGTAGAAACGTGACTGCATTTGAGCCTCCTTGTTGGCCGTTATTGTTCGTTGGTCATTATTTATTTAAAGGCGTTAAAATAATCCTACGAAAGTATACCAGAGGATTAAAAATGCGGGGTGACTCATTGCGGAGGGAGGACGGCAGCCCTCGACGGGGAGAATGGGGTTGAAAATCGATGGCCGGAGCAAGTAGACTGTATCGATTTGCAATCTGAGTAGAATTCGACTGCGATCAGCGGAGGAGAAACGGCATGGAAGAACCTTTAGAGACGTTCCTGTCAAAGAAGCCATTTACTCGGCGGGAGTTTGTGGTGACGGCGCTGGCCGCCGGGTTCGCCCTGGCGGTGCGGCCGGCGTTCGGCGAACTCCTCACAACCGACGCGGGCGGCCTGACCGCGGGTGAAGTGAAGATCCCGGCCAAGGGTGGAGAGATGCCGGCGTATCGGGCGATGCCGGAAAAGGGGGGGGCCTTCCCGGTTGTCCTGGTGGTCCAGGAGATCTTCGGGGTCCACGAACATATCAAAGACATTTGCCGCCGTCTGGCCAAACTCGGATATCTCGCCGTCGCCCCTGAGCTCTATGCCCGGCAGGGGGATGTGTCGAAGATGGCCGACACGCAGGAGATTTTCAAGGTGGTCTCCAGGGTCCCGGATGCGCAGGTGATGGCCGATCTCGACGCCGCGGCTGATTGGGCGGGAAAGTCGGGCAAAGGGGATCTCAAACGGCTGGGGATCACCGGGTTCTGCTGGGGCGGGCGGATCGTCTGGCTCTACGCGGCGCACAGTCCGCAGCTGAAGGCGGGGGTCGCCTGGTACGGGCGCCTGGTGGGGCAGGCAAGCGATCTGCAGCCGCAACATCCGATCGACGCGGCGGCGAAATTGAAAGCGCCGGTTCTCGGACTTTACGGCGGCGCCGACACCGGCATTCCGATCGAAACGGTCGAGCGGATGCGCCAGGCGCTAAAAGCCGCCGGGGGCGGGTCGGAGATCGTCGTCTACCCCGACGCCCCACATGCTTTTCACGCCGACTACCGTCCCAGCTATCGGAAGGAAGCGGCGCAGGACGGGTGGAAGCGGATGCTCGAATGGTTTCAGAGACAGGGGGTGGCGTAGGGTTCCTTGGCAGGGTCACGCCGCCATGCCGTATCCGCCGGTTCTCAAATCGATCTTGAGATCCGCAATCCGGTCGCCCAGATCGTCGAGTTTGTCTCTCAGCCTATCCTCGGCGGCCGGAAAGAGATTTTCCTCCTCATCCCGGATGTGCGCCTGGATTTTTTGCTCGAAGACGGCCAGGTCTTCCATAAAAACATCTTTTCCCTTTACCAGCCGAATGGCCATCATCTCATCCAGGAGCTGATCCATCTCTCGATGCTCCTCAATATTTTTCCCAATCTCTTCATGTCCGATTTTTTTCATCGCCGGATAAAAGAGCTGCTGCTCGCTTTCGGTGTGCACTTTGTAATTGTCGTAAATCCGATTCAGCAGGAGCGCATTCCTTTTTCCGACCCGCTTGGCTTGGTGAATCAGCTCGATCAGATTGCGGTGGTCGGTCTTTAATAATTCCGTTGCCTTCATGCGCTGCTCCTTTTCGAAAAGAGGGTGAGCTTCATTCAACCATCGTACGGAAGAGGGAAAGAAAAAACAATTCTTCAAAAGAGGGGGAACCGATTCATCCGGCTGGATGAGTCGGGACGCTTTCCTTCGTCGCCGTTTTCTCTCCCTGTTTCCCTATTGACTCCGGCATAAAAGAAGGCTATTTTGATGCCCGATAGGCAAAGGGAAATGATCACCGCAAGGGAACTCCGGTTCGGGGTTTGGAGGAGGCAGGCAGATGTCAAAACAAGCGAAGATGGCGACCTTTCCCAATGGGGTCAAGGTGATCAAATGGGGGCGAAAGGAAGAGCCGACGGCGGAATCGGTCGCCGAGGAGATGAAGCGGTTCGGCTATACAGTCTATGATCTTCAGACCGTCGCCCCCTGGTTCGAGCGAAGCCGGCATGCGCACGATGAGCCGGAGATCCGCGCGGCGGTGTCGGGGGTGATCACGTTTCATTTTGATGACCTTCCGGTCACGGTCGAAGCAGGAGACATTCTTTTCATCCCGGGCGGGCTGGCCCACGAGGTGATCAGCCACAACGGCCGCCCCTTCTCCGCTTATAAAGGTTCGTTGAGCGGGGAGCGAAAGGTGACCGAGCATGGCGATGCGAGCGGGAGCGTCGAGCAGTTGTCGCGCAGGGCCTCGGGGGCGAAATGAGCTGCATGATTTGTCTTGATCTCGACGGAACGCTCGAAGACAGCCGGCGCGACATGATCTCGGCGGCCCATCGGGTCCGCGAGGGGTTGGGATTGCCGCGCCGCACCGATGAAGCGGTCCTTCCTTGGGTCAACAAGGGGATGGAACAACTTTATCGGGCTTGCTTCGACGACTATCTTCAAGCGGACGAGGGGGCGCGGATGGAAGAAGTCCGCCGTCGATACGAAGCCGATTATCTCGAGAATGTGGTCTGTGAAACGAAACTCTATCCGGGAATTTCCGACGCGGTCAAACGCTTGTCCTTGATCGGTCCGTTGGTGGTTGTGACGAATAAACCGGAGCGGATCTCGCGCCGTCTGCTCGACCTTCTTGGGATTGGAAAGTTCTTCGCCGACGTCATCGGCGGAGATACCTGTCCGGTGATTAAACCGGACCCGCGGGTCTTGAAAGAGGCCGCCCTCTGCTGCGGCTTTCTTTCAGACAAAGGGCGGGCAGTGATGATCGGCGACTCTGCAGCGGATATCAAAATGGGCCGCGCCTTCGGGGCGGCGACGGTCTGGTGTGCCTGGGGCTACGTCGATCGACCGGGCGAGCAGCCCGATTGCATCGCCCCGTCCCCGGAAGTGTTGCCGGCGCTGGTGCAAACCCTCCTGACGCTCCCGCCGAATCCGATCCGTTCCAGTGGCTCCGCAAACACGTCATAACCGATCCATCCCTTATGCATGGTTCTTGCTCTCATTCTAGAGTCGTATCGGACAGCCTTTCCTTGACAAAACGCCGACCTTAAGATTTACTTTCCTATACGGATTCATTCCTTTATTTCCGCAACTTTATACAAAGTAGCCAATTCATCTCCGGGAGAGAAAGAGAATCGGATGAATTTTCCCGCCCAGTACGGAAAATACCTCCTCATCGATAAGATTGCCAAAGGGGGCATGGCCGAGGTCTTTCTGGCGAAGCAGACCGGATCGAAAGGATTCGAGCGGCTTCTTGCCATCAAGCGGATTCTTCCCCACTTTACCGAGAATGCCGAATTCGTCTCGATGTTCATCAATGAGGCGAAAGTGGCGGCCCAGCTCTCTCATCCGAATATCGTCCAGGTGTTTGATTTCGGACAGGTCGAGGAATCTTACTACATCGGAATGGAATACATCATGGGAAGGGATCTTCGGACGATCATGGAGCGGAGTCAAAAGAGTAGCCGGCCCCTTCCGATCGATCAGATTCTCTTCATCGTCAGCCGCGTTTGCAGCGGGTTGGAGCATGCGCACAAGAAGAAAGATCTGCACGGAAACGAGCTGAACCTGGTCCACCGGGACATCAGCCCGCAGAATATTCTGATCTCCTACGACGGCGAGATCAAGCTGGTCGACTTCGGCATCGCAAAAGCGGCCCTCCAGGAGAACGAAACCCGGACCGGAATCCTCAAAGGAAAACTCGCCTACATGTCTCCCGAGCAGGCTTGGGGAAAAGGGATCGATCACCGCTCCGACCTTTTTTCTCTGGGAATTGTCTTGTACGAGTGCGCGACCGGCAAGCGGCTCTTCAAGGGGGACAGCGAAATCAACACACTCGAGCGAGTGCGCGAAGCGAAGTTCGAATCTCCCCGCCAATTGAACGCAGCGATCTCGGAACAGGTCGAAGCAACCGTAGCGAAGTCGCTGGCCAAGGAGGTGCAAGATCGATATGCCTCCGCCGCGCTGATGCAGGGGGAACTGGAGCGGTGCCTGTCGAAGCCACTCAGCGAGATCCAATCGGATCTGGCGCAAAGCGTCCATCAGCTCTTTCATGAGGAGATCGAGAAGGACCAGGCCCGAATGAAGAGAGCCGCCCTGGCGACCGCGGAAAGCGTCACGGTTCAGCTCGGAATCGGGACACCCGCTTCAAATCCATCCAAAGCGGTCCCTTCTAATCCCAAGTTGGAGGTTCCGAAGAAGCGGGGAGCGATGGCCATTACGGCGTTTTTGATTGTGGGCGCGTTGGGTCTTATCGGAGTCGGCACGGTTGTCTTTCTCAAAAAGGGAGAAGAGCCCGACATCCTGGTGGCAAAGCCTTTGCCGGTCCCAAGTCAGCCGGCGGTGATCTCTCCGCCTCCCCCTCCCGCGGCGCCCGCGCCCAAAGGAGGGGAGGTGAAGCCGGATACGCCAAACGAGCGTCCCGCCGTTGGATCGGCGCCCCGGACCGAGCCTGCCACAGCGGCGCCGGCGGCCTTGACGCACCGTCCCGCTGAAGAAAAAGCGGTAGAGCAGGTTAGGGTCTCTAAAAAAGCACCCGAACCCCCGGTTACCGGAACGGATCTCGCTCAAAAGATTTCTCCTCCCGAGCCGAAGAAGAGCGCTCCTCCTACGATGGAGAGGAAAGAGGCGCTTCCGCCGCCTCAGGAAGTTGTCCCCAAAGAGATCCCGCCGAAGCAAGAACCGGTCAAAGAGGCGGCATTGCGTCCTCCCGCAGCCGTTACTCCCAAGCCGCCAACGCTCTCGGATGAGGAACTGATCCGCCAGATTATCCGGCGTCAAGAGAAGGCTTTTGAGAATAAGGACGTTGGGCTTTATTTGAAAGACCTGGCGCAGTCCTCTCCGAAAGATGAAAAAGAGCTTCAATCGTTCTTTGATCAGTACGAAAGTGTCTCCGTTCAATTTGATATCTCCGACCTTCAAATCAACGGAAACCGGGCCTCCATTACGATGAACCAACAGACGAATTTAAGGGCCAAAAAGGCCAAGAAAGTCCAAACGGCGACCAACAAGGTCAGTTGGGGTCTCCTGAAAGACGGGGAGACCTGGAAAATCAGCGATACAAAAATCGTTGAAAAAAAGTAGTCCGCAGTTCCTTCCTATGTTTTCCCTTCCTTTGTTTTAACGCAGTCGATTCCAACCGTGAATCACCTCGATCAGCGCGTCGCGAGTCTGTTCCCTTTTAGGGGGGGATCCTTTTTGTCATGAATCTGTGCAGATGGGAATGGAGTGGTTTCAGGTTTTTCTGGATGCCTGCTTCCGTGCATCTTTTGCGAACCGGCGGAGCGTGATCGTCCGGGTCCGATAGAATGGCATTACAAACGGGGATGTTCCATCGCGAGTGATTTTGTATCGACTTGCGGATAGTTCATTGAAGACTTTAACTCTTCCGGTTTCTCTTACCTCATTTCCATTCCGCCTATCCTGAAAAATACCATTCTGTTTTTCGCCGAAGTTTATCCTCTTAAAACGCGTTTCGTTCAGATCCTTTTTTCGGAAGGGGAGGGGTGTAAAAAGTCTGATATTTTTAGAAAAGGCATCGATTCCACGGTCGCCGCGTTCGACCGATCTCTTCTATTTTGATTTGGCCTAGATCGCTTCGGACCGAGGCGATCCTCTCTCGGTATAGACTAGTGTGGATTTCCTGTGGATAAAAAACCTAAAGAAACCCTTGAGCCGCGCCGGAAAAAGATATAATACTAGCTAGTTCTAGCATAGAAAAGATTGCCTAGTTCGGTCTGACTAGGTTGTGGGCTATTCAGGTGTGCCGGTGAATACACAGGCTGTTGAAAAGTCATTTATCAAAATAATCATCGATATTTAGGATCGATCTGTCTCGGGCCGCTGATGTAAGGATGGAGATGGTTCAAATAGGCGAGTCGGGTCGATCCCTCCTAGACTAGTAGGATCGAGCGAGGCGGGACGATTCTATCGGGGCCGGTTCGTTGCGGCGCGAGAGATAGTGCTTGACCATCCAGGAAAGAGTCTGTTAGAACATCAGAGATCGAATCGCCTTAAATAGGGGTATAAAGATGATAGAGCGACTGCAGAAGGTGATTGCGAAAGCGGGGATTGCGTCCCGGCGCCATGCGGAGGAGATGATTCTCGATGGGCGGGTTCAGGTGAATGGCAAGATCGTCACGGAGCTCGGTACCAAGGTCGATCCGGAGAAAGACTACGTCAAAGTAAACGGCAAGCGAATCCAGATCGAGCCGCATAAGATCTATTTGCTTTTAAATAAACCGAGAGGATATATTACCTCGGTTCACGATCCCGAAGGTCGGCCCACGGTGATGGAGTTTGTCCGGGACATCAAAGAGCGGGTCTATCCGGTCGGACGCCTCGACTATGATTCGGAAGGGCTTCTTCTTCTCACCAACGACGGCGACCTGGCCGGTGCGTTGATGCACCCGAGCAGCGGGGTTGAGAAGACCTATTGGGTGAAGATCAAAGGGCATCTGACGGAAGAGAAGATCAAAAAATTGGCACTGGGAGGGCTTTCGCTGCCGGGCGGAAAGAGCGCTCCCGCCCGGGTTCGGCCGCTTCGGAAAACCTCCGAGCATGATTGGATCGAGATCATCATACACGAAGGGAAGCGACGGCAGATTCGGATGATGGTTGAAAAAATCGGTCATGACGTATTGAAGTTGAAGCGGGTCGCTTACGGTTTTCTGGCGCTGGGGGATCTCCTTCCGGGAGATTATCGCCGGCTGACGCCGGCGGAGGTGAAGGGATTAAAGGGGCTCATTCATAAAGGGGGGGCGGCAAAAAAAGCGCCGGTGAAACCGAAAGGCGAGGCGGTGCGGGGTAAACGCGCGGGAGGGGGTTAGACGGAATGGAACCATTGGTTTTAACGAACAGTGAAGAGATACTTAAACTTTTAACACAGGTTACTTTGAAAGGACAGGGATTCACTACAGAGTGTCTGGTGGCCGAAGTATTGGACGCCGGCCTTTATGAACCCGACTTTCTGAATGCCAGCGGTGTCGATCCCGAAGCCTATTATAATGGAGAGCCGAACGCCTGGGCAAATTACCATATCCGTATGAGTAAAAAGGTCTTCATGGTCTACGGCGGGCCCAACAAAGTCCGCACCTTCCATATTGCCGATACTCCCTAAAAGATCAATTAGGAATCTGGGAATTATGTAAGACGGCGCTCTCGTCTTGCTCGCGTTGACAAGGAAAATCACGCGTGTTAATCTGCACGCCAATATAATAAATAAAGGCATAGAACAATGAAACGGACAGATTATTGCGGCGCGTTGACGGCGGCGCAGATTGAAAAAGAGGTGACGCTGGCCGGGTGGGTTCACCGGCGGCGCGATCACGGCGGGTTGATCTTTATCGATCTTCGCGATCGGGAAGGTCTGGTCCAGGTTGTCTTCAACCCGCAGCTCTCCGAAGAGATCCATCAACGGGCGCATCAGCTTCGGTCGGAGTATGTCATCCAGGTGATCGGCAAGGTGATGCGCCGCCCTGCGGGGACGGTGAACCGGGAGCTTCCGACGGGAGAAGTCGAAATCCATGCGAGCGATCTGGTCATCCTCAATGCCTCGTTGACCCCTCCTTTCTCCATCGAAGAAGAGAAAGAGCCTTCTGAATCGCTCCGTCTTCAATACCGTTATCTCGACCTTCGGCGGAAATCGGTCCAAACGAATTTTATTCTTCGCCACAACCTCTCGAAAGCGGTCCGCCGTTTTCTCGATCAACACCAATTCCTCGAAATCGAGACGCCCTTTCTCACCAAAAGCACGCCGGAAGGGGCGCGCGACTTTCTCGTTCCCAGCCGCTTAAACGTCGGCCAGTTCTATGCCTTGCCCCAGTCGCCGCAGCTCTTCAAGCAGATCTTGATGATCTCCGGATTCGACCGGTACTACCAGATCGTCCGCTGCTTCCGCGATGAAGATTTGAGGGCCGACCGGCAGCCGGAGTTCACCCAGATCGATCTTGAGATGTCGTTCATCGAGCGGGAGGATATTCTTTCTTTGATGGAAGAGATGGTCCGGACCGTTCTCAAGGAGGTGAAAGGAATTCAGTTGGAATCATCCTTCCCGCGGCTGACCTATCAGGAGGCGATGAGCCGGTTCGGAGTCGATAAGCCCGATCTCCGTTTCGGGCTGGAGCTGAAGGATCTTTCGGATATCGCGGCTCGCTCCGAATTTAAAGTTTTCCGCGAGGCGGTCGAGAAGAAGGGATTGGTGAAAGGGATCAATGCGAAAGGGCTTTCCACACTCTCCCGAAAAGAGCTGGAAGAGTTGACCCTGGAGGCGACCGGACGGGGCGCCAAGGGGCTTGCCTGGATGAAGGTCACCGCCGAAGGGATGGAAGCGCCGATCGCCAAGTTTTTTAAACCGGAGATGCTGAAGGAGATCGGTCAGCGGTTGGAGGCGGCGCCGGGGGATCTTCTTCTCTTTGTCGCCGATCGGGAGAAGGTTGTTTATGAAGTCCTCGGCCATCTCCGTTTGGTCATCGGACGGCGGCTCAACCTGATCGATCCCAACGCCCTCAAGCTTCTCTGGGTCACCGATTTTCCGCTCCTGGAATACGACGAAACCGAAAAGCGCTACGTGGCGATGCACCATCCTTTCACTTCGCCGATGGATGAGGACATCCCCTCGCTTGCGACCGATCCGCTCCGCGCGCGGGCGAAGGCGTACGACATCGTCCTCAACGGGACGGAGATCGGCGGCGGGAGCATCCGTATCCATCAAAACGAAGTGCAGTCGAAGATGTTCGATCTTCTCGGCATTACGAAAGAGGAGGCCGAGGCAAAATTCGGTTTCCTGCTTCAAGCGCTCCAATACGGCGCCCCTCCGCACGGCGGCATCGCATTCGGACTCGATCGGTTGACGGCCATCCTGGCCGGCGTCGATTCGATCCGGGATGTCATCGCCTTTCCAAAGACACAGAAGGGTATCTGCCTGATGACGAACGCCCCTTCCGAGGTCGATCAGCGTCAACTCAAGGAACTTCACATCAAAAAAGCCGAATAGAGAAAGTGGAATCATTGCGCGCCTTGACGATTTCCTTTCCGTTCGATGGGATGGAAAGCCGCGCTCCATTTTTTTCCGGAAAGAGTCGTTCGTCAAAAACGGGTCGATATAAATGTCCCTCACTGAGCTGCTGAAACAATATGGTCTCTGGACGGTGTTGCTCGGGACCTTCTTTGAAGGAGAAGGGGTCATGTTGATGGCGGGCGGATTGGCGCATCAGCAGATTCTCTCCCCCCTCGGATCCTGGCTGGTCGGCGCCCTCGGGGCGTATGTCGGGCATTTGGTTTATTACGGTCTGGGGCGTTATCTTAAGGCAAAAGGCCTTTTTGCCCGGGTCCCGCGTTGGAAGCCGAAAATCGAGCGGGCGCTCCCCCTCATCCGGAAATATCCGAAGCTGAGCATTTTTATCATGCAATACCTCTATGGAATGAGAATCGTCGGGGCGGTCGCGATGGGACTGTCGGGGATGGCCTGGTCGACCTTCATGAGCATCGAGCTCATCAACTGCTTGATCTGGTCCGGCGTGATCCTGATGATCGGCTACAGCGCGACGGCGGCGGTGCTGGCGTGGCTCCCGCTGGCGGAGAAAAGCCTGACCGGGATTTTTATCGCCGTGCTCCTGGCGATGGGGATGTTGTATCTGCTGGTCGGAAGGGGCGTACGGTGGAAGGAAAAGTCGGATCTTGACGGTTGATCGGTGAATTAGTCGACGAAGGTGACGATCGATTGAAGGCCGGAGGTTCCGTCCGGAAAGGCGCGGGAGACGAAGGCGGTCTGCGTCCGGCTGAGCTTATCGGTGGCTCTGGAGAGGATTTGATAGGTTCCCGGCTTGGCGTCCTTCCATTCATATTTCCAAAAGACCCAAGAATAGGGGGAAGGGGGGGGCTCGATCGTCGCCGGGACCCAGCTCTTTCCGCCGTCGAGTGAAATCTCCACGGAGCGGATGCCGTATCCTCCGGTGAAGGCGATGCCCCGGAAAGTATATCCCGCTTTAATCGTGTTGTACGGGCCGGGGGCGTCGATCCGCGATTTTACTTTGATCGTCGCCGTATCGGTCCACCCTTTCTGCTGCCAGTATCCTTTATAGTCCCCGGCGACCAGATCGATCCGCGTCAGCCACTTCACGTTTTTAATCCCGTAGAGTCCCGGGACGACGGCCCGGAGGGGATAGCCGTGCTCCTTCGGCAGGGTCACCCCGTTCATCTGGTAGGCGAGGAAGACGTCGTAATTCAACGCGCGATCAAGGGTGATCCCGTCCGAGTAAGAATCGGCGCCGTACATCGCCACATCTTCGACCCCCTGAAGGGGCGTGGCTTCTTCGATCAGGCTCTTCAAGGTCACCCCTTTCCAGACGGCATTGCTGATCAACTCCCCGGCGACCTCGTTGTCGATGCATTCCAGGGTGACCATCTTCTCGACGGCGGGGCGGGCGAGGATCTCTTCGTAGGTCAGCTCCAGCGGGCGCTGCACCTTCCCGGTGATCCGGAGGGTCCAGTCGGCCGCATCGACCTGCGGCTGTTTCCCGAAGTTGACGATATAGAAGTGTTCGTTGGGGGTGATGAAGGGAATCTCTTTCGGGGGAAGGGCCAAAAATCGCTTCATCAGAAAGGTTGACGCTTCGACCTTTCGAGTGAAGAGGGTGGCGAAGATGCCGAGACTGGCGTAGCGGAGAAAATTCCTCCGATCAATGAGATTCATGAGTGCGATTATATCGATGACTTTTTGAAATTGCAACGGATAGAAGAGGGGGGATGCGCTTGCAAAGGGAGGGTAAATTCGTTATATTAATACGGCTTTAACAAGGGACCACCCACCCATTTTCAAATCCGAGGAGATTGAATGAGCCGAGGCGTCGTTCTTGCGATCTGTATTACCATGGCACTGCTGACGATACTGACGATGGTCGCGCTGGTCGTCGAATCGAAAAAGTCGAAGGAACTTCGGGAGCGGACCCGGCTGATCCAGACGGAAGTCGCGGTGGTCCCAGATATGAAATCGGTCGACTACAGCTCCTTCGAAACGATCGTCGGCGGCGACGGCAGAGAGATGGTCTTGATCCCCGGCGGCTCCTTCACGATGGGGGGAGGACCCGAGGGTGATTTCGACGAGCAGCCGCAGCGGGTCATCTACCTCGATGGTTATTATATGGATAAACACGAGGTGACCAATGCCGACTATGCGCGATTCGCCAAGATGCTTAAGCGTCCCCTTCCGACGATTCCGGTCTTCGAGGACGACGTTAATCTCTTGAAAGGAGAGACCCAGCCGGTGGTCGGGGTGACCTGGATCGATGCCTTTGCCTATTGCAAGTGGGCGGGAAAACGTCTTCCGACCGAAGCGGAGTGGGAGAAGGCGGCGCGGGGAGAGAACGGCCAAACCTTTCCGTGGGGGGATTCCTTCAACGTGAAGTTGGCCAACGGCCGCGGAGACGAAGACGGCTTCAAATACAGCGCGCCGATCGGCAGCTTCGAGCAGGGGCGGAGCCCTTACGGCCTCTACGACATGGCCGGCAACGTCTCGGAGTGGGTCTCCGATTGGTATGATCAGTTCTACTACAAAACATCCCCTTTCAAAAATCCGCAGGGACCGGCGGAGCCCGATATCAATAAAGTCCTTGTTTACCGCGGCGGATCGTTCAACAACTCGCCGCACGATCTGCGCGCCTCCAAGCGCTTCGGCGGGGCCCATGCCGACCGCGGAGAGAGCAGCGTCGGCGTCCGTTGCGCGCGGGACCTCAACGTACAGTGATTTCAATTAGGAATCTGAGAATTAGGAATTGAAAACAAGTTTTTTGATGTTGATTCCTAATTCCTAATTGTCTTTTTTTACTTTCAGCACCCCCGCCCCCTGTATCCCGTCGTGCTTCAAGCGCGAGAGCGCTTCGTTCGCTTGCTCTAAACCAAACAATTCGGTATGCGTCCGGATCGGGATCTCCGAAGCCAATCGGAGGAGCGCCTCTCCGTCCCGCCGTGTGTTGGCCGTGACGCTTCGAAGGTTTTTCTCGTAAAAGAGTTCCGTCCCGTAATGGAGGGTAGGGATATCGGTCATGTAAATCCCCGCCACGGCGACGGTTCCTCCTCTCTCGACCGCGCGCAGCGCGGCGGGAACCAACTCGCCCGCCGGGGCGAAGATGATCGCCGCGTCGAGCTTGACCGGAGGGACATCGGCCGCTTCGCCGACCCACACGGCCCCGAGCTCACTCGCCAACCGGCGATGTTTCTCCCCGCGTGTCGCGACGTAGACCTCGCATCCCCAATACCGCGCAATCTGGATCACCACATGGGCCGAAGCGCCGAATCCGTAAAGGCCCAGGCGCCCCCCCTTCCGGATGTCGCTTCGATGAAGCGCCCGGTAGCCGATGATTCCGGCGCAGAGGAGCGGCGCCGCCTGATGCGAGGGGAGATCGGCCGGCAAGGGATAGATGAACGCCTCTTGCGCGACGATGTATTCGGCATAACCGCCATCAACGTCATAGCCGGTAAATTGGGGGAGCTCGCAGAGGTTTTCGTCGCCGCGAAGGCAGTAGAAGCAGGCGCCGCAGGCGGCCCACAGCCAGGCGACGCCGACCCGGTCGCCTACTTGAAACCGGCTCGTATGGGGGCCGAGCCGGCTGATCTCACCGACGACCTGATGACCGGGGACAATCGGGTTTTTGTGAACCGGCAATTCCCCCTCCACCACATGCAGATCGGTTCGGCAGATTGCGCAGACCTCCACGCGGATCAACACCTCTCCCGCGCCCGGCGCCGGGATCGGACGCTCGACCGATTGCAACGGCCTCTCCTCAAGCGGTCCTCGTTTTTCTACGATCATTGCTTTCATCATAAAACTCCTTCAAACAGTATTTTCATTTTAATAGAAGCGAAGAGGAAAAGCGAGCGGGCGAACCTGAACGACGAGATCCTTTGCTCAGCTCCGGATGACAGGCGAGATTGACTCATCGACGGGATTTCGACTAAAGTCAAAACCGATATGGGCTCGAAAGGAGAATGCAGATGAAGTTTTGTCCGGAATGCGGTCGGCCGTTGGTTCAGCACAAAGTCGAGCGGCACCTCCGCCGGGTTTGTCTCCCGGATGGTGAAGGGTGCGGTTTCATCGACTACGGCCGCTTCACCCTCGGCGTCGGCGGTCTGGTGATCGACGCCGATCCCCAGACCGGAGAGCGCCGGGTCCTCCTGATCCAGCGTAATCAAGAGCCGAACAAGGGGGGATGGACCCTTCCGGGAGGGTTCGTCGACTTTGATGAAACAGTCGACCAAGCGGCGGTCCGGGAGGTGATGGAGGAGACCGGTCTTCAGTGCCGCGCCATCGGGATGGTCGGATTCCGCAACCGGGCCGATTCTGATGTGAACACGTCGTATGCAGTTTTCTTGCTGGAGGCGATCGGCGGGGAATGCTTCACCCAACCGACCGAGGAGATCGCCCAATGCGGTTTTTACACCCTCTCTCAAATTGAGGAGATGCCCCGTCTTGCCCCCCTTTCTCGGACCGTGGCGACGGCCGCCCTGACGGCCGAGCTCCACCTTTTGCGTCCGATCACCGTTCCCGGCCTGGGGGATCGTCCCCCTTTTACTTTCTTTATGGGATCGGATCGATCGACGCAATCTTAACGGCCGGATCAGGTCGCGTCAGAAGGCCCTCCCCCCGACCCTCCGTTGACTTCTTTCCGCGCCGTGTGAAAAGATCATTTAAAAGACCATCACCTCAAACTTGAGGGACAAGCGATGCGACTTTATGATGTGACAATGACACTCACCCATTCCATGCCGACCTATCCGGGGGAGCCGGGCCCCGCCCTCACGCCGGTCAAGCGGATGAAAAAAGGGGACCCGGCGAATGTCTCCGCCCTTTCGCTCGGCCTGCACACCGGCACCCACGTCGATGCCCCGATTCATTTTATCGAAGGGGCGCCCGGGGTTGAGACGCTGCCGTTGGAGATCCTTTGCGGACCGGCGCGTCTGGTCCGGATCGACGATCCGGAGGCGGTCCGTCCGGGCGAGCTCGAACGGGCCGGATTGAACGGCGTGACCCGCGTTCTTTTTCAAACACGGAATCGGGAGTGGATCAAGGCGCCCCGTTTTCATGAGGATTTCGTCTATATCACGCCGGAGGCGGCGGAGTGGCTGGTTGCGCGCGGCGTCCGTCTGGTCGGCATCGACTATCTCTCCGTCGAGGCGTTCGGCGCGCCGCAGCCGCGGACGCATCAGACCTTCCTCAATGCCGGTGTTGTTGTGATTGAGGGCCTTGATCTGTCGCTTCCCCCGCCGGGCGATTACGATCTCCGGTGTCTTCCCCTCAAGATCGCCGGCGCCGACGGCGCCCCGGCTCGGGTCGTTCTCGCCGGGGGGTGATCCACCCATATTTATTTCGAGGAGGACGCACCATGGAATTTGGAATCATCGGTCTGGGAAGGATTGGGAGCAATCTGGCGATTCATTCGGCCGAAGTCGGAATTCGGGTCGTCGGCTTCTCCAAAGAGGTGACGAACCTCGATGCGCTGGGCCGTCATGGCGTCCAGGTGACGGCGGGCCTGATCGATCTTGTCAAATCACTCCAATCGCCCCGGGTCATTTTTCTCTCGGTGCCGGCGGGGCCGACGGTCGACGAAGCGCTCGACCGGCTCGTTCCTTTTCTGGAGCCGTGGGATGTGATCGTCGACGGGGGGAATTCGCATTTTCGGGATTCGATCGCGCGATTTCGCCGCCTCCAAAAAAACAAGATCGGCTTCGTCGATTGCGGGACCAGCGGCGGCCTGGAGGGGGCGCGGAGCGGCGCCTGCTTCATGGTGGGGGGAACGGAGGACGCGGTCGCGCGGGCGGCGCCGATTTTAATGAAGCTTGCCGTTGAAGAGGGCTTCTTCTATGCCGGCCCTCCCGGCGCGGGGCACTACTGCAAAATGGTCCATAACGCGATCGAGTTCGGCATGCTTCAGTCGATCGGGGAGGGGGTGGAACTGATGCGGCGCTCCGACTATCAGATCGATCTCGCCGATCTCTTTCATGCCTGGTCGCACGGCTCGGTGATCCGCGGGTGGCTGGTCGAGCTGATGGAGCGGGGATTGCGCGAGCATCCCGATCTTTCCAATGTCCCGGCCTACGTCGAGGATACCGGCGAGGTCAATTGGGCATTGGAAGAGGCGATCGAAGAAGAGGTCCCGATGCCGGCGATCACCCAATCGGTGTTGGCTCTCTTTACCTCCCGCGGGGGAGGCTCGGACGCCGCCCGCGCCGTCGCCCTTCTTAGAAATCAATTCGGCGAACACCCCTTCGGCCCCCGGCCGGACATTGCTAAGATAAGGAAGACCGGAAAGGTCGGCGGCTGGAAAGCCGATGAAGCCGCATAGCCGCGTTCTCCTGCGGTATTGATTTCATCTCTTCGTCTGGTATATCCTCTCCATAAGAACTTCAACAAAACTTTTCTGTTCGACTCAATTCATTATTTTCCAACCGAATCTCTCGCGATCGATCCGCCGTTCGTGGAGCGTCCGGCGGCGCTGCCGCAATGAAGCGGGAGGAATAAAATGTCCCCCATGGCAGGAAAGCAGAATCAAACTCAAACGCGAAAATCCTCCGGCCTCGCTCGGTCCAACAGGGCAACCCTGGGGACCGATCATTTGGAACATCCCTTTTTCCGATTGCAGCGGATCATCGGGAATCAAGCGGTGCAACGGACTTTGCAAATGAAGCGGACGATCGGCCGGCCGGGAGACGCGTCTGAGCGGGAAGCGGATGATGTCGCTGAGCGGGTGATGCGCATGCCGGATGCCGCCGAAGGGGGGCCGTTGCCGGCGCACGAGCCGACCCATACCATCCAGCAGGGCGCGGCGGCGGGGCCGATCCAGCGGCAAGCGGCCCCGGCGGTTCCGCGCAAGACCATCTGGGTGAATATCGGCTTCGACTCCAGCGCGCAGGCGAATGAAGAGACGATGAGAAAGCTGAGGGCGTCGATTCGGGTGGAGAAGGCCGCCATCGCCGGCTGCTGCGCCGTCCATAACCGGGCCTGCAACATCGACGTGAAGCAACACTACGACTGGCGCCGCTCCAACAAGCCGGCCCCCGCCGACGGCGACTATGACAGCGACGTCGCCGCCGACCGTGAATTGCGCGACCGGAACTTCGACAATATCGCCGGGCGGGCCGGCGGGGTGAAGGTCCTTGTGACGGAATCGACCCTCAGCCAGACCTGGGAGGGGGTCCGCATCTTCCCGCGCGCCAACACCCCAGAAAAAGGGATTTTGTGGAACCGCGCCCTGGCCGCCGAAGACACCCTCGCGCATGAATCGGGCCACGCGGCCGGTTATACGGGGGACGCCGAAGGGGGTCATCACAGCACCGATCCGCAGAATCTCATGAGTTCCGGCAGCATTCGCGAGGCCGGCGCCACCCCCGACGCCAACTGGTGCCAGCAGATGGCCGCGACGGCGCGGTAGTCGGTGGTTCATTGAAACCACAATAAACCCTTGACATTTCCCTCCCATCAAAATAGAATAGCCCCAGTTACCCTTTAAACCGGCCCCGCGAGGCTGGAAAGGAATGGACGGTGATTTTTAACGACTTCATAAAACCTTCTCCCGATCTTCATAGGCGGGAGAAGGTTTTTTTATACCCTGACGCCGGCGGGAGGAGAACGGGAGAGCAATGGAACGGGTGATTCTCAATTCGGTCGAGATCTATCGGGCCCTAACCCGGATTGCGCATGAAATCCTGGAGCGGAACAAGGGGTCGAAGGAGCTTGCACTCATCGGTATCCGAACCGGCGGGGTCTACCTCTCACAGCGATTGGGAAAGAAGATTCAAGAGATTGAAGGGGAGAGCGTTCCGATCGGTGAGCTCGACATCACCCTGTATCGAGACGATTTGGCCCATCGGAAAGAGTCTCCCGTCCTCAAGAAAACCCTTATTCCCTTTGACCTGAACGACCGGAAGATCATCCTGGTCGACGATGTCCTCTTTACCGGGAGAACCATTCGCGCGGCGATGGACGGCCTGATGGACCTGGGACGGCCGAAGCAGATTCAATTGGCGGTTTTGATCGATCGAGGCCATCGCGAGCTGCCGATCCGCGCCGATTATGTCGGGAAAAACCTCCCGACCGCCACCGACGAAAAAGTTGAAGTGCTCCTTGAAGAAGCGGGGGAAGAAGATCGGATCGTTTTGAGAAAAGGGACGGAAAAATAATCGAATTCGTAGGGGCAGGCCCCCGTGCCTCCCCGGGATGCAGACGATGGGACTGAAGCGAAAAGACGTTCTCGCCATTGCCGAGATGGATAAAGAAGAGATCGAGCTGATTCTCCAGACGGCGGAATCGTTCAAAGAGGTCTCGACCCGCGAGATCAAGAAGGTGCCGACCCTCCGGGGGAAGACGGTGGTCAACCTCTTCTTTGAGCCGAGCACCCGGACCCGGACCTCTTTCGAATTGGCGGCCAAGCGTCTCTCGGCCGACGTGATTAATATCTCCACCTCATCGAGCAGCGTGGTGAAGGGAGAGACCCTCCTCGACACGGCGCGAAACATCGAGGCGATGCAGTCGGACATCATCATCCTCCGCCACGCCTCTTCCGGCGCCCCGTACATTTTGGCCCGGGCGCTGCGGAGCGCGGTGATCAACGCGGGGGACGGGTCGCACGAACATCCGAGCCAAGGGCTTCTCGACCTCTATACAATCAAAGAGAAGAAGGGGGGGATTCAGGGGCTGAAAGTGGTGATCGTCGGCGATGTGCTCCATAGCCGCGTCGCGCGCTCCGACATTCACGGTTTGAAAAAGCTGGGCGCCGAGGTCCATCTCGCCGGTCCTCCGACCATGATTCCCCTCGGCATCGAGCAGTGGGGAGTCAAAGTTCACTATCGTCTGGAGGAGGCGATTGCGGGGGCCGATGTGATCATCCTCCTTCGCCTCCAGCTGGAGCGTCAGGGAAAGGGATATCTCCCGACCCTTCGAGAGTATGCCCAGCTCTATGGTCTTAATAGCAAGCGGGTCGCGTTGGCCAACAACGGTGTTCTGGTGATGCACCCCGGCCCGATCAACCGGGGGGTCGAGGTGACCTCCGAGGTGGCCGACGGTCTCTCGTCGGTGATTCTGGAGCAGGTGACCAACGGGGTCGCGGTCCGGATGGCGTTGTTGTATCTTCTTTCCGGAGAAAAATCATGACCGAGCGAATCCTAATTCAAGGGGGACGGATCATCGATCCCGCGGCGGGAAGGGATGCCGTCGGCGATCTTTTGATCGAAGAAGGGACCGTCCGCGAGATCGGCCCGCGCCTTTCGGTCAAGGGCTCCTGCCAGAAAATCGATGCGGCGGGAAAACTCGTCGTCCCCGGACTCATCGACCTGCACAGCCATCTGCGCGAGCCGGGGTTCGAATATAAAGAAACGGTCGCGACGGCGACCGCCGCGGCGGCCGCGGGGGGCTTCACCACCATTTGCGCGATGCCGAACACCAACCCGATCAACGACAACCAATCGGTCACCGAATTCATCCTTGAGCGGGCGAAGGCGGAGGGAAAAGTGCATGTCCTCCCGGTCGGGGCGATCACGAAGGGATCGAAAGGGGAGGAGCTGGCGGAGATCGGGGAGCTGGTCGCCGCCGGATGTGTCGCCCTCTCCGACGACGGCCGGCCGGTGATGAACAGCGAGCTGATGCGCCGGGCGATGGAGTATGCGAAGATCTTCGACGTGCCGGTGATCGATCACTGCGAAGACCTCAACCTCTCGGCCGGCGGGGTGATGTTCGAGGGGGAGGTCTCGACCGCGCTCGGGTTGAAGGGGATTCCGGCCGCCTCGGAGACGGTGATGGTGGCGCGCGACATCGCCCTCGCCGAGCTGACCGGCGCGAAAGTCCATCTCGCCCACATCAGCTGCGGCGGCTCGGTCCACCTGATTCGCGAGGCGAAGCGGCGGGGGATCGCGGTGACGGCGGAGACCTGTCCGCACTATTTTACCCTGACCGACGACCGGGTGCGGGGCTTCGACGCCAATGCCAAGATGAAGCCCCCCTTGGCGACCCGGCGCGACCTGGAAGCGGTCCGCGCCGGACTGGCCGACGGGACGATCGACGCGATCGCCACCGATCACGCCCCGCACGCCGCGCAGGAGAAAGAGTGCGAGATCGACCATGCACCGTTCGGGATCATCGGCCTGGAGACCGCTTTTTCCCTCTCCCTGATGTTGGTGGAGGAGGGGCTGCTCACGTTGCCGGCGCTGATCCAAAAGATGACGGAGAACCCGGCCCGGATCATCGGCAAAAAAATCGGGCGGCTTGGGATCGGCGATCGGGCCGACGTCACGCTGATCGATCCCGCGGCGGAGTGGGTCGTCGATGCCGGCGACTTCAAGTCGAAGAGCAAGAATTCCCCGTTCATCGGCTGGAAGATGAACGGGCGGATCGCCGGCATCGTCCTGTCCGGCGTCTGGAAGCCCGCGGATGCGGAGGCAAGGCGATGAAGCGGGCGATCCTGCTGCTGGAAGATGGAACGGCCTTCCTCGGAAAGTCGTTCGGGGCCGAGGGAGAAGCGGTCGGCGAGGTGGTCTTCAACACCAGCATGACCGGCTATCAGGAGATCCTGACCGATCCCTCTTATAAAGGGCAGATCGTCACGATGACCTATCCCTTGATCGGCAATTACGGCGTCAATCCGGAAGATGTCGAATCGGAGCGTCCCTGGCTGGAAGGGTTCATCGTCAAGGAGTACTCCTCTTTCCCGAGCAACTGGCGGGCGACCGAGCCGCTCGATCAGCTCTTGAAGCGCAACCGGATCGTCGCCATCGAGGGGATCGACACCCGCGCCCTGACCCGAAAGATCCGCGACCGCGGCGCGATGCAGGGAATCCTTTCGACGGAAGCGTTTGAAACGGCCTCCCTCATGAAGAAGTTGAAGTCTCATCCGCCGCTCGTCGGGCAGGACCTCGTCCGGCAGGTCACCTGCGTCGAGGCATATCCCTGGAAAGAAGGAGCCTGGCGGGAGGCGGTTCCGGCGCCGGTCCATCATGTGGTGGCATACGACTTCGGGATCAAACAGAACATGCTCCGGCGGCTGGCCCAGATGGGATGCCGGGTGACGGTGGTCCCCGCCGAGACCCCGGCCGAAAAGGTGCTGTCGATGAATCCCGACGGCGTTCTTCTCTCGAACGGGCCGGGCGACCCGGAGGCGGTGACCTATGCGATCCGGAACACCGAGAAGCTGATCGGCAAAAAGCCGATCCTCGGAATTTGTCTCGGCCATCAGATCCTGGGGCTGGCGCTCGGGGGAAAATGCAAGAAGCTCAAATTCGGCCATCACGGCGGGAACCAGCCGATCATGGACCTGGCGACGCGTCGGGTGCAGATCGTTGCCGAGAATCACGGCTTCGCCGTCGATCTCGCGTCGATCGAAAAAGAGGTGGCGCTGACCCATGTGAACCTGAACGACAACACGGTCGAGGGGATGCACCACCGGACCCTCCCGGTCTTTTCCGTTCAGTACCATCCGGAGGCCTCGCCGGGCCCGCACGATGCCCACTTTCTCTTCAAACGGTTCATCGACTCTTTTACCCACCAAACAGCCTCTGCCCAAGGAAGGGGGAGATAATCATGCGACGTCGAATCTTCGATACACATCTGTTCACGATCATTCTTGGAGGGGGACTCTCGTTTTTGCTCTCGGGATGCATCTATAACATTTCCCTGCTCCCCCAGCCCGGACCGTTGGAGGAAAAGGTCGTCGAGGGGAGCGGCGACGACAAGATCCTTCTGCTCGATATCTCGGGCATCATCTCCGAGGAGAAGCCGGATGGCCTGATCGAGCGCCCCGATATGGTCGCCCGGGTCAAGGAGGAGTTAAAGCGGGCGGAGTCCGACAAGGGGGTGAAGGCGGTGGTCTTGCGGATCAACAGCCCCGGCGGAACGGTGACCGCCTCCGACATCATCTATCACGAGATCGTCCGATTCAAGGAGCGGACCGGCCGAAAAGTGATCGCATCGATTATCGACGTCGGCGCGTCCGGCGGGTACTATATCGCGATGGCGGCCGATCGGGTGATCGCCCAGCCGACCTCGGTGACCGGCAGCATCGGCGTGATCATGCTGCATGTGAATCTTCAAGGGCTGATGGAAAAGGTGGGGGTGGGGGCCGAAGCGATCAAGTCGGGAGAGAATAAAGATTTGGGCATCCCGACACAGCCCCTTACGCCGGAGGACCGTGAGATCTTCCAGAGTGTGATCAACGATATGTATGCCCGCTTTCTGGAGGTGATCATCCGAGGCCGGGAGGGGCTCCCCGCGGACCGGATCAAGGCGCTCGCCGACGGCCGGATCTACACCGCCACCCAGGCGAAGGAGGCCGGCCTGGTCGATCAGATCGGCTACCTGGACCAGGCGATCGAGCTTGCGAAATCGGAAGCGGGTCTCACGGAGGCGAGTGTGATCCTCTACAGCCGGTCGGGCCAGCATATCAACAACATCTACTCCGAGGCGATCCGGACGGAGGTGAATCCCCTCTCCGCCTGGGGGGTCGACCCCAAGCGGCTTTTGCAGGGGGGATCGGCGAGGTTTCTTTATCTTTGGATGCCGTAACAGAGAGTGTATACATTTCTATGTCGGATCAATTCAGGGATTTTATTGCGGTTCTTGCTGCCCTTGATAAACATGGTGTGGATTATGTTTTGATCGGGGGCGTTGCGGTTGTCCTTCATGGGATGGAACGGTTAACCCGTGATGTGGACATTATGGTCAAGATGGTTCCTGAAAACGTTGAAAGGTTGAGGAAGGCGCTCCATGAGGTTTTCGATGATGGTTCCATCGAGGAGATTACGCTCGGTGAGTTGCAGAAATATCCCGTGATTCGTTATGGAACGCCGAATGATTTTTATATCGATGTCATCGCTCGGATAGGTGAGGTTGCCGCATTTGAGAGCTTGGATTATGAAGTTCTTGATTACCAAGGGACAAAGATCAAGATTGCGACACCCGAGACGTTGTATCGTCTCAAGAAGGACACCGTGCGCGATCGAGATAAAATGGATGCAGCGTTTTTACTGGAGCTAATTAAAGCAAGAAAATCAAACCTGCCTCGCTAGGGTTGATTTTCATCTTTATCGAGAAGTCTGATGCCGGTCTACAAATATAGAACGTTTGAAGAAGCGGAACGAGCTCTATGGAATTTCAATCCGGATGAGGCGTACTTTAAAAGAGTCGCCGACCTTTGGGCATTTGCGGATCAACTGAATTCCATCGTTTATCCCAAGGGGGTTTTTAAGTTTCAAAATCTAGAAGAAGCAAATAGGCAAAGATACGAATTGGAATTGGCCCATGCAAGAAAGGTTCAAGCCGGTGGTACTCAGCGACATGGAAGTAAATAGGCCCGAAGCAGGCGAAGGATGTTCTACAGAAAAGAGTATCTGATGGAGAAGATCAAAATCGTCGGCAGGCGGCGGCAGAGGGAGACTGAAACGGAGAAAGACTACGATGTCTTGTTAAAGACGCTGCAGGCACTTCGCGGAAACCGCGGCATTTGTCCAAGGGGGGTTTATCGTTTCAGGACGTTTGAGGAAGCAGATCAATGGATGATCCGGATGATCGCCAAGGCTTCAGCAGAAACCCGACCGTAGACGACTTGGTTCAGCTCTGTAAATCGCTCAATGAAGCAGGGGTTCGATATGTCGTGGTCGGAGGATTTGCCGTTGCGCATCATGGCTACGTTCGGACGGAGGAGGGATCATGGCTAAGGCTTCGATAGAGTATAAAGAACTTCAGAAGATGTTGAAGAGCCTTCCTTCCGACAAGTTGAAAGAGGTTTTAGACTTCGTACAGTTTCTCAAAACCAAGGAGATGATCGATCCGAGTCAGGCATACTTCTGGACGAAGAAGTGGCAGCAGATGGAGAAAGGGGCGGAAGAGGACATTAAAAAGGGAAGAGTTCATCAATACCCTTCGATTGATGCTTTAAAGAAAAAAATAGAGAATGGCGATTAAATGCGCTTTCAGACAACCGAGCGATTTGAGAAGTCGATGAGGAAGTTGCCTGTTGGGGTGAGAAACAAATTCTATAAGCAGCTTTCGCTTCTACTTCGAAATCCAAGGCATCCCTCTCTCCATACAAAGAAAATCAAGGGAGCCGACGGTATCTGGGAGGTGCGGGTAGATGATCACTATCGGTTTACCTTTTCTCAGGATGAAGATCTGATCACGTTGCGGGTCGTCGGTCACCATGACGACGTCTTGAAAAAACCATAACAGGAATCGAAATTGCCGAAGCGAACCGACATTCATAAAATTCTCTTGATCGGCCCCGGGCCGATCGTCATTGGGCAGGCGTGCGAGTTTGATTACTCCGGGACACAGGCCTGCAAGGCGCTGCGCGAAGAGGGATACCAGGTGATCCTGGTCAACAGCAACCCGGCGACGATCATGACCGATCCCGAAGTGGCCGACCGGACCTACATCGAGCCGATCACCGTCGAGGTGTTGAAGGAGATCATCGCCCGCGAGCGCCCCGATGCGCTCCTTCCGACGATGGGAGGACAGACGGCGCTCAACATGGCGGTGGCGCTTTATGAGCAGGGGGTGCTGGAGCGGTTCGGCGTCGAGCTGATCGGGGCGAAATATGACTCGATCAAGCGGGCGGAAGATCGCGAAGCCTTCAAGCGGGTCATCGAGAAGGCTGGTTTGGAATATACGAAGAGCGGCCGCGCGCGCAACCGGGAAGAGGCGTTGGCGGTGGTGGCGGAGACCGGGTTTCCGTCGATCATCCGCTCCTCGTTCACCCTCGGCGGCGCCGGGGGGAGCATCGCCTACAACCGCGAGGAATTCGAGAGCTGCGTCGAAGCAGGCCTTTCAAGCAGCCCGATCCATGAGGTGTTGATCGAACAGTCGGTTTTAGGATGGAAGGAGTTCGAGCTGGAGGTGATGCGGGACAAACACGACAACGTCGTCATCATCTGCTCGATCGAGAACCTCGACCCGATGGGGATCCATACCGGCGATTCGATCACGGTCGCCCCGGCGCAGACCTTGACCGACAAAGAATATCAGCGGATGCGCGACGCGGCGATCCGGATCATCCGCGGCGTCGGCGTCGACACCGGCGGGTCGAACATCCAGTTCGCTCTCAACCCGAAGAGCGACGAGATGCGGGTGATCGAGATGAACCCGCGCGTCTCCCGAAGCTCGGCGCTCGCCTCGAAGGCGACCGGCTTCCCGATCGCCAAAATCGCCGCCAAACTCTCGGTCGGCCTCACGCTCGATGAGATCCGAAACGACATCACCCGTGTGACCCCCGCCTCGTTCGAGCCGACGCTCGATTACGTGGTGGTGAAGATCCCCCGGTTCGCCTTCGAGAAATTCCCGAGCGCCGACCCGACCCTCACCCTCCAGATGAAATCGGTCGGAGAGGTGATGGCGATCGGCCGGAATTTTAAAGAGGCGCTCCTGAAAGCGTTCCGGTCGCTGGAGATCAAACGGGACAGCCTGGAGCCGCGTTATACCGCGTTGGACGACGGCGACGGAAAACGGCTGAAGGAGATGATGACCCGCCCGACCTTCAACCGGCTCTGGCAGGTCGCCGACGCCCTCCGGCTTGGCGTTTCGATCGACGAGATCTATCAATTGACCAAGATCGACCCCTGGTTCCTCGATCAGATCCGGGAGGTCATCGCCATCGAAGAGAAGGTGAAAAAGCTGGGTCATGGGACCCCGCTCGATCCGGAGGTCATTCGGACGGCGAAGGCGGCGGGATATTCCGACCGGCGGATCGGGAACCTGGTCGGACGCTCGGAGGGAGAGGTTCGCGCTTGGCGGGAGAAAGAAGGGATCCTTCCGGTCTACAAGCGGGTCGATACCTGCGGCGCCGAATTCGAGGCGTACACCCCGTACTTCTACTCGACCTACGAGCGGGAGTGCGAGGCGGCCCCGACCGACCGAAAGAAGGTGATCATCCTCGGAAGCGGTCCCAACCGGATCGGGCAGGGGATCGAGTTCGACTACTGCTGCGTTCATGCCGTCGCGGCGCTGAAAGAGATCGGCTATGAGAGCATCATGGTCAACTGCAACCCGGAGACGGTCAGCACCGATTACGACACCTCCGACCGGCTTTATTTCGAGCCGCTGACGCTGGAGGACGTTCTCCACATCGTCCGGCGGGAGGGGGCGGAGGGGGTCGTCGTCCAGTTCGGCGGGCAGACCCCGTTGAAGCTGGCCGTCCCCCTCGAAAAAGAAGGGGTCCGGATCTTGGGAACCTCTTCCGATGCGATCGATCGGGCGGAAGACCGGGAGCGATTTAAAACATTGTTGGAAAAACTCGGACTGAAGCAGCCGCAGAGCGGCCTCGCCCGCTCCTATCCCGAAGCGCTGAAAGCGGCGGGAGAGATCGGTTATCCGGTGATGGTCCGTCCGTCGTATGTTCTAGGCGGGCGGGCGATGGAGGTGATCTACGACCAGGAGAGCCTGCGCCAGTATATGACCCATGCGGTGAAAGCGTCGCCGCAGCACCCGGTCCTCGTCGACAAATACCTGGAGGACGCGGTCGAGATCGATGTCGATGCGGTCGGCGACGGCCAAGAGGTCTTCGTCGGCGGGATCATGGAACATATCGAAGAGGCGGGGGTTCATTCGGGCGACTCCGCCTGCTCGTTGCCCCCCTTCTCGTTGAGTCCCTCGATTTTGGAGACGATCCGCGCGCAGACGATCATCCTGGCCAAAGAGCTCGGCGTCGTCGGCTTGATGAACGTCCAGTTTGCAGTTAAAGACGGAGCGGTGTATATTCTGGAGGTGAACCCGCGCGCCTCCCGAACGATTCCCTTCGTCAGCAAAACGATCGGCCTGCCGTTGGCGAAGATCGCCATGAAGGCGATTCTCGGAAAGCCGCTGCGGGAGCAGGGGGTTTTTGAGGCGCGGCCGATCGCCCATATCGCCGTGAAAGAAGCGGTCTTTCCGTTTAAGCGATTGAATGTCGATTCGATCCTCGGGCCCGAGATGAAATCGACCGGCGAGGTAATGGGGATCGATCACGATTTCGGCCGGGCCTTCGCCAAGGCGGAGGCGGGGGCGGAGAATTTTCTTCCTGTCTCCGGCAAGGTCTTCATCAGCATCAAGGACAAAGACAAGCCGGCGATTTTACCGACGGCGAAGCGGCTCTTCGAGCTCGGTTTCAGCCTGATCGCCACCGCCGGAACCGCCGCTTATTTCGAGCAACACGGGATGACCGTCGAGCGGATCTATAAGGTCAAAGAGGGGAGACCGCACGTGGTCGACGCCCTGAAGAACCGCGAGATTCATCTGGTGATCAATACGGTCGGCGACAAGGTCTCTCAGGTCGATTCTTTTTCGATTCGGCAGACGGTTTTGTACTACGGCATTCCCTATTTCACCACGATTGCGGGGGCCAAGGCGGCGGTGCGCGGAATCGAAGCGCTGCTGAAAGGGGGAGTGGCGGTCAAGACGCTCCAAGAGTATCATGCAGAGATGGGAGGAAAAAAGTGAAAGTACCCATGACCCAAAACGGGTATGAGCAAATTCAAAAGGAACTCGAGCGATTGAAGCGTGTCGAGCGTCCCCACGTCATCGCCTTGATCGCAGAGGCGCGGGCGCACGGCGATCTTTCGGAGAACGCGGAGTATGCGGCGGCGAAGGAGAAGCAGAGCTTCGTCGAGGGACGGATCCGGGAGCTGGAAGACAAGCTGGCGAACGCGCAGGTGATCGACACGAGCAATCTTTCGACCGAAAAGGTGGTCTTCGGCGTGACGGTCACCATTATGGATCTTCAAACCGACGAAGAAAAGAAGTATACCCTCGTCGGCCAAGACGAGGCCGATCTGAAGGATGGAAAAATTTCCGTTCAATCCCCCGTTGGAAAAGCGCTGATCGGAAAACGGGTCGGCGACTCGGTCTCGATCGTCACCCCCTCCAAGACCGTCGAATACGAAATTCTCAAAATCACATTTGAATGATGCCCGATGGAATGCGGAGTGAGGAATGCGGGGTAAAAAAAGGCCGGCATCTCACTCCGCAACCCGAAACCCGAAATCGGCGACATTCGCCCTCGGCCCCGTCATCACCCTCACCACCGATTTCGGCTTAAGCGATTACTTCGTCGGAAGCGTCAAAGGGGTCCTGCTCCAAAGGGCCCCCGGCGTTTCGCTGATCGACATCACCCATGAGATCCCTCCGCAAGATCTGATCACCGCCGCCTTCATCCTCAAGGAGGCCTCGCTTTATTTTCCGAAAGGAACGGTTCATCTGGCGGTCGTCGATCCCGGCGTTGGAACCGATCGGCGGAAAATCCTCGCCGCCGAGGGAGGACAGCTCTACGCGGCTCCCGACAACGGCATCCTCACTTATATCCTTCAGAGGAAAGGATGCCGGGTTTATGCCGTCGGTGAGACGCCGCTCCTCTCACAGGAAAAGAGTCCGACGTTCGCCGGCCGGGATCATTTTGCCCCGATCGCGGCCCTTCTTGCGACGGGGACGCCGCCGGGGGCATTGGGCGCTGAGATCAAAGACCCCGTTGTCATCGAAGGGCTTTGGCCCAAAAGAGGGGAGGGAGAGATCGTCGGAAAAATTGTCTATATCGATCGTTTCGGAAACGCGATTGCCAACGTGACCGAAGCCGATTTGAAAGGGTCGATCGGCAGATCCGAATGGGCGCTTCGTGTAAAGGGGGTTCGACTGTCGGGCCTGAAGAAGAGTTATGCGGAGGGGAAGAAGGGCGCAGCCAATCTCATCGTGAACAGCTCGGGGCATCTGGAGATCTTCGTTCCGGGGGGGAGCGCGCGCGACCTTCTGGGGCTCCGTCTGTTGGATGAAGCGATGATCGAAAAGATTTAATAATGTGAGGCGGAAGAAATGGGCTTTGTTTTTTTATTGTTACTTGGATTAACGGCGATCATTCTGATCGCCCGCTTTGCTTCCAGGGCGGCCGGTCGGGGCGCGCCGGGGGGGACGGTTCAGAACGGGAAGGAGAAGATCACTTATGAAGGAGGGAAAAGCCACGCCGAAAGAGGGCGGTATTTCCAGGAGGCGACGATTTCTCTTCTTCTCAAAAAAGGGGTGATCACGGAAGAGGAGCTTCTTGCGGAGATTGAGATGATACGAAAAGAGGAAGGGCCGCATTCACCGTAAACGGGGGATCAGACCTGTCGCAGGACTTCCGCGACCGTTCGGAGAAGATCGTCGGGGCGGTACGGTTTGGGCAAATAGGAGATCTTTTTGAAGTAGGAAGCATGTTCGGTCCGGTGGCCGCTCGACACGATGACTTTTAAATCCGGGCCGATTTGGTGTAGCTGACGGAGGACTTCTTCCCCGGAGAGGTGGGGCATGGTTAAGTCCAGAATGATCAGATCAACCTCTTTTTTCTTTCCGGATAAGAGCGCGATGGTTTCCAGACCGTTCCCCGCGGTCAGCACTTTATACCCTTTGTATTCGAGAATCGTTTTTCCCAGAAGGCGGATCGCTTCTTCATCGTCGACCAGGAGAATGGTCTTTCCAGCCTCCGTCGCGGGCCTCTCGGAGGAGAGCGTCTGGCTCGAAAGAGGGGATTGCTCCGTCTGCGGGAAATAGATCCCGAAGGTGGTCCCCTCCTCTTTCGCGCTTTGTAATTCAATCCATCCTTGATGCTCCGCGACGATCCCGTAGACGGCGGAGAGTCCCAGCCCGGTGCCGCGCCCGATTTCTTTTGTGGTGAAGAACGGCTCGAAGATGCGATGACGAATCGCCTCATCGATTCCGCTGCCGTTGTCGGAAACGGTGAGACGGACGTAACGGCCCCTTTTGGCGTTGGGGTAGATGCGGCAATGCGCGTCATCGACTTCAATATTTTCGACACGGATCAAGATGCACGGCTCCCACCCCGGCGGCGTCGGGGCGTCCGTGCGCCGTTCCATCCGCTCCATCAGGGCGTCGCGGGCATTGACACAGAGGTTCATGATGAGCTGGTTCATCTGCCCCGCATCCGCCAGAATGAGCCAAAGGCCGGGATCGACCTTCATCTCGATCTGAATCTGGCGGTCGATCGCCTGCCGTAGAAGATGAACCGCCTCTTTGGCTTCTTTCCCAAGGTCTTGCGGCTGTTGGTCGACCGGGCTTCTCCGGCTGAACGAGAGAAGCTGTTGGGTCAGCCCGGCCCCCCGGCATGCCGCCTTTTGGGCGACGTCGACCAGGCCGAACAATTCGCTCCCGGCGGGAAGTTGTTCGAGAATCAGGGCGAGGCTCCCCGTGATCGCCGTCAGCAGATTGTTGAATTCATGGGCAACCCCTCCGGTCAGCTGGCCGACCGCCTCCAGCTTCTGCGCATGCCGGAGCTGCTCTTCGATCTGCTTCCGCTCGGAGATGTCGCGGACGAAAGCGACATGGAATTCATCGTCGCCGTGCCAGAGATGTCGCGCCGAAACCTCCACAGGGAAAACGACGCCGTCTTTGCGCCGGTGCAAGGTTTCGGTATGCACCGTATCGATCCGGTTTTGGATAATCTCCTCCCACCGCTCTTTCGAAAAAACGGGATCGATGTCCCACAGTTTCAGGCTCAACAGCGTTTCACGCGTGTAGCCGAGCGAGCGGCAGGCCTGTTCATTCACATAAGAGAAGCCGGCCTCGCGGGTCATAAAGAAGACCGCGTCCGGCGCATGCTCCATGGAGAACTGGAATCGCTGCAGCGCCTCCTTCGCCTGTTTTCGCTCGGTTAAATCCTCCAATTGTGCGACAAAATAGAGCGGCTCTCCGTCCGGGTCGCGAACGACGGTGGCGCTGACGCTCACCCAAACGGTGTGGCCGTCTTTGTGGAAAAAGCGCTTTTCCATTTTGAACGGATCTTTCTCGCGATTGAGCAATTCCCGGAAGCCTTTCAGGTTCGCGTCGAGGTCGTCCAGATTCATGATGGCGCGAAAGTTCATTCCGACCAGCTCCTGTTCAGAATATCCGACCATCTGGCAGAAAGCATGATTGACCTCGATCCAGCGGCCGTCGAGGCCGGTCAGGGTCATGCCGATCGGCGCCCGATCGAATGCTTTACGGAACCGCTCCTCGCTTAACCGCAATGCATCTTCAGCCCGTCGGCGTTCGGCGACCTCTTTCTGCAATGCTTCGTTGGCGGCCGCCAACGCTCTGGTCCGTTCAACGACGCGCTGTTCGAGGTCTTCGTTCATTTTCTTTGTCTCCCATGATGTCGCTTCATCGGAAGAGTCCAGGTTTCAAAATGTCACCTTCTATTAAAATACACTTGTGATACAAAAAGGCAAGGGATAAATTGAATGAAAGTATATTTACAAAGGGACTCTAAGTGAGATGATTCGTAGAGAGATGAACCGCCCAATGACGGAACACGGCGCAGCTCACATAGATCCTATTTCTCCAATTCCGGCGGCGATGTAATCGATCGTGATGTGTCCCGCCTTACTATGATATTCAAAATGTGATATTCAAAATTCGTGCGTGAAACGATTTTTGCGTCGCATTGTAATGCCGATCCCCCTTGTTCCCTGCATCTTTTTTAAATAAAATGAATCATTGTTCCAGCGGCGCGGGTCATCCTCAACCGTCGGCCGCCTTACTGTCCCGGCAGTTACCACTTCCCTGCCGGTCGACTGATACAACGCTTAAGTTGAACGCCGGCGACGTTGACTTCAACAAGATCGTCGGCATCTTCCGGCAATACCGGCGAGGAGGAGGATTTTCGCTTAAAGGACCGTTGCGTAAGTATAGATATAAAAGGAGGCCAGCTGATGACGAAACACAAACAAGACGTGATCACCTCGATTAACACGGCCAAGGCCAATTTGGAGCAGGCGCTGATCGACGTGGAGCATCTGCCGTCGTTCGATCCGGGGGCGTTTCGGTTCGCGGCGCATGCCATGGGCAACTATCTTGCCGTGGTGCAAGGCTCTGTTCAACTGCTCTCGCGCGAGCTGGAAGACCACCCGAGCGCCAAGGTTCACAGGTGGCTTCATGGGGTGCAACACGCCAACAACTTGATGACGCAGATGGTCGGCCAGCTGTTGCATTCCTCGTCGACGGCCGAGCTGAAATTGGTTTGCTCCAAATTCGATTTGGCGACGTTGGTGCGGAACGCGTGCCAGCTTTATCAACGCATTGCCGACGAGAAGAATATCGGCATGACCGTCGAAACGAGCCTGAAAGAGGCCGCCGTCTGGGCCGACGGGGTGGCGCTCGCCGCCGTTCTCGACAACCTGCTGTCGAATGCCGTCAAGTATTCGCCGCCGGGCAAGCAGATCTTCGTCCGGCTCGTTTCCGAGTCGGGATCTCTGGTTTGCAGCGTGATCGATCAAGGTCCCGGGTTGAGTATGGAAGATCAGGCGAGGTTATACCGGAAGGGGGTCCGGTTGAGCGCCGTGCCGACGGGAGGGGAGCCGTCGACCGGATATGGTCTGGCCGTCGCCAAGGAGTTGATCAATCAGCTCGGGGGTGAGCTTTGGTGTGTAAGCCGGCTCGGAGAGGGAGCCTGTTTCAGTTTTCGCCTGCCGCTTTATGTGGAAAATAAGCACGGCCCTTCTCAATCGAAGACCGACTCAAAAATTCCGGCATCGTAATCCATTGTGGTGTGTCCCGCCTTACCGCACATTCAAAATCCGTGCGTGAAATATTTTTTTATCGTATTGTAATGCCGACCCCCCTTGTTCCCTTCATGCTTTCTTAAATAGGATGAATCATTGTTCCATTGGCGTGCGTCATCCTCAATCGTTAGCCAACTTACCGTCTCGGCAGTTACCACTTTATAATCTTCGGAAGGTGATATCCGCGAAGGGAATGACCTGCTTGAGCGTGGACGCGATCTCGGTTCGCGGCCCTGGCCCAATCGACTCTTTACTTCGGAGCAACCCCCATGAAAGCGATTACCGTAGAGCCTAAAAAGCCCGGAACCGCCCGGTTCGAAGAGATTCCGGAGCCCGATGCGGGAGAGGGCTCGGTCTTGGTTGAAGCGGTGGCCGTCGGTGTTTGTGGAACAGACGTCGAGATCGTCGAGGGGAAATACGGCTGGGCGCCTCCGGGAAAGACGCGTCTGGTGCTGGGACATGAATCGCTCGGCCGCATCATTGATCCGGGTGCGAGCCGTTCACTCAAAAAGGGAGACCTGGTGGTCGGGGTTGTCCGCCGTCCGGACCCGGTTCCCTGCCCCAATTGTGCGGTGGGCGAATCGGACATGTGCCGCAACAGCCAGTACACCGAGCGAGGGATTAAAGAAATCGACGGATTTATGTCGGAACGATGGCGGATCGAGCCCGAATATGTCATGAAGATCGACCCCTCCCTGGGGATCCTCGGCGTGCTGATCGAGCCGACGACGGTGATCACGAAAGCGTTGGAGCAGGTTGTCACGATAGGGCAACGCAGTTTCTGGGAACCGAAGACCGCGCTGGTCACCGGCGCGGGTCCGAAAGGTCGGAGAGGGAGGCATCCTCTGCCTTGCCGGAGTCGGATCGGGCGGGATCGCGACCCGGGCCGTCGGCGATGTCGCGGCGGGGGCGGTCCTGAAGAACAATGTGATCGTCGGCAGCGTGAATGCGAACAAGCGCCACTGGTACAAAGCATCCAAAGCGCTGGCTCGCGCGGACCGGAAGTGGCTGAGCCGCCTGATTACACGCCGTGAAAAGCCGGAGCATTTCAATCAGGCTCTGGAGAGAAAACCGAACGACATCAAGGTCGTCATCCAGTTTTCTGATATTTGAAGGAGAAAATGAATATGGCTCTCAAAGAGGACAAACCCGCAACCGCATCCCGGAATCGGGCGAACAGCGGCCAACGCATCACCTACCGGAATGGTCTCCGATTACTTTAACGCCGGAACATCGAAAAAGAATCCCTTCGATCTCTTGGACGGTTCGGGAAGGATCCTCTCCGTTCCGCCGGGGCGGCCGACGTCGCTCCGCTTCCTTGCCTGGATCGGCTTGGCGGTTCTAATTACATTCATCGCCACGGAGGGTCGCGCACAAGAGCTGGAGCCAAGAGCCTATGCAAACACACCGGTCGGTTTGAATTTCCTGATCGTGGGCGACAGCTACTTGACGGGAAGTGTTCTAACCGATCCTTCACTGCCGTTAAAAGACGCTGAACTCCGGGCGCAGATGCCGTTAATTGCGTACGCAAGATCGCTCGATTGGTGGGGCAAGTCGGGGAAAGTCAACGCAGTGTTGCCGTATGCCTGCGCCTCGGGATCGGCCGAGTTTAATGGGGAGAAGGTGACGCGAGATGTCTGTGGATGGGCCGATCCCAGGGTGAAGCTCTCGGTCAATCTTTACGGCGCCCCCGCGCTGTCGCTGAAGGAGTTCCCCGGCTACAAACAAGATTTGATCGTCGGAGCCGGCTTGCAGATCGGCCTTCCCCTCGGCCAGTACGATGACGACAAGCTCTTGAACATCGGGACCCACCGTTGGTCGATCAAGCCCGAAGTCGGCCTGTCGAAGGCGATCGGGCCGCTGACGCTGGAGCTGATCTTGGGAGCCACTTTTTACACCGACAACAACTCTTTTTTGGGAGACAAGCAACGAAAGCAAGATCCGCTTTATTCCCTTCAAGGGCACCTCATTCATGGTTTCCGCTCCGGAATATGGCTCGCATTGAACGCAACGACCTATCGAGGGGGACGGACCACGATCGACGGCGTTCGAAGCGACGATTCTCAGCAGAATACCCGCTTGGGGGCGACCTTTTCCCTGCCGGTCAACCGACACAACTCGATTAAGTTGAACGCCAGCAGCGGCGTCATGACCCGTAGCGGCGGCGACTTCAAGCTGATCGGCGCCGTCTGGCAATACCGGTGGGGAGGAGGACTCTAGTTTAATAAGCCTCCGGCACCGTAGCCCGTTGGGATGTGTCCCCCCATACAATCGATTCAACGTATTCAAAATGCGTGCGCAAAATGTTTTTCGAACACAGTGTAAGGCCGACCCCTCTTGTCACCTGCATCTTCTCCCAAATAGAATGAGTCATTGTTCCATCAATGCGGATGATCTTCAATCGTGAGCCAACCGACCATCCGCATGGGTACCTGATTAAACCTTTCGCGCGATAAGCGACCGTCATTTCCATAGAGCTTTAAGGGGAACGTCCCCTCTTACATTCACGTCTGGAACGTCCGATGCATCGGCGACGTCGCGATCTGTTCATCGCGTCCATGCGTCGTCTCCACTGCAGATGCTCAGACGCGGGACGGCGAGCCTTCCGACCGATCAGGAGAGGGGCCGGTTTAAAGAGAACAGATCGCGCACCGGCAGAGGTAGAAGGAAAGCCGTTCGGAGAGAGGATGTTGATCAAGGCATTGAACGAAGCCATGCAAAGGAGATCGGGGAGATGAAAAGCAAACACGCGGGATTGCATGCGATGAAGCAGCCGGGAACAACCGGGGCGGCGGCCGAAACCCCCGCCGATTTCCCATCGATTGACCTGAAGGATTTTTTCTCGGCCTCCGAAGCGCGTGTGGATCGGTGGCGCAGCCTGCACCGGCTCGCAAAGGCATCGGCCGACGGAGGCGATTCTCGGATCGATTCCTTGAGAAGGGGGGCCGAAGTGCTTCTCGCTTCGATGCAGCCGATCGAAGATCTTTGCGCTTTCCCCGGTCCTCGCCTCATGGAGCAGGTGCACGACCGGATCCGAACCGGCGACTGGACCGGCTTTCTGCGCCTCGCGCAGCGGATCAGCTTCGCGCTCCTCTCCAACAGCTACCGGGATGATCCAAAGGCGTGGGAGATCGATGAGGAAGGCGAAGCCCACGCCCCGGAGATTCTCCCGCCGTCGATCGGACGCGGCCGGAGCCGTCGCCCTTATTTTGAAATCCTTATGGTCTCTCCGAGCGAACGCGCCTCCTGGCCGGAGCTCCGGCAAGTTTTCCACCGCCTGAGACGGGAGCACGACGAATTCATTTACGAGCCGGTCATTGTCGGCAGCCTCGAGGATGCGCTTTTGGCCGTCATTTTTAACTTCAACCTCCAGTCGGTCGTGATCAGCGACGGCTTCCGGTTCGCCTCCGAGTACACGGTGCCGGTCCTCCGTGAAATTCTTCAATGGCATGTTCGAATCGAAGATGCCGGCCGCGACGGCGATCTCGGCACGACACTGGCTCGCCTGATCCGCCGCGTGCGTCCGGAAATCGACCTCTACCTGGTCACCGACCGCGACGTCGGAAAGTTGGCGGGGTCGGACGAAGCCGCGCCGATCCGCCGCGTCTTTTACGGTGTGGAGGAGCCGATGGAGATCCACTTGAGCCTCCTCGAAGGGATCCAGGAGCGTTATACCACCCCCTACTTCGATAACCTGAAACGTTACGCCCAGCGTCCGGTCGGAACGTTTCATGCCCTGCCGGTGGCGAGAGGCAAGTCGATCTTCAAGTCGAACTGGATCCGGGACATGGGGGAATTCTACGGCGCGAATCTCTTTCTCGCCGAGTCCTCCGCCACCACCGGGGGACTCGACAGCCTCTTGGAGCCGACGGGGAACATCAAGCTTGCCCAGGATGCCTCGGCCCGCGCCTTCGGCGGCGACCGAACCTTCTTCGTCACCAACGGCACCTCCACCTCCAACAAGATCGTCCACCAGGCGTTGCTCAAACCGGGGGAGATCGTCCTGATCGATCGCGACTGCCACAAGTCCCACCACTACGGGATCGTGTTGGCCGGCGCGCAGCCGCTCTACATCGATGCCTATCCGCTCCCGCAGTATTCGATGTACGGCAGCCTCCCGATCAAACCGATCAAGCAGGCGCTGCTGCGGCTGAAGGCGGAAGGGAAGCTCGACCGGGCCAAGATGCTGGTCCTCACCAACTGCACCTTCGACGGGCATGTCGCCAACGTGAAGCGGACGATGCTCGAGTGCCTCGCCATCAAACCCGATCTGATCTTCCTCTGGGACGAAGCGTGGTTCGGCTTCGCCCGCTTTTCCCCCTTTTTGCGCCGGCGCACCGCGATGGGGGCCGCCGCCGACCTGCGCGGGATGATGCGCGACCCGGCGTACCGGAAGGGTTACGACGCGTTCAAAAAACAGGTCGGTGAACTCGATCCCAACGATCCGCGTCTTCTCGAGATGTCGCTGCTGCCCGACCCCGACAAGGTCCGGATTCGGGTGTATGAGACCGACTCGGTCCACAAATCGATGTCCTCTCTGCGTCAAGGCTCGATCATCGTCGTCGCCGACCAGGATTTTCACAAGGTCGAGGCGGCCTTCAAAGAGGCTTTCTTTACCCATACATCGACATCGCCCAACCTTCAGATCATCGCCACCCTCGACGTCGCGCGGCGGCAGATGGAACTGGAGGGGTATGAGCTGGTGGGGCGCGCGACGCAGCTTGCCATCGAGGTTCGGCGCGAAATCAACAGCCATCCCCTCATCGCCAAGTACTTCCGCGCCGCAACACCGGCCGAGATGATCCCGGCCGAATACCGCCGGTCTGACATGGCCGACTACGGGGCGCCCGGATGGACGATGGCCGACACGATCAAGGCGCTCGACGACGATGAGTTTTTTCTCGACCCGACGCGGATCACGCTGCTGTGCGGCCGCGCCGGCTACGACGGGACCCAGTTCAAGGCGCTGCTGGCGAGCGAATACGACATCCAGATCAACAAGACCTCGCGCAACAGCGTCCTGGTCCAGATCAACATCAACAACACCCGCAGCGATCTGGCGCATCTCATCAAGGCCCTGGCCGACATGGCGCGCAAGATCGACCAGCGGCTTCAGGAGGGGGGCGAGGCGGAGCGGACGGCCTTCCAAGCGCGGGTCCAGTCGCTGGTGGAAGAGGTCCCCGACCTGCCCGATTTCAGCGCTTTCCACGACGCCTTCCGCGACGACCCCAAGAGCGCCACCAAAGAAGGGTCTATCCGGGCGGCGTATTACATGGCCTACGACGCCGAGAACTGCGAGTACATCCATCTCAACAGCAAGCAGATCGACGACCGGCTGAAGAACGGGCCGCCGTTGGTCTCGGCCAAATTCGTTATTCCTTACCCCCCCGGCTTTCCGATCATGGTGCCGGGCCAGGTCATTACGCAGGAGACGATCACGTTTATGCGGAAGTTGGACGTCAAAGAGATTCACGGTTTCAATGCCGTCAAAGGTCTCGAACTGCTCAGGGCCGATGCGCTGGCGAGGCACAAGAAGAACGGCCGTCTTTAGGGGAGGTCGTTTCCATGCACGCATGGATTAACGAACCCGGCATGTTGACTCAATGCCGGATGTGGAAAGGAACGATATGGATTGGCTGGTTGAAACGTTTAGAGCGTACCCTGAGTTGGCGATCTTCCTCACACTGGCCCTCGGATATTGGGTCGGAAAGTTCAAATTCGGCAGCTTTACGCTCGGCGCGGTGACCGGGACGCTCCTGGTCGGCGTCGTCGTGGGGCAAATGCAGATCGAGATTTCGCCGAATGTGAAATCGGTCTTTTTTCTCATGTTTCTCTTCGCCGTCGGTTATGGCGTCGGCCCGCAGTTTGTCAGGGGCTTGAAGAGCGACGGCCTCCCGCAGGTGACCTTCGCCGTCCTCCAGTGCCTCGTCTCGTTGTTGACCGTCTTCGGCGTTGCGAAGTTCCTCGGGCTCAACGCCGGCCTGGCGGCCGGGCTTCTCTCCGGATCCCAAACCATCTCGGCGGTCCTCGGCGTGGCGACCGACGCGATCAACCGGCTGGGGACCTCCCCGGAAGAGAAGGAAGCGCTGATCAATGCCATGCCGGTCGCCTACGCCGTGACCTATCTCTTCGGCACCGCCGGGTCGGCGTGGCTCCTCGCCTCGATCGGGCCGAAGATCCTGAGGGTCGATCTTCCGGCCGAATGCAAGAAGCTCGAAGAGAAGATGGGGGGATGGGGAGACGCCGAGGCGGGGGTCGCATCGGCGGCCAAAAAGTTTGATGTCCGCGCCTACCGGGTGACAAACGAACGGTTCCATAACAAGACCGTCGCGGAGCTGGAGGCCGACGCCCTGAAACAGGAGCTCCGCGTCTTTATCGAGCGGATCCGGCATGACGGCCAGATCATCGACGCAGAACCGAGTTCGGTTGTTCATCTGGGAGACACCGTCGCCGTCCTGGCGCGCATTGAAGTGTTCATCCAAAGAGGACACAACCTCGGAGAAGAGGTCGACGACAAAGCGCTGCTCGACTTTCCCGGAGAAGTGCTCGACATCGTGATCACCGACAAGTCGGTCGCCGGCAAAACGCTGAAGCAGCTGGCCGAATCGGAGATCGGCCGTGTCAAGGGCCGAGGGGTGTTTCTCCGGAAGCTGACACGGGCCGGCTTGGAGATGCCGTTCACCCCCGGGACGGTCATCGATCGCGGCGACGTCCTTCAGGTCATCGGGCCGAAACGAAGCGTCGAGCGGGTGGCCGCGGAGCTCGGCTATGCCGATCGCCAAACGAATATGACCGACATGGTTTTTGTCGGAATCGGTATTGTCTTGGGAGGCCTGGTCGGCGCCATCGCAATCAATATCGGGGGGGTCCCCATCAGCCTCAGCACCAGCGCCGGTACGCTCATCGCGGGGCTGATCTTCGGATGGCTCCGTTCCATTCACCGAACCTTCGGCCGCGTCCCCGAGCCGGCCCTCTGGATGATGAATTCGGTGGGGCTCAATACCTTCATCGCCGTGGTCGGGATCACCTCCGGGCCGGCGTTCCTTGCAGGGCTCCAAAAGGCCGGGTTGAGTCTATTGCTCGCCGGGATTGTGACCACCACGGTCCCGCTTCTGGTCGGCGTTCTGCTCGGAAAATACCTATTCAAATTTCATCCGGCGATCACGCTCGGCGCCGCCGCCGGCGCGCGAACCACCACTGCCGCCCTCGGTCTCATTCAGGACGCGGCGAAGAGCAAGACGCCGGCCCTCGGCTATACCGTCACCTATGCCGTCGGCAACACGCTGCTCATCCTCTGGGGTCTGGTGATCGTATTGTTAATGACTTAATGCCCAATCGAAAGGAGAAGCAATCATGGCCGCCAAAATTTTCAAAACGTCTACAAACAGGGAGGAGAATGTGATGAAAAAACTGACCGTTCCTGGTTTTGCCCTTCTTTTTCTGTTGTTATCGAGCACCGCGTGGGCAGGCGGTGAAACCGGTTTATACCTCGGCGGATCGCTCGGCTCGGCGGGCCTGGACGTTTCGGACGGAGACGTCGAATACGACGATGACGACTTGGCCTACAAGATCTTTCTCGGCTACAACTTCGGCATCGTCCCCTTGGTCAATCTCGCCGTTGAGGGATCCTATGTCGACTTCGGAACCGGAGAGGAAAGGCTGCTCGGCGGGAATGCTGAAACGAGCGTGACCGGCTGGGATGCGTTCGGGCTCGTCGGGCTCAATCTCGGCCCGGTTTCCTTGTTTGGAAAGGCGGGGGCCATTTATTGGGACCGCGAATCGTCCGTCCTCGCGCAATCGGCGGACGATTCGGGCACCGACCCCGCCTACGGCCTGGGCCTGCAGTTTCAATTACTCTCGTTTGCGATCCGGGCCGAGTACGAACTCTTCACCCTCGAGGGGGTGGATATCGGCTTTGCGTCGGCCGGCGTCTCGTACACGTTCTAGTTCTCGCCGGGAAGCGGCCGGTCGTTCCACTGATCGGCGCCCGAACCATCCTTGTGGGGTGGCCGATCAGTGGCAGCTACCGGCGGAGACGCCCGCGCGCTCGATCAGGCAAAGGCTGAGAAGGATTTGGATTCTCACGGTCGGAACGGTGGGCCGGGGAACGTTCTGCTGAATGTAACGTCCTGTGGATGACGTAATGCCCAAAATAAAGGAGAACCAAACCATGGCCGCCAAAAGATCAAACCCAACCGCCTCCCGTGCGGAGCAACGGGCATTGCTCAAGCTGAGTCCCTTTGAGCTCAAAGACACCCTCATTTCGCTCGCCGCCGAGAACGAAAAAGAAAGCGATATCCAGATGCTGAACGCCGGACGGGGCAATCCGAACTGGCTCTGCACCACGCCGCGGGAAGCCTTTGGAACCTTGCTCCAATTTGGAATTGAAGAGTCGCGGCGCGAGATCGACCTCCCCGATGCCGGCCGGATGCCGCAAAAGAAAGGGGCCGCGACGCGCTTTGCCTCGTTTCTCGAAACCCACAAAGACGCCCCCGGCGCCACGCTTCTTAGCGACGCGTTCAACCATGGGATCAAAACGCTGAAGTTTGATCCGGACACTTTCGCGCATGAATTGTCCGAGGGGATCATCGGCTGCATGTATCCGGTGCCGGATCGGATGCTGCGCTGCACCGAGCGGATCGTGCACGAGTACCTCGTCCGTGAGCTCTGCGCCGGAAAGCCCCCCGCGGGACGGTACGACCTTTTCGCCGTCGAGGGGGGGACGGCCGCGATGTGTTACATTTTCGATTCGCTCATGCTCAATCACCTCCTGCACCAGGGAGACACGATCGCGCTCGGGGTCCCCACCTTCACACCGTACATCGAGATCCCGCATTTCGACCGCTATTCCTTCGAAGTGCTGAACATCGACGCCGGTGTGGAAAGACGCCCCGACGGAACCCATACGTGGCAGTATGCCGACGCAGAGATCGACAAGCTCGCGGACAAGCGGATCAAGGCCTTTTTCCTGGTCAACCCGAGCAACCCGCCGTCCTATGCCATGCGCCCAAGCAGCGTGAATCGGCTCGTTAACCTGGTGAAAACCAAACGACCCGACCTGATCATCATCACCGATGATGTTTACGCCACCTTCGTGCCTGGGTTCCGGTCGTTGATGGCCGAATTGCCGCAGAACACCATCGGCGTCTATTCCTATTCGAAGCATTTCGGCGCCACCGGCTGGCGGCTCGGGGTCGTCGCCATTCACCAGAACAACATCTTCGACCGGATGCTGGCGAAACTCTCCGCCAAAGAGCGCGCCGCGCTCAACCGCCGGTACAGCAGCATCACGCTGACGCCGGAGAAACTGAAGTTCATCGACCGGATGGTCGCCGACAGCCGCCAAGTCGCCTTAAACCACACCGCCGGCCTGTCGCTTCCCCAACAGATCCAGATGTCTCTTTTCTCCCTCTTCGCGCTCCTCGACACGGCCGACAGCTACAAAACGCTCTGCCAGCTGGTTGTGCGTCGGCGGTACAAGGCGCTCTGGGACGGCGTCGGTCTCTCACCCCCCCCCGATGAGAACCGGGCCTCCTATTACGCCGAACTCGACCTCATGGTCTGGGCCGAGAAGGAATATGGCCCCGATTTCGTGAAATTTCTCCGGAACAACTACGAATGCATCGACGTTCTCTTCCGCCTGGCGCAAAAGTCGGGGGTCGTGCTGCTGCACGGCGGCGGCTTTGCAGGGCCCGACTGGTCGGTCCGCGTCTCCCTCGCCAACCTCCCGGAGGAGACCTATCCGAAGATCGGCCAGTTCCTCCGGGAGACGGCCGAGGACTACGTGAGGGAATGGAGGGGATCGCAAAAAGGGAAAGAGGGGAGAGGAACCAAAAAAGGGAACCACCCTGGACGGGCCGGAAAATTACGCCTAGTTCACAAGAGGAGGATCAACCGATGAGACATCATACGCGTCCAATCAAATTATTCCTGCCGATGATGGCATTGCTTCTGGCGTTGGCCCCCGCCGCCTACGCCAAGCCGAAGATCGTCCTGCTGGCGACCGGGGGGACCATTGCCGGTGTGCAACCGAAAGAGGGCGAACCCGGCTACAAGTCCGGCGAGGTCTCGGTCGACCAGCTCATCGAGGCGGTCCCCGAGATCAAGGAGATCGCCGATCTCACCGGCGAGCAGGTGGCCAACATCGGCAGCCAGACGATGACGAACGATGTCTGGGTGAAGCTCGCGCAGCGGACCAACGAGGTGCTGAAGGGGGATGCGGCGGGGGTGGTCATCACCCATGGCACCGATACCATGGAAGAGACCGGCTACTTTCTCAATCTCGTGGTGAAGAGCGAAAAGCCGGTGGTGTTGGTCGGCTCCATGCGGCCGGCGACGGCGATCAGCGCGGACGGTCCGGCCAATTTATACCAGGCGGTCGCGCTCGCCGCAAGCCCGGAGGCGAAGGGACGCGGGCCGCTGATCGTCATCAATGACGAAATCCACTATGCGCGCGAGGTTCAAAAAATAAACACCACCCAACTCGACGCATTCGAATCCCCCAATGCGGGCCGTGCCGGGATCTTCATCGGAGGCAAGCCCCATTTCTTACTTCCGAATGATGAGACCCACACCACGAAGAGCCCATTTTCCGTGGACGGGGTAAAGGCCGAGAGTTTGCCCCGGGTGGAGGTGGTCTACTCCTACGCCAACTTCGGCCGCGACTCGATCGATTTTCTGGTGCAAAAGGGGGTCAAGGGAATCGTCCTGGCCGGCGTAGGGGACGGCAATACGACCGATGAGGCGTTGGAAGGTTTGTCCGACGCCGCGAAGAAAGGAGTCGCCGTGGTTCGATCGACCCGGACCGGCAGCGGAATCGTCGCGCGCAACATGGAGGTCGACGACGACAAGCTCGGTCTGATCGCGTCGAATGAATTAAACCCGCAGAAGTCGCGGGTCCTGTTGATGTTGGCATTGACGCAGACCAAAGACCCGAAGAAACTCCAGGAAATTTTCAACACCTATTAATAAGGCGGTAAAAAAGTAGTTCGTTACTCTTAAAGTCGTCATTCCCGCGAAAGCGGGAATCCAGAAGCCATTCTAATGCCCTGGATTCCCGATTAAACATTCGGGAATGACGGATTCAGAGTTTTTTCAACACCCTTTTAGTCGAAGAGGAAACGACCGCCATGACCGAATGGTTTGTTTCAGCGTTGCGCGGAAATCCGGAGATCGCGCTGTTTCTTGCGATCGGCCTGGGATTCTGGATCGGATCGTGGAAGTTCGGCAATTTCAGTCTGGGAGGGGTCACCGGGTCGCTGATTGCGGCGCTGCTGATCGGCCAGGTGCATGTCGAGGTGCCGGGTCTGGTCAAGACGGTCCTCTTCATGCTCTTCCTGTTCGGCACCGGCTATTCCGTCGGTCCGCAGTTTTTCCGTTCCTTGAAAGGGGACGGCCTCCGTTCGCTCGCCTTCACGGTTGTGCATTGCGGCGTCGGGCTTGCCGTCGCCTATACGATGGCGCGACTGCTTCAACTCGATCTCGGCATGTCGGCCGGCCTCCTTTCGGGGGGGCTGACCCAATCGGCCGCGATGGGGACCGCGAGTGATGCGATCATGGCATTACCGCTGCCGGAGGCCGAGCGGCAGCGGCTCGTCAACCATATCGCCGTCGCCGATGCGATGACCTATCTCTTCGGCGTGATCGCTCCGATCGTCTTCCTCACGACCATTGCGCCGCGCCTGATGGGGATCGATCTCAAGGCCGAGGCGGCGGCGCTCGAATCGAAACTCGGGATCAAACGGGCCGCCCCCAACATCACCTCGGCCTATCAGCGGTTCGCCTTCCGCGCCCACCGCGTCGAAAACGCCGAATTCATCGGGAAACACATCGACGAGGTGGAGGTGATCCAGCCGGGCGGAAGAATGTTCGTCGAGCGGCTGCGCCGCGGCGACCGGATCCTTCCGGTCGATTCGAACACGCGGATCGAGCGGGGCGATATCCTGGTCCTCTATGGACGCCGGGAGCTCGTCCTCGACTTCGGGCCCCGCCTCGGTCCCGAAGTCGACGACCCGGAGCTGCTCGATTTTCCGATCCAGGTCGCCCGGGTCGTCATTACCAACCGGGAGATCACGGGACGGAGCTTCGGCGAGCTGGCGAGCTGGCCGGCGGGCCGCGGGGTCGGCGTGCGCGTCGTTCTACGCGGAGGTCAGGAGATCCCGATCTCCCCGGCAACCGTCCTCGATCGCGGGGATGTGGTTGAACTCATCGGACCCCAGCCGACGGTGGAGCGTGTCGCGCGCGAGATGGGCCAGATCGAAATCCACACGGCGAGCACTAACCTGATGCTGGTGGCGACCGCCATCGTCCTCGGGGCTTTCATCGGCCTTCCTTACCTGATGCTGGGAACGTTGAAACTGTCGCTGACGACCAGCGTCGGCGTTCTGGTGGCCGGTCTGGTCTTCGGCTGGTTGCACGCGGTGAGGCCTGCGATGGGAAAGATCCCCGACGCCTCGGTCAACCTGATGACGCAGCTTGGCCTGGCCGGATTCGTCGCGGTGGTCGGTCTGCACGCCGGGCCGATCTTCATCGACGCGATACAGGCGGCCGGTCCGCAACTGCTGATCGGCGGGGCGGCGGTGACGCTGATCCCCCTGTTCGTCGCCTTCTGGTTCGGTCGATACGTGTTGCGGATGCACCCCGTGCTTCTGATCGGCGCCATCGCCGGCACCCAGACCGTGGCGCCGGCGCTGATCGCGGTGCAGGAGAGGGCCGACAGTCAAACGCCGGTCCTCGGTTACACCGTCCCGTATGCGCTGGCCAACATCCTGCTCACCATGTGGGGCACGTTCATCGTATTGTTGCGTTCGCAGTTTGGATAAAAATGAAAGGAGCTATCCATGAAAAGCCAAAGATCGTTACGACGCACCGTTGTACTCATGATCTTCATGGTCGCGGTGTTGCCGATGTCACCGTTCCAGGCGATGGCCCGGGAGGTCTCCACCGATTCGGCCACCCTCAAACGCCTTGTGCAGGAGGCCTACGCCGAGTTCAAGGATGTGAAAGAAGGGAAGCCGGCCGACTATATCCCGGAGCTGGCCAAGGTGCCGCCCGATCTGTTCGGCGTCGTGATTGTGACGGCGGAAGGGGAAATCTATACCGCCGGCGACGTCGACCACCCCTTTACCATCCAATCGGTCTCCAAGCCGTTCACGGCGGCGCTCGTAATGCAGGAGCAGGGGGACGAGGCGATCGAGGAGAAGATCGGCGTCGAGCCGACCGGCCAGAAGTTCAATTCCATCCTCGCGACACAGATCATGGAGGACATCTCGGCCAATCCGCTGGTCAATTCCGGCGCCATCGCTGCGGTCAGCATGGTTAGGGCGAAGTCGGCCGGGGAGCGCTTCAACAAGATCCTTCATTTTTACGATCATTTCTCCGGAACCAAGCTGAAGGTGATCGAGGAGGTCTACAAATCCGAGGCGGCCACCAACCAGCGCAACCGGGCGCACGCCTACATCCTCGAAGCGGAGGAACGCATCTATTCCGATCCGATCGAAGCGGTCGACGTCTACACACGGCAATGCTCGATCGGGGTGACCGCCAAACAGCTGGCGGTGATGGGGGCGACGCTGGCGAACAACGGCGTCAACCCGATCACTCAGGAAAAAGTCCTCGACCCGAGTCATGTTCCGAAGGTACTCGCCCTGATGATGATGGCCGGTTTCTATGACGAATCGGGAGAATGGGCGTACACGGCGGGATTGCCGGCCAAGACCGGCGTCGGGGGGGGAATCGTCGCGGTGGTGCCCGGGAAAATGGCGATCGTCGGTTTCTCGCCGCGCGTGAACGACGCGGGCAACAGCGTCCGTTCCGCCAAGGCGATCGAGTACATCGCTCAGCGTCTCGGCGCGAATGTATTCGGCGGCTGATCATCACCCCGGTCGTGATCAATGACGGAACAATTCGATTAAGGAGCCAGGCCATGACAAAAAAAATCGCAATGATGATCGCATTGGCGGTCGGCCTCTTCGCCGCAGGCCTCCCTTTCTCCGCCGCGGAAGCGGCCGAAGGGCCGCCGGTAGATATTTATGGCTTTGTTCAGATGGATGCCATTTATGACTTCAACAGCGTCGATCCCAATTGGGAGGCGACCCTACGTCCCTCCAGGATCCCGGTGAATTGCTCGGGTCTCACCCCCGACGCCGGATGCGGGGAGGACGGGAATACCCTCTTCAGCGTTCGGCAGTCCCGCTTCGGCGCCATGGCCGATTTTCCGACCGACATCGGCCAGCTGCAGACAAAATTCGAATTCGACCTCTTCGGCGTCGGCGCGGATGAAGGTCAAACCACGATCCGCCTGCGCCACGCGTACGGAGAACTTGGGTCCTTCCTGGCCGGCCAGACGAACAGCCTCTTCATGGACGGGGATGTCTTTCCCAACACCATCGATTACTGGGGGCCGGGCGGCATGGTCTTCTTCCGGAACATCCAGTTCCGATGGACGCCGCTGAAAACCGATCATCAGAAATTCGCGGTGGCCCTGGAGAACCCCGGCTCCGCGCTCGATGTGGGGAACGCGGCCACGCCGGAAGGATGGGAGTCATGGAGTCGCGCTCCGGATATCACCGCGCAGTACCGCGTCGACCAGACCTGGGGGCATGCCCAGGTGGCCGGCATCGGCCGCTGGCTCGGGTATCAGAATCCGACCATCCCGACCGGAAGGAATTCCGGACATGAGCTCGGCGGCGGGGTCAATCTGAGCGGAAGCCTCAAGACCTTCGGCAAGAACAAGTTGATGGCCCAGGTCGCCTACGGCAGAGGCATCGCCGCCTACTTTAATGACTGCTGCACCGATCTTGCCCCCAACGGGGCTCTGACGGAAGGCGAGGCGGTGCCGCTGCTGGGGTGGCTTGTTTATTACGATCATTACTGGAGCGAACAGTGGAGCAGCTCTATCGGCTACAGCGCACAGAATCAAGACAATACGGATGGGCAGGCAGACGACGCCTTCAACAACGGGGCCTACGCCTCGGGAAACCTCCTCTGGTCCCCGACCAAGGAGGTCTTGATGGGGACCGAAGTGCTTTGGGGCCAACGCGAAAACAAGAATGGGGAGAAGGGAGACGACACGCGCGTCCAGTTCTCGGCGAAGTACAACTTCTAACGCAGGCGCAAGGAGCCTGGTGCCAGACGTGGGATGGGAGGCGGTGGTCCGGCCGTGGCGGATGGCGTTTGTAACGGCATGGAGGGGCGGGTGGCGGTTTTTCTAGAGAGCTTCGGCCGTGTGTTCGCAGCACTTTTCCCTGTGATCAATCCGCCGGGCATGGCGTTGCTTTTTCTTGCAATGACCCGGCGGGCGAGTCGAGCCGAGCGGACCTTCCTTGCCGGACGGGTTGCATTTTACGCATTCCTGGTCGTGAACACCGCCTACTATGTCGGAACGGTGATTCTCCGGTTTTTTGATATCTCGTTGCCGGTGCTCCGGGTGGCGGGGGGTATTGTGCTCGCCTCCTCCGGCTGGCGTCTTCTGAATGAGAGCCGGTCGGGGAGCGACGCCGGCCTGAGGGTCGGGGGGGCGGGCGATTGGGTCCGCGTGGCGTTTTATCCGCTGACGATGCCGGTGACCACCGGACCCGGGACGATTTCCGTGTCGATTGCGTTGGGCGCCATCCTGCCGAGGAACATGCCGGTCATGCTGGGAGCCCTGGCGGCGAGCGTTCTCATCTCAGGCGCCATCTATCTCTGCTACCGATATGCGGACCGGATCGAAAGCCGGTTGGGGCGGGCAGGCTCCGAGGCGTTGTCGAGTCTCTTTGCCTTCATCCTCATCTGCATCGGCGTGCAGATCTTGTGGAACGGGTTCTCGGAGCTGTGGGGATCGTTGCCCGCGAAATAAGAAATGTTCAACGACAGATCTTTAGATAGCCAAAGGAGCATCAGAATCCGGATGCGATCGCGCTTAACATTCAGACAAAAGGTGAAAGATGAAGAGAGCGGATGTTGTCAGTTTCATTCTGGCGTTTTCTATGAGCGCGGGGATCGCGGTGTCTGTCTTCCCGGCCGAGGCGCAGGAGAACGCGTTCATGACGAACCGGTCGGACGGCCGGGGCAAGTCCTGGGAAATCTTCCTCCCGCTCAACTATACGCAGTCGGAAACGATCAAAGGACGGGGTGACTCAAGCGTGGAGATAAACGACGACTATGGTTTTGGTTTCGGCCTCGGCTACAACTTCAACGATCATTTCCAATTGAACGGCTCCATTAGCTGGAGCTCACGGGGCTACGATGCGACCATTGTACAGACCGACGGATCGACCAGAAGATACAACAACATCCTGGACACGTCTACCATCTCGCTAAACGGGATTTATCATCTCTTGAACAAGAACATTACTCCTTTTGTGTCGGGAGGAATCGGCAATACACATCTCGACACCAACATCCCGAGCGGTCTCTCTTCCACCGCGTGTTGGTATGATCCGTGGTATGGGTACATATGCGACAGCTATGTTCCGACTAAGACGGAAAACGCACTGAGCTACAATGCCGCCGTCGGTATTCTGTTCGATATCAACCGCCAGTTCGGATTACGAGCCAGTTACAGTAGGCTGTGGCTCGACCTTGACGAGACGTCGTATACCGCGGATTTCAGCACCTGGAAGTTAGACGCGGTCTTTCGGATGTTTTAAGAGGATCTCTTTAGATCAGTCTAAGTGATAGACAAAGATGATTGGAGGAGAAATCATGCCGTCACGGATTGAAAACTATGGTTTCATCGGAGACATGTACGGCGCGGCGCTGGTGTCGCGCGACGGGTCGATCGATTGGCTCTGCGTGCCGCGCTTCGATTCGGACGCCTGCATGGCGGCGCTCCTCGGCCGCGACGAGCACGGCTGCTGGATCATTCATCCGGGAGTGGAGGTCCGCCGCAACAGCCGCCGCTACCGGCCGGGGACAATGATCTTGGAGACCGACTTCGAGTGCGACGGCGGGGCGGTTCGCATCACCGACTTCATGCCGATCGGGCTTTATGCCCAATCGGTGATCCGGATCGTCGAAGGGCTTGAAGGAACCGTCCCGGTCTATTTCTGGCTGGCCGCCCGTTTCGGCTACGGCCGGAGCAAGCCTTGGATTGAAAAAACGGACGGCGGGATTCGGCTGACGGTCGCTCCCGAGTCGCTGATTCTTCGCACGCCGGCCGCCGTCGAATGCACCGAGCACAACGTGCGCGGCCAGTTCACGGTGAAAAAGGGAGAGCGTGTTCCGTTCGTCCTGTCGTGGCAGGCGGCGCATCTCCCTCCCGCCGACCCGCTCGAGCCCGCCTCGGCGCTCGCCGAAACCGAACGATGGTGGAAGGAGTGGTCGGGGCGATCCCGCTATCGCGGTGCGTACAAAGAGGTCGTCGACCGCTCGCTCATCGTTCTCAAGGCGATGTCATACTCCCCGACCGGGGGGATCATCGCCGCGCCGACCACCAGTCTTCCCGAGGAGGTCGGCGGGGTCCGAAACTGGGATTATCGTTTCTGCTGGTTGCGCGACGCCACCCTCACCCTCCGGGCGCTGATGGCCGGCGGCTATGTCGATGAAGCGATGGCCTGGCGCGTCTGGCTTCTGCGCGCGGTCGCCGGAGCGCCGGATGAAACGCAGATCATGTACGGGGTCGCCGGGGAGCGCCGGTTGACGGAGTTCGAGGCAACCTGGCTTCCCGGCTATGAAGCGTCGCGTCCGGTCCGAATCGGCAACGCCGCCAGCGATCAGTTCCAGCTCGACGTTTACGGCGAGGTCGTCCAAGCGATGTATGAGGCGCGCCGCATGGGGATGCCGGAGGGTCCGGCGCGCGCGCAGCTGCGCGAACTGATGGCGTTCGTCTCCACCGCCTGGCAGCGGCCCGACGACGGCATCTGGGAAGTTCGCGGCGGCCGACAACACTTTGTCTATTCCAAGTTGATGGCATGGGTGGCGGTCGATCGCTACGCGCGTTACATCGAAGAGTTCCTCAAACCGGAGGACGAGCTTCACGCGATGCTGCCGACGATCCGCGCCCTTCGGGACCGCATTCGCCGGGACATCCTCGAACATGGGTTCAATCCGCGGCTCAACGCGTTTACGCAAGCCTACAACAGCGACGCGCTCGATGCGACCGCGCTGCTGATTCCGGAGATCGGGTTTTTGCCGGCGAGCGATCCGCGCGTCCAGGGAACCATTCAAGCGGTGGAGCGGAATCTCTTGCGCGACGGTTTCGTCCTCCGCTACCAGACCGATCAGACGCAAGACGGCCTCCCCGGAAGTGAAGGAGCGTTCCTGGCGTGCAGCTTCTGGCTGGTCGATGCCTACGTCTATTCCGGCCGGCGGAAAGAGGCCGAGGCGCTCTTCGATCGGCTGCTGTCGCTGCGCAACGACCTCGGCCTTCTCTCCGAAGAGTACGAGCCGAGGTCGGGGCGTCTGATCGGAAACTTCCCGCAAGCGTTCTCGCACCTGACGCTCATCCAATCGGCGCGCCTGCTCGGCGAATGGGGAGGATAAAAGAATTGCGGATCGGGGATTGTGGATTGCGGATGGTTTCGAGTTCAATCGTCTCCTTCCAAAGAGGTAGTGAGGGAGCCGACGTGGGGAAAATGACGGAAGCGGGAGAGACATACGTGGTACAAACAGAATGGATAAGGAGTGGAGTCCCGACTCATCCTCCGCCCGATGGAATTGAACGAGGCGAAGGCATTCCCTAAGGCCGCCATGGCGCGGCAATAAGGTCCCAGGAGCGGATAGGATGAAACAGCTCAAAGCGCAAAACATCAGACGAGGAGAATGCCATGAAGACTGAAGAGTTGGAGCGGTGGCTCGATCAGGCGCCGAAGGGAAAAAAGAAGATGCCGGCGCTGAAAGGGGTTCGGGGACGGGTCAAATTCGAGGTGGAGGGGGGAGGCGCGGCGTATCTTCTCCGAATCGAAGAGGGTGAAGTGGAGCTGACGCCCGGCGGAGATCATGCGGAGGCGGTGGTGATCTGCGAATCCAAAGCGGAGATCGCGCGGATGCTACGCGGCGAGGTTCACCCCGTCGTGGAGACGCTGCAGGGCCGGGCCGCGGGCCAAGGAGACCGGGCGCTGGCGTTGAGGGTCGCGCTCGACCTGCGGGGGGGCTCTCCGTTTGCCGAACGAAAAGAGGGGCGAAAGAAGGAGGGAGCGAAATGAGTCAGTCCATCAGCATTCTCGACGGAAACGCGTTTGTCGTCAGCGATCTGCGCGGCGATCTTGAGGCGACCCCCACCGATACTTTCGGGCTCTTCCTGAACGACACCCGCTTTCTCTCCCGCTGGGTCCTCACGGTCGACGGCCGCCGGCCGAACGTTCTTTCGACCGACACGCTCCGCTATTTCCGCGCCCAGTTTTACACCACCCTCTCCACCGGGACGATCTACGTCGATTCGGACATGTCGCTCGTCCGCCGCCGCGCGGTCGGAGACGGGTTCATGGAAGAGATCATCATCGCCAACCATGGGAAAGAGCCGAAGCGGCTCCAGGTGCGGATCGAAGCGGGGTCCGACTTTGCCGATCTCTTCGAGGTCAAAGACAAGCTGGCGAAGAAGGGGGAGTTCTATCGCCGTGTCGAGGCCGACAAGCTGGTCCTCGGATACCGTCGGGGGCGCTTCGTCCGGGAGACCTGGATCAAAAGCAGCGCTCCCGCCGCCCTGGAAGAGGAAGCGCTCAACTTCACCGCTGAGGTCCCCGCGCACGGGATGTGGACCACCGCGATCGAGGTGATTGCCGTGATCAACCCGGGGAGCCAAGAGAGACCGCAGGTGAAGTACACCCCCAAAGATATTGAGCCGCGGCCCGATCTCGGCGAGAGCCTGAAGGAGTGGATGGCGTCCGCCCCGCGCCTCGACGCCTCGTGGGAGCCGCTCGGGCGAACCTATCAGCAAAGCCTGCTCGATCTGGCGGCGCTTCGATTCCGCTCCGTCCTGAACCCCGAGCCAGTGCCGGCCGCCGGCCTTCCCTGGTTCATGTCCCTTTTCGGACGCGACAGCCTGATCACCAGCTTCCAGGCGATCCCCTTCGTCCCGGAGCTCTCGGCGGCGACGTTGCGCCTCCTGGCCCTCTTCCACGGACGGGTCGATGATCCCTTCCGCGACGAGGAGCCGGGGAAAATTTTACACGAGCTGCGCCTCGGCGAGATGACCGCCTTCGAGGAACGTCCCCATTCGCCTTATTTCGGCTCCGCCGACGCGACGCCGCTCTTTCTCATTTTGCTGGAGGAGTACGAGCGGTGGTCGGGGGATCGGCAGCTTGCCGCCGCGTTGGAGCGTGAAGCGCGCGGGGCGATCGACTGGATCGATCACTTCGGCGACCGCGACGGCGACGGCTACGTCGAATACGAGCGGCGCAACAAGGAGACCGGCCTGGAAAACCAATGCTGGAAAGACTCCTGGGATTCGATCGCGTTCGCCGACGGGACGCTCGCCCCCCTCCCCCGCGCCACCTGCGAGATCCAGGGGTATGTCTATGACGCGAAAATAAGAACCGCCCGTCTCGCCCGCGAGGTCTGGGGCGATCCCGCCTGGGCCGACCAACTTCTGAATGAGGCGAAGGCCTTAAAAGAGCGGTTCAACCGGGATTTCTGGATTCCGGAGCGGGGCTTCTTCGCCTTGGCGCTCGATGGAAAAAAGAGAAAGGTCGACTCGCTCACATCGAACATCGGCCATCTTCTCTGGAGCGGGATCGCCGACGTCGACAAGGCCAAGCAATGTGTCGATCACCTGATGAGCGATGCTCTTTTCACCGGCTGGGGGATCCGGACGATGGCCAAAGGGGAAGGCTCCTACAATCCGATCGGATACCATGTCGGCACCGTCTGGCCGCACGACACTTCGATCATCGCCTGGGGGATGCGCCGCTACGGGTATAAGGCGGAGGCGGCGCGCCTCTCCCTCGGCATCTTGGAGGCGGCGATTTATTTTCACTATCGCCTCCCCGAGGCGTTTGCCGGTTATCCGCGGGAGGCGACGCAGTTCCCGGTGGAGTATCCGACGGCGTGCAGCCCGCAGGCCTGGGCGACCGGCGCGCCGCTGCTCCTCATCCGGACCCTCTTGGGGCTCGAATCGGACGGGGCGCACCTGATCGTCGATCCGGCGATTCCCGCGCCGATCGACCGGCTGGAGCTTCTCGACGTGCCGGGCCGCTGGGGAAAAATGGACGCCTTCGGCCGGGCGCGGCTCCCTAAGGCGGCTTGACCGTGAGGGAGGATGGGGCCGCGTTTGGCCGGTTGAAGAGGATCATGACGATGAAAAAGATCAAATGGATGGGGGCGGCGTTTCTGCTCGGGAGCGTGTTGACCGGATGCGCCGCTCCTCAAAAAGGAATCATTCAGGATCAGGGTTTTCTCTCCGCCGCCGGCTTCAGGGTTCTTCACGCCGATGATGCGGGAAAGCGTCGAAACCTCGAGATCCTTCCGGCGCACCGGCTCGTCACCGAGATTCAAATGGGGGAGGCCTATTACGTTTACGCCGATCCGACGATCTGCCGGTGCATTTATTTCGGCGATGAGGAAACCTACCGGGAATACCGGCGCCTCGCCCTCGACAGACGCCTCTCCGATCAAAGGCCGATGGAGGCCAAGCCCGATCAGCGGGTCGCCCTCGATTGGGGGGTGTGGGGAGAGCCGGGCTGGTGGTTGGGATAGAGAAGACCAAACAGAAGAGGGAAAAGGAGGGGCCATGCGAAATCAATCTCTTTTCCGGGAGAATGTTCATTTCCGATTCAGCGTCGCCGGGCGAGGCGGGATCTTTTTATTGCTGGCGGCGCTTGTCTTCATCCTCGAAGCATGCGCCACGCTCGAATCGAGCATCATCGAGTATGCCGGCGCGCCGCGCTTTACGCGGAGCGATCCGGATGCCGTGGAAATCTTACGCGAAGAGCCGAAGCAGCCGAACGAGCGGCTGGGCGAGATTATTATCGATGCGTCGGTCGAGCCCTCGCCGCCGATCTCCGACGTGGAGCAGAAGCTGCGTGAGGAAGCGGGCAGGCTCGGCGCCGATGCGGTGGTCATCGTTTATGACAGCGTTCAGCCGTCGGTCGTCTTCGTCAACCCGTGGTGGGGTGGAAACATGAGGACGGTCCCGGAACGGCAACTGGTCGGTGTGGCGATCAAATATCAAGAAGAAGCCGAGGAGGCGCCCGGTTGACCCATCTTGTGAAATGCGGGGCGGGCGGCAGGGATTCGGGAGCGGCTTGATGAAGATGGGCGCGATCGTACAGCCGATGATCCTGTCGGGCGTCTCTCTGATCGTCTTTGCTTTCGGGTTGAAGGCGACCTGGCGGGATGCGGCGTCTCTCTTCCGGCGGCCGGGGCCGCTCCTGCGCTCCTTGTTCGCCATGTACGTCGTGATGCCTCTCTTCGCGGCGGCGCTGGTCGCGGCCTTTCCGCTCACCCCGGCCGTGAAGATTGCGTTGCTGTTGCTGTCGGTGTCGCCGGTTTTCCCCCTTCTCCCGCGGAAGCTGATAACGCTCGGCGCCCGCGGATCGTCGGTATACGGGCTGTTCACGGCGGTATCGCTTCTCTCTGTGGCGCTCGTCCCCCTTTCAGGCTCCGTTTGGGGGCGCGCGATCGGCATCGATACCCGGGTCGCCCCCTCCGCTGTTGCAAGCATCGTCATCCTCACCGTTCTCGCGCCGCTCGGCGCCGGGATGGCGGTGCGGCTGTGGGCCCCCGAAGGAGCTGACCGGAGCGAAAAGCCGGTTTTTGTGCTGGGCGCCGTCCTGGTTCTCATCGGGCTCATTCCGATCCTGATCGAATCGGGGGGAGGGATGATCTTGCTGATCGGCAACGGAACGCTGCTCTCCCTCGCGGTATTCGTCGCCGCGGGGCTTGCAACGGGACATCTCCTCGGCGGCCCCGATCCGGACGACCGGAGCGGCTTGGCGCTCGCCGCGGCGTTGCGCCATCCGGCGGTCGCACTCGCCGTTGCCCGCGTGAACTTCCCGAATGAGACCCTGGCCCCGGCCGCGATCCTCCTCTACCTGATCATCGGCACGCTTGTCGTCTTTCCTTATATGAATTGGCGGAAGCGGGGCCGGCTGGCCGGCGCGCGGGAAAGGGAGGGAGAAGCCATCCGGCGATACGGATGAAGCGAGCACCGAACATAAAAAAATTGAAGCTCCCCGCCGCAAGCAGCGGGGAATGTGCAGTTATAAATCGGGTACGAAGTACTTCTGCTCACATCGCGAAGCCATCTTCGACCCGAAAGGAGAAAATCTATTTGTATTCGCGCATCTAACCCTCGCCCCCAGGGGGCGGGGAATGCGACGCGCGTGCGTGTTCAATCACGCGGGGCGTTACACAATCAGCGTCCCGCCCTTTATCAAGGAGGAAAGAAGAATGAAAACGATCAATAGAATATCGATATTTTCGATGGTTCTGCTCGGGTTGACCCTTCTGTTCGGCGGAATCTCCCTCGCCTCCGAAGAACCGGGAGAGGAGGATATGGGCGCCGGCAAAAGAGACGTGGTGATGGCCGAGAAAACCACGGTGACGGCGGAGGTCAAAGAGATCGACAAGGCGGCCCGTCTGGTAACCCTTCAAACCCCCGACGGCCAGACCCAGACGATCAATGTGCCGCCCGAGGCGAAAAACTTTGACCAGATCAAGATCGGAGACAAGGTGACAATGGACTTCCTGCGGGCCGTTGCCGTCGACATCAGGCCGACCGGGGCACCGAAGCCGCCGACTGAGAAGGCGATGGTCGAGGTGGCGCCCAAAGGCGAAAAGCCATCCGGTAAGATGGTGAGGACGATTGATCTAACGGCGAAGGTCGAAGCGATCGATCCGGCGGGGCATACCGTGACATTGAAAGGTCCCGAGGGGAACTCGCGAACCTTATCCGTCGATCCAAAAATTAATCTTGAAAAGATCAAAGTTGGCGATCAGGTGGATGTCCGCTACACCGAAGCATTGGCGATCAAAGTGACCAGCCCGTCTTAAACAAAATGCCGGTCGTCGGGGAGATGCGACTGTTTTTTGATCTCCTCGACGCGCCGGGGGGGACCTTTCGTCTCTTCTTCCTCTCTCCTTCGGGGGTAGAAGAAGGTGCGCGAGCAACGATGAACAGATGATCCGGTCCATGGGCGAAAGGGCTTACGCGTGACTCAACACAAATATCGACAGGTGAATCGGATGAGGTTCCGTTTTGTTTGGACGGCGCTTCTGCTGCTCGTTCTCTCGGGCCGCGCGCATCCCTCCTGGGCGGAGGAGAATCGCTCCGCGCCGGCGCCGTCCGAGAGCGATGCAACCGCGACGATGGAGCGGGCGCCGGTCATGCTGGACGGCGAGCTCCTTTTCGAGGTCCGGGGGGTCACCGCTTATCCGGCCAAGGAGCGGGCGCGAGAAATCGCGAAGCGAATTCGGGCGATTGCGGCCGACCCGACGCTCCCCCCCGCGTCGCTCCGCGTCGTCGAAGGGGAGGAGAGCGCCGAGATCGTGGCGGGCGATCGGCCGGTGATGAGGGTATTCGATGCCGATGCCGATGTCGAGGGGGTGCCGCGTCGGACTCATGCGGAGGTGATACGCGCTCGGATCGTGAAGGCGATCGCCGCCTATCGAGAAGACCGGAGCCCGCGTCTGCTGGTGCTCCACACCGCTTACGCGCTCGGCGCGACGCTCGGCTTTGTGCTGCTGCTGGTCGGGCTCCGATGGGCGTTCAGGAAACTCGATCTGATTGTTGAGCGGCGGCTCCAGCTGCGGGTAAAAACGTTGGAAGCGCACACTCATGCGGTCATTCAGGCGGGACAAGTCTGGAGCGCGATTCGGGCGCTTCTCAAAGGGCTTCGGTTTTTCCTGGCGGCGGTGGCCGCCTTCCTCTACCTCAATTTTGTCCTTGGTCTCTACCCATGGACCCGGCCGTTCTCCCGGCGGCTCCTCGAGATCCTCTTAAACCCGCTTCGGGTCATGGCCGAGGGACTCTTCAATGCCCTCCCGGGTTTGGCATTTATCGCAATCCTGATCCTATTGGTGCGCTTTGCCCTGAAACTCATCCGGTTTTTTTTCGCCGGCATCGATCAGGGGACGATTACCCTGGCCTCGTTCGACCGCGATTGGGCATTACCGACGTTCAAGATTATTCGCCTCCTGATCGTCATTTTCGCAATCATGGTGGCCTATCCCTATATTCCCGGTTCGGACTCGACGGCATTTAAGGGGTTGTCGATCTTTCTCGGCTTCCTTGTTTCGCTCGGGTCGACCTCCCTTATTTCAAGCCTGATCGCCGGCTATACAATGATCTACCGCCGGGCTTATAAAGTCGGAGATTTCATCCAGGTCAACGACTTCACCGGCGAGGTGACCGAGACCCCCCTGATCGTGACCCACCTGCGAACGGTCAAGAACGAGGAGGTCGTCGTTCCGAATTCGGTGATGGTGAACACCGATATCCTCAATTACAGCACCCATGCCCGCTCACGAGGGGTGATTCTGCATACCACCGTCGGCATCGGCTATGAGACCCCTTGGCGGCAGGTCGAAGCGATCCTCCTGCGCGCCGCGGGCCGGACGCCCGGCTTGCGCAAGGAACCGTTCCCCTTTGTCCTGATAAAAACGCTAGGGGACTTCTGCGTCACCTACGAGATCAACGTCTACTGCGACAACCCTCTGGAGATGGATCGCCTCTATTCTGAACTGCACCGAAACATCCTCGACCAGTTCAACGAATATGGGGTTCAGATCATGACGCCGGCGTATGAGAGCGATTCGGAGAGCCCCAAAGTGGTTCCCAAGGAGCGATGGTATTCGGCCCCGGCCCGGCCGCCGCAGATGTCGGGCGCCGATCGTTTGGAGTCCGGCGCCGCATGATGATCGATCTCGATTTCGAAGGGCCGGTCACCGGCCTCTCGTTCCGATACTGAGCGAGATGCAACTCTCTCACAAAGGTGAAATTTGATGAATCAACGATTACGTTATCCGTCCCTTTATCAGATCAACACGCCGGTTTACTTGGCGAAGCTCTCAAAAAATCGCCCGTGTCCGGCGACGCTCGACGACATCCCCGACTCGGACCTGGATGCGCTGGCGGCGAGGGGCTTCGACTGGGTCTGGTTTCTCGGCGTCTGGCAGACAGGGGCCAAGGGCCGGGAGGTTTCCCGATCGGTCCCCGAATGGCGCCGGGAATTTCAGGCGCTCCTGCCGGATTTCTCGGAGGAGGATATCACCGGCTCCTTTTTTTCTATCGTCGGTTATTCGGTCCATTCGACGTTCGGCGGAGAGCCGGCGCTGGCCCGCTTGCGCAAGCGGCTGAAGACAAGAGGGCTCAAGCTCCTGCTCGATTTCGTCCCGAACCATACGGCGCGCGACCATCCCTGGGTGCAGCAACACCCCGACTTTTACGTATCGGGAAATGAAGCCGATCTGGCCCGGGAGCCGGGAAACTACACCCGTGTGGGCGGATCGGGGGATCGCGCCGATCGCGCCGATCGCATTATCGCCTACGGCCGCGATCCCTACTTTCCGGGATGGCCCGACACGTTCCAGCTCAATTACGGCCATCCCCCGTTGCAGGAGGCGATGACGGGGGAGTTGCTGAAAATCGCGGAGCGCTGCGACGGCGTCCGCTGCGACATGGCGATGCTTCTGCTCCCGGAGGTGTTCGAGCGGACCTGGGGAATCAAGGCGGCCCCCTTCTGGCCGATGGCAATTCGCGCGGTTCGAGAGCGATCACCCGAATTTCTCTTTATGGCCGAAGTCTATTGGGATCTGGAGTGGACCTTGCAGCAACAAGGCTTCGATTACTGTTACGACAAACGGCTCTACGATCGATTGAGGGAGGGAGAGGCCCGGCCGGTGCGGGAGCATCTCCGGGCCGGTCTCGATTTTCAAGACCGGCTGGCGCGGTTTTTGGAGAACCATGACGAGCCGCGCGCCGCGGCCGTTTTCCCCCCCGAAATGCACCGCGCCGCTGCGGTCATCACCTTCTTTTCACCCGGTCTGCGTTTCTTCCACCAGGGAGAGCCGGAAGGCCATCAGCGGAGAATCCCGGTCCACCTCCACCGGGGGCCGGAGGAGCCGATCGATGGAGAGATCTCCCAATTCTACAGTCGCTTGCTCGCCTGCCTAAGGGAAGATCCGTTTCGGCAGGGGGAGTGGCGGCTCTTGGAGGCGGTCGCCGCCTGGGAGGGAAACGGAACCTTCGACCACTTTATTGCCTATGGATGGTCGGGGCCGAACGGCGCGCTGCGGCTGGCGGCGGTGAACTTCGGCCCAACACGGGGCCAATGCTACGTGCGGCTTCCCTTTCCGGAACTGGCGGGCCGTGACTGGCGGTTGCAGGACCGGATGGGGCCGGCCGTGTACGACCGAAACGGCGACGATCTTCTGAGCAGAGGTCTCTATCTCGACATGCCGGCCTGGGGTGACCACATTTTTTCCTTCGCGCAGGTGCGAACCGATGAATCGAGCCGAACACTTCTATCGGCGGGAATTCCTTCAAAATGAGAGGAGTCTTAAAAATGAAAAACAATCAAACAGAAGAGCAGAAAAGAGTGGCGGAAGCCTCCGCCCGGCGGCAGCCGTGGAGAAAATGGGGACCCTACCTGAGCGAGCGGCAGTGGGGGACGGTGCGGGAAGATTACAGCGAATCGGGCGACGCCTGGAGTGATTTCTCCCACGAGCAGGCCCGCTCCCGCGCCTACCAATGGGGCGAGGATGGGATTGCCGGAATCTCCGACGACAAACAACAGCTCTGCTTCGCCCTCGCCTTTTGGAACGGACGGGACGCGATCCTCAAAGAGAGGCTCTTCGGTTTGACCAATGCCGAGGGGAACCACGGCGAGGATGTGAAGGAATATTATTTCTATCTTGATAACACCCCGACTCATTCTTATATGAAATATCTCTATAAGTACCCGCAGGCGGCCTTTCCTTACGCTGATCTCGTTCATACGAACCGGGGGAGAAACCGCGGCGACTTCGAATACGAGCTGCTCGATACGGGGATTTTCAAGGATGACCGCTACTTCGATATTTTCGTCGAGTATGCCAAGGCTTCGCCCGACGAGATCCTGATCAAAATCACCGCCCACAACCGCGGTCCCGAGCCGGCATCGCTCCATCTGCTGCCGACCCTCTGGTTCCGCAACACCTGGGCGTGGGGGGAGAGCGTCCCGAAACCGCAACTTCAGCAGGTCAAACCCGGCGAGGGATGGGGGGTAAGCACGATCGAGGCGTTCCATCCCGATCTCGGCCTGCGCTACCTTTATTGCGCCGGATCACCTCCGCTTCTCTTTACCGAAAACGAAACGAACAAACAGCGGCTCTTCGGCAAGCAAAACACTTCTTCTCATGTCAAAGACGGAATCAATGATCACGTCGTGAACGGGCAAGGAGACGCGGTCAACCCGACGAAGAAGGGGACGAAGGCCTCGGCCCATTATCAGATGGAGATCGGTCCCGGCCAAGAGGCGTCGGTTCAGCTCCGCCTGATGAACGTCGCCCCGGCCGATGTCAGCAACCACCTCTTCGGGATTCCCTTCGAAGAGATCGTGGAGACCCGGCGGCGGGAGGCGGATGAATTTTACCGCGCCATCACCCCCGCGTCGGTTCAAGAGGAGGAGGCGCGGGTGATGCGCCAAGCACTCTCCGGGATGCTCTGGACGAAACAGTATTATAAATATGATCTGAGTCAATGGCTCGATCAGCATGACGCCGGGCCGAGGCATGCGATGCGGCGACCGATTCGGAACCAGGATTGGTTCCACATGATCAACGACGATGTGATCTCCATGCCCGACAAATGGGAATATCCCTGGTATGCCGCCTGGGACCTCGCCTTCCACGCCGTGGCGCTCTCCGCCGTCGATGTCGATTTTGCCCAGGAGCAGCTCGATCTGATGCTGCGCGAATATTATCTCCATCCGAGCGGCCAGATCCCGGCCTACGAGTGGAACTTCAGCGACGTGAACCCGCCGGTCCATGCCTGGGCGAGTCTCTTCGTCTATCAAACCCAAAAGAGGTTGCGCGGGAAGGGGGATATCGCCTTTCTGAAACGGACCTTCAACAAGCTGATCGCCAACTTCACCTGGTGGGTGAACCGGAAAGACCGAGAGGGGCGGAATCTCTTCGAAGGAGGGTTCCTCGGCCTCGACAACATCGGCGTCTTCGACCGGAGCGCGTCCCTCCCCACCGGCGGACATCTGGAACAGGCCGACGGCACCGCTTGGATGGCGATGTACTGCCAGAACATGCTGGAGATGGCGGCGGAACTCGCCGCCGAGGACCCGGTCTACGACGATCTTGCTCCCAAGTATGTCGATCACTTCATGTTGATCGCGTCGGCGATGAACCGGATGGGGGGCGGGGCGACGGGACTTTGGGATGAAGAAGACGGTTTCTATTATGATGTCCTCCGGCTGCCGGACGGCCGCGCCGTGCCGCTCCGTGTCCGATCGATGGTCGGCCTTCTTCCGCTCTGCGCCACCACCGTGGTGGAGCCGTATCAACGCGAACATCTCCCCCATCTTTTAGAGCATGCGTATCGTCGCATGAACCAGATGCGTCAGACCTCGGCGATCCATCCGACCGGACCGGGGCACCTCGGCGTCGGCGACCGGGGGATTCTGGCGCTGGTGAATCCGCACCGGCTGGTCCACATTTTGTCCCGCATGCTCGACGAGAATGAATTTTTAAGTCCGTACGGCTTGCGCTCCCTTTCCCGTTTCCATGAAGCGCATCCCTACACTTTTTATGTCGACGGTCGGGCCTACCGGGTCGATTATCGACCGGCCGAATCGGATTCCGGGATGTTCGGCGGAAACTCCAATTGGCGCGGCCCGGTCTGGTTTCCGGTCAACGCCCTGATCATCCGGGCCTTGCTCCAGTTTTATCTCTATTACGGAGACGACTTCAAAGTGGAGTGCCCGACCGGCTCGGGTATACGGATGAACCTTTTCGAAGTCGCCCGGGAGATCACGGCCCGCCTCACCCGCCTTTTCTTGCCCGATGCGCGGGGCCGCCGGCCGGTCTACGGGGCGACGGAGAAGTTTCAGACCGACCCGCATTGGCGGAACAATCTTTTGTTTTATGAATATTTCCACGGCGACAACGGCGCCGGTCTCGGCGCCAGCCACCAGACCGGCTGGACGGGACTGGTGGCCCCATTGATTCAAATATTCCACTCGATCGATGCGAAGAGTTATCTCGAAGCGGGAAAAAAGATCGGGGTCACCGGAGTCACGGCGCGCCGGGCGGCCGCTTAACAGGAGCGTGAAATGAAATACGGCGTGATTCTCGCTTTGGTCTGTCTGATCATGGTCATCGCGGCCCCTTCCGGAGGGGCCGCGGATGAAAGCGACAACGGACTCGACCCGACCAACCCGCTCACCCGGCTCAGCCTGAAATATCAGTATCAGAATCTCCCCCCCTCGGAGGAGGACACTTTACACAACGGGACGTTCAGGGGGGATCTGCTTTTCAAGGAAAGTGCAACGTGGGGTTGGTCGACGCGGCTCGAACTTCCCTTGATCGTCACCGATCAGGCGAGTCGCGACAATCCGAACGGCGGCGCCGAATTCGGATTCGGCGACGTTCTGACCCAAGTGATCATCATCAACAGACCGAGCGACGCGTTCGCCTGGATGGCCGGGAGCCAGTTTATCTTCCCGACGGCGAGTCAGGATCAGATGGGAGGGGGGAAGTATCGGATCGTGCCGAGCGCCGCGGCGCGATGGAGGCTCCCCGGTCTGCGGAAAGGGAGCTGGTTCGCCCCGCTGGTCCGTTACGATGCCGATGTGGCCGGGGCGGACGATCGCAACCGGATCCGAGAGCTCCAGTTGGCCCCGATTCTCAATCTCACATTGGAAGAAGGATGGTTCCTGAACCTCTATCCGAGCAGCGACATCAAATATAACTTCGCGGATGAAAGGCCGGGCGACACAGGGAAATGGTTTGTCCCGTTCGATTTCCTAGTCGGAAGAAACTGGAGCGAATCGACCTTCGGGACCCTGGAGGTTGCTTTCCCCCTCGTGCAGCAATATCAGGTTTATGATTTGAAAATCGAAGCGAACATTTATTTTCTATTCGGCTAGCGCGGAGAGATCTTCCCGATGAAGCGATCGCGTGGACAATGCGGATAGAGAGAAGGAGGATCAAATGGAAAAGGAAAATGTGAGCCAACCGGGGAAAAAAACGAAGATGACGGCCTATGTCCTGGTCGCCGCCGCCATCGCCGCGATCGGCGGGATTCTCTTCGGTTTCGATACGGGGGTCATCTCGGGCGCGATCCTCTTTATCGTGAAGCAGTGGAACCTCACGCACAAGCAGGCGGAGCTCGCGACCAGCTCGGTCCTCATCGGCGCGGTACTGGGGGCGCTCGCGGGAGGGCTCTTGGGGGATCGGCTGGGGCGCCGTCTCTCGATCATCTATGCCACCGTTCTCTTTCTGGCGGGGACCCTGATCGTTTCAATCGCCGACGGCATGACCTCCTTTCTGATCGGCCGGGTGTTGATCGGCGCGGCGATCGGGGTCGCCTCGTTCATGGTGCCGCTTTACATTTCCGAATTGGCCCCGGCGCACATTCGGGGAAGCATGGTCTCGCTGAATCAGTTTGCGGTGACGGTCGGCATTCTCGTCTCATACGGCGTTAATTATTATTATGCTTCCACCCAAAACTGGCGCGCGATGTTCGCGGTCGGCGCGGTTCCCGGCCTCATTCTCCTCTTTGGGATGTATGCCCTTCCCGACAGTCCCCGATGGCTTTTCTCCGTCGGGCTCCGGGAGGCGGCGGAAAAGGTATTGCGGAAGATCCGGGGAACGCCGGAGGTGACGGAGGAACTCGCCGAGATCGATGAGGCGATCCGTTCGGAGAGCGGCGGGAAGGTCTCGGATCTGCTTGCCCCGCCGGTCCGTTTGGCGTTGATCATCGGTGTGGGGCTGGCGATTCTCCAGCAGGTGACCGGGGTCAACACCGTCATCTACTATGCTCCGGCGATCTTCAAAGGGGCCGGCTTACAGTCGGATACCGCCGCGATCGCCGCGACGAGCGGCATCGGCGTGGTGAATGTCCTCTTCACGGGGGTTTCCCTCTGGCTGATCGACCGTGTCGGCCGCCGGCCGCTCTTGTTGTGGAGTGTGGCCGGGATGACCGTGGCGCTGATGGTGCTCGGGCTGGGATTTGCACTGCGGGGCGACGAGGCCGAGGCGGGAGGAGGGGGATTGGGCCTGATCACTGCGGTCACCCTGATGGTCTACATCGCCTTTTTCGCCATCGGCCTGGGGCCGATTTTCTGGCTCCTGATCGCCGAGATTTATCCCCTCAAGTTGCGCGCGCCGGGAATGAGCGTCGCCACGGTGGCGAATTGGGGGGCGAACTTCGTGGTGGCCTACACCTTTCTGACATTGGCCAGCCTTCTGGGCAAAGCGGGGATCTTCTGGTTCTATGGGCTCATGGGGGTGATCACCTGGCTTTTCGTCGACCGGCTGGTGCCGGAGACCAAAGGGAAGACGCTGGAGGAGATTGAAGAATATTTCATCACCCGCGCGGGGCCGTCCCGTAAGGGACGGGAACAAAGCGGGCTTCGGAGGGCGTCATGAACAAGAAAAACGGATCTGAAATGAAGAAAAAGGAAGGGGGAAGCGGCCGCCGGCGGCGGGACGCTCCCCCCATTGTGCAACCTCTCGTACGATTTGGCCTCGCCGTCTCGGTCTTTGCCGTCGTTCTGATGTCGTCGGTTCGAATCTTCGCGGCGGAGGCCGAAGGGCACGCTTTTGAAGACACCCTGGCCGACATTCTCACCTGGGTGGTGCTGATCGTGGCGCCGATTGTGCTGATCGGGCTTTTTCTGATACTCCACATTCTTCCGGAGAAAATCGCCGAGCGGCGCAGACATCCCCAGCTTCAGGCAATCAAGACCCTCTGCTTCCTGTCGCTTGTCTTCGGAGGGTTGCTCTGGCCGCTCGCCTGGCTCTGGGCCTTTACCAAGCCGGTGATGTACAAAATGGCCTATGGGACCGATGTGGCTGAACCGGAAGAGGGATCGGAAGCCGGCGAGGCCGAACGGAAGGCCGCTTGAAAAGATGAGGTAACATATGGAAATTTTGCTGCTGCTGATCTATGCCTTTTTTGTCTGGCTTATTTTCTTCAAGCTCAAATGGCTGCCGTGGAACTTCGTCTCCCAGGCGATCGTCATCACCCTCCCTTTCATCCTTCTGGGGGTGACGATCTTGCTTCTGAACGTCGTGGCCCCTTCGTCGCACGATGTGCGGGTGATCAACTATGTCGTGCAGATCCTTCCGCAGGTGCGGGGGCGGGTGATCGACGTGCCGGTCGAGCCGAACAAGTCGGTCAAAAAGGGAGACGTGCTCTTCCGGGTCGATCCGACCCCTTTTGAGCTTGAGGTCAAGCGGATCGAAGCCCAGCTCAGGCTTGCCGAGACCCGTCTCAAACAATCCGCCGCGCTGGTGAAGACCGGGGCCGGGAGCCAGCTCGATGTCGATCGCGACCGGAGCGATGTCCGGCAGCTGCGCGCGCAGCTTGATCTGGCCCGTTGGAATCTCTCCGAAACAACCGTCCTCTCCCCCGGGAGCGGCAAGGTGATCAACCTGCAGCTTCGGGAAGGTTCGTTTGTGGTGCCGTTCCCGGTCACGGCGGCGATGAGTTTTGTCGAAGATGAACAGTGGGTCATCGCCCTCTTTTCACAGAACGAGCTGCGCAAGGTCAAGCCGGGCGACGAAGCCGAGATCATCCTGAAAACCTATCCGGGACGGGTGATCAAGGGCCGGGTCGACGCCATCGTTTGGGCGACGGGGCAGGGCCAATTGCCGATCGGCGGCACCCTGCCGCAGGTGGGAGAAGCGCCGGCGCAGCGATTTGCCGTGAAGTTGATGCTCGACGGCAAAGACAGGGATCTGTTCCTTGCGCCCGGCGCGCGCGGCGCCGCCGCGATCTACACCGAGCAGCTGGCGCCGATTCATCTGCTCCGTAAAGTATTGCTCCGGGTGAGCGCCAAACTCGATTGGTTCATCGTGAAGCTTCATTAAAGGAAGAGAAAAGGAAGAGAAATGGATGCCATGAAGAGATTTCGCCGCGCGGGATGGACGGCGCTCGTCGCAACAGCGCTCCTGATCGCGCTGATTCCCGGTTGCAGCCTGAAGCGTCCGCCTGGACAGGAAGAACTCAAAAGGAAAGGGCTCCCTCATGCAGCCATCCCCGTGCACTGGACAGCCGGAAGCGGGACCGAAGGGGCCGTTCCGGCCGATTGGGTCGCGACATTCGGTGACGATCTGCTGAATCGTCTGGTCGAGGAGGCGCTGACCTACAACGCCGATCTACGGATCGGGGCGGCACGCGTGGAACAGGCGGCGGGGTTTGTGAAAGCCGCAGGGGGCCAGCTCTATCCGGCGGTCTCGGTGATCGGCAAAGGGAGTCGCGGATTGGGCGAGGGGATCGGGATCAATTTCATCTCAGCGTTCGCTTCATGGGAGATCGACGTCTGGGGACGGGTGCGCGCCGGACGGGCCGCGGCGGAGGAACAGTTCGCCTCGGAAGAGGCCGATTATACCTCTGCGCGCCAGTCGATCGCCGCCTTGGTCGCGCGAAGCTGGTTCCTCGCGGTGGAAGGGGTATTGCAGGAGCGCACCGCCCGGGAGATGCTCGAATCGAGCGAGCGTCTCCTGTCGCTGACGAAGGAGAAGCGGGAGGTGGGAGCGGCCGGAGACCAGGACGTGGTGCTCGCCCGGGCCGAAACGGGGAGCCTCCGCGACAGCTTGCTGAAGCTGGAGCAGGCGAATGCCCAGTCCCGGCGGGCCTTGGAGGTCTTGGTCGGACGATATCCCTCCGGGGAAATCGAGCTGGCCGAAGCGCTGGCCCGGATCACGGCGCCGGTCCCAGCGGGGCTCCCTTCGGAGCTGCTCGAACGCCGGCCCGACCTCTTCGCGGCGGAGCGCCGGGTCTCCTCGGCTTTTTTTCAGGTGCAACAGGCGAAGGCGGCGAGGCTTCCCCAGTTCAGCCTGACCGCCTCCTTCGGGCTGATCAGCAGCGACGTCTTCAGCAAGCGGTCCGACTTCAGCAACCCGACGGGGGGGATTGGGGGGAGCCTCCTCGCCCCGATCTTCCGGGGAGGGGAGCTTCGGGCGCAGGTTCAGATCCGAAACGCAGAGCAAAAAGAAGCGGTGATGCAATATGCCGCGATGGTCCTCCGGGCCTTTGAGGAGGTGGAGAATGCGCTGAACGCCGAGCAGGTGCTGCGCCGGCGCGAGGAGGTGTTGGCGCAGGTGGTGAAAGACTACGAACGGGTCGTGGAGATCGCCGAGACCCAATACGACGTCGGCAGAACCGACCTTCTTTCGGTTCTTCAGCAGCGGCTTCGGCTCTTCTCGGCGCGGAGCACGATTCTCAGCGTGCAGGGGGAGCGCTTGGTGCAGCGTGTGAACCTCTATCTCGCCCTCGGCGGGGGGTGGACGAGGGAGGAGACGCAGCGTGCTTCCTCAAGAGAGGTCGGCGCGCCTTAACCGGACGCGCGCTGCCGAAATGGAAGGAGGGGTCCGATGAAAGTTTTATTCTTCTCCACCCTGATCGTTCTGGCGATTGTCTTTGATGCCCACGCCGGGGAGGAGGATGTCGTTTTGGAGTTGGAAGGGCGTTATTGGTTTACCGATCTGAAAGCAAGCACAAGGTTCGATAACGAGGTCCGCGGAACCGATATCAACCTGGAACGAGATCTCGACTTACGCGAAGAGAATTTTCCCGAGGGAAGACTCACCTGGTATACCGGACCGAAGAGCAGTTTGTTCTTCGATGCGACCTGGGCCGAGTGGGAGGGAGAAGAGACCCTGGAGAGAACCGTTACGATCCGGGACCGGGCGTTCGATATCGGAGCGCGCGTCGCTTCGGCGCTCGATTTCCAACTCTACCGGATCGGCTGGGTTTGGCAGTTCATCGACGCCTCCGACGGCTTGATTCGGTTCGGCACGCTGTTCGATATCCGGGCCGTCGTCGCCGATTTTTCGATCGAGGGGGAGCTGAACAACGTTTCTCAACGCGCGGAGGAGAACCTGACCGTCCCGTTGGCGTCGCTCGGATTTGCGCTCGATATCAATCCGTTTAAAGGGACCAATTTGTTCTTCAGAGGCTCCGGGATTCCGAACACCCCCTATGGCTATTTTATCAGCGGGGAGGCCGGCATCAAGCTCATCCCGTTCAAAAATTTCAGCATTGTCGGGGGATACCGGTACGAGGATTTCAACGCGCATAACACCAATGACACGACGCAGGTGAAGCTCCGGCTGATCGGCCCGTTTGCAGGATTGTCGCTCCGGTTTTAAGGGGTGGGACGCGAAGGAGAAAAGGTCAATGGAGGAGAAGAAAACCGTTTGCGCGGGCGCCGGCGCGCGAAACAGTCATTCGATCCGGCGTCTCTTCCCCGCAACGGCGACGGGGTTGAGACCCGGCATGAATATGAAGGGCAGATGATCGCGAAAGCACCCCAGGAAGGCATTTCTCTCGGCGAAGATCAGGTCGTTTATTTCGACGGCGACTGGACGCTGCCGCAACTGTCCGCTCTGGAGCGGCGGCTCGCCGATTTCGCTTGGCCCACGTCACCGGAGCTGATCTGGGATCTGGGGGGGATTCGGGCGATCGATACCGGCGGGGCTTGGCTGCTGCAGCGGACCCTCGACGCCCTTCAACAGAAAGGCCGGAGGGTGGCGCTGCGGCGGCTCTCCCCCGCGCAGGCCGAATTGATGCAAATGGTCGCGCGGAGTGGGTCGGCGATTCAACTCCCCGCCTCCGCTCCACGGATGAGCGGGCTGGAGCGGATCGGCCGCCTTGTGTGGCGGGAGGGGACCGAACTGCGGGACGCCCTCGCTTTCCTCGGGGAGAGCGTGATGCGGTTCTTCTTCACCGTCGCGCACCCGCGGACGCTTCGGGGCCGCGCCTTGTTAAAACGGGTGGAGCTGGACGGCTTCAATGCGCTTCCGATTATCGGTCTGCTTCTCTTTTTGGTCGGAACGGTGATCGCCTATCAAGGGGCGGAACAGCTCCGGGCTCTGGGGGCCAACATCTATGTGGTCGATCTGGTCGGGATCTCCCTGCTCCGGGAAGTGGCGCCGCTGATCACCGCCATCGTCATCGCGGGGCGATCGGGGGCGGCCTATACCGCCGAGATCGGGACGATGAAGGTGACCGAAGAGCTCGACGCGATGCGGACGATCGGCCTTTCGCCGATGGAATTGCTGGTGATCCCCCGGATCGCGGCGCTGGTGATCGCCCTCCCGCTGCTGACCGTCTTCGGCGATCTGATCGGCGTCTTCGGGGGGATGTTGGTCTCCTACGGTCAGCTTGGGATCCGCTTCGACGAATTTATCTCCCGCTTTCGGGAGGCGATCGCACTGCGGCATTACCTGATCGGAATCGGCAAAGCGCCGGTCTTCGCAATCATCATCGCGCTGGTCGGATGTTACCAGGGCTTCCAGGTTCGGGGAAGCGTCGAGAGCGTCGGCCGGAACACCACGACCAGCGTGGTCCAGGCGATTTTCCTGGTGATTGTTTTCGACGCCCTCTTCTCGATCCTCCTCAGCTGGTGGAAGCTGTAAACATGGCGGCGAGCTCCCTACGATCGCGCGCAAGAGAACCGGTGGTGGAGGTCGACCACGTCTCGACCCGCTTCGGCGACGCCGTGGTTCATGAAAACATCAGCTTGTCGGTTTATCGGGGGGAGCTGTTCGCCATCATCGGCGGGAGCGGCAGCGGAAAGACGACGCTGCTCCGGGAGATGATTCTGCTGCGGGAGCCCGACGCCGGATCGATCCGGATCTTTGGAGAAGAGACCCGCGCGATGGGGCCCGCCGACCTGCTTCGGTTTCGACGGCGCTCCGGCGTGTTGTTCCAGGAGGGGGGGCTATTCAGCGCCCTCACGGTGGCCGAAAATGCCGCCGTCCCATTGAAGGAGCATACCGCGCTCAGCAGGCATTTGATCCGAGAGCTCGCGCTGGTCAAAATCGGGCTGACCGGCCTTCCCTCGGAGAGCGCGGTGAAATACCCGAGCGAGCTCAGCAGCGGGATGCGCCGGCGGGCCGGTCTGGCGCGTGCGATCGCGCTCGATCCCGAGCTCCTCTTTCTCGACGAGCCGACCGCCGGGTTGGACCCGATCAGCGCCGGCGGATTGGATGAGCTGATCGAACGCCTGAAGGCGCGGCTCGGTCTGACGGTCGTGATGGTTACACACGACCTCGACGCCCTCTGGCGGCTGGCCGATCGGGTGGCGGTGTTGGGGGAGGGGAGGATCGTCGCCGTCGGGACGATGGCGGAGCTCGCCCGCTCGAAGGAGCCTTTGGTCCGCGCTTTTTTCCAAGCGCGAGGCGGCCGAGAGATCCAGGAGTCCACATGGAAACAAAGGTGAATTACGCGCGGGTCGGTCTCTTCGTCGTTCTCCTCGGGGCGGCGCTCGTCGTTCTGTTGATCTGGCTCGGCCGGCGGGAGTCGAGGCGGGTCTACGATCATTACGACGTTTATGTTCGAGAGTCGGTCACGGGGTTGGGCGTCGGCGCCTCGGTGAAATATCTCGGGGTCGATATCGGATACCTGAAGGAGATGGTCGTCGATCCGGAGCATCCGGGACGGCTCCGGCTGACCCTCTCTGTTTCTGAAGAGACGCCGGTGACGGAGGAGACGGTGGCCTATCTTGAGTTTCAAGGCTTGACCGGGGTGGCGGTGGTGAATCTGGCCGGCGGCCGCCGGGAGTCGCCCCTCCTCACCGCAAAACCGGGAGAACGTTATCCGGTGATCAAAAACGTCCCCTCTTTTTATGCGCGTTTTGAACAGGGCCTCTCCCGCCTCTTGACCGATCCGTCGCTCCCGAGACTGGTTGACCATCTCGACAACCTTGCCCTCCGCACTCAGTCGCTGGTCGATGAGGAGAACCGCGCCGCATTTAAACAGCTACTGGCAGAGACGGCCAAGATCGCCGGGACGTTGGACCGGATGACGGGGAGGGTCGATGCCCAGCTTCCGATCGTCCTCGATCACCTTCAAGAAAGCAGCCGCTCCATCAGCGAGATGTCGAGCAATGCGGCGCGGACAAGCGCGATGCTGGAACGTCTGGTGAATCAGAATCAGGTCCGCATCGAGGAATTTACCGGAGAGACGTTAACGGAAGCCGGTCTTCTGATCACGGAGCTAAGAGAGCTGACCGCCACCTCGAAGCGGCTGGCCTCGCAACTGGAGCGGGAGCCGAACGCCTTGATCTTCGGCAAGTCTCAGCGCCCGCGTGGACCGGGAGAATAAGGTGAACCTCCATCGAATCGGGAGGAGGGTGCAATCGATCCTCCTCTTCTTCTTATTCATGATCATCCTCACGACCGCTTGCGCCTTCCCCGGACAAACAAAGAGAGAGGTTGTCCATACTTACTTTTTGAATCCGGAGGGAAGGGAGGCTTCAGGACGAGGAGGAGCGGGGAAGGGATCGACCGCCGTCTTGCTGGTGAATCTCCCCAAGGCGCAGGCGGGATTCGACACGGAGCGGATCGCCTATCTGCGGCGCCCCCACGAGGTCAATTATTATGCGACCAGCGAATGGGTCGATACGCCTCCCCGGATGTTGGCCCCGCTGCTGGTCCAGGCTTTCGAGCGAATCGGCGCCTGGCAGACGGTGATCCGGATGCCGAGCGCGGTTCGGGGAGATTATCGGGTCGATTCCGACAACCTGACCCTCGGCCAGGAGTTTTTTCAGCGTCCGAGCCGCGTCCGTCTGACACTGCGCGCCCAACTGATCGACCTGCAACGGTTGCGCTCCGTCGGCACGAAGACCTTCGAGATCCTGGAAGAGGCGCCGAGCGAGGACGCCTACGGCGGGGTGACCGCCGCGAATCGGGCTGTTGCCAAGCTGCTGGACGAAGTGGCGGCTTGGGTCAGTCGGTGCGTGCAAGAGGGCCCCCTCGATGGCTGCTGAGTTTTGAAAGCAAATGGCGGATTGTTCCGTTCCGCCATCCTCAACAAAGATGGATGGGTCTATTCCCCCATGCTTGGAGCCAACATCCTTGCCAACACGATCGGATCAACATTCCCACCTGAGAGGACGACGCCGACCTTTTTGCCCCGCAGGTCTGGAACCTTGCCCGCCATCAACGCGGCAACCCCGGCCGCCCCGCTCGGCTCGACGAGCAGCTTCATCCGAATCAGCATGAAGCGGACCGCTTCGGCGATCTCCGCATCGGTGACCAACGCGACCGATTCCAAATGTTGTTGCATGACTGGAAAAGTGAGCCGGCCCGGCGCGGGGGAGAGGAGCCCGTCGGCGATCGATCGGGAGAGGGGCGTTGAGACAATTTTACCCTTCTCCAACGAGAGGTAAGTATCATTGGCGGTCTCCGGTTCCACGCCGACGATCCGGAGAGCGGGTCGCATCGCGTGGGCCGCGATGCTGCATCCGCTGATCAACCCGCCTCCCCCGATCGGCGCCACAAGAAGATCGAGATCGGGAATGTCGGCGAGGAATTCCAGCGCGACGGTTCCCTGGCCGGCGATAATGTGCGGATGGTCGAACGGCGGCACGAGCGTCAGGCCCCTTTTCTCAGACAATTGTTTCGCGATCGCTTCCCGGTTGTCCTTGAGACGATCATAGAGGATCACTTCCGCGCCATAACCGCGCGTTGCCGCCAGCTTCACGGCAGGGGAGTCGCGCGGCATGACGATGACGGCGGGGATCTTGAGCCGCTTCGCGACCAGCGCCACCGCCTGGGCATGGTTTCCGGAGGAGAAGGCCACCACCCCCGATTCGCGCTGCGCCTCGCTCAATTGGCCGATCAAATTGAATGCCCCCCGAAACTTGAACGCGCCGACCCGTTGCAAGTTTTCGCATTTACAAAAAACCTCGGCGCCGACGATGTCATTCAGCTGATCTGAAGTTGCGATCGGCGTGCGGTGCGCATTCCTTTCCAGCCGGCGCGCGGCGGTCTGAATCTCTTGAAACGTAATTTCGCTCATCTCCATTCCCTCTCTCAATGAAACCAATTTCGCCAAGAGGGTGAGCCCCACAACCACCAGAGCCCGCCGACGGTTCCCCCGACAATTCCATAGAAGAGAAGCGACGGGCGCCCCGCCTTGATGTCCTGAGGGGAGGGGATCGCGGCGAGCAGGAGCGTGGAGGTAAAGTAGCCGGTCGCGAGCCATCCCCCCCACTGATGATTCGCCCAAAAAGGGGCGGCCACGCCGGTCAAGCAGAGCCAAGCCAAGGGGAGGAGGAGCAGGGGGGCGAGGGCGACAAAAGCGCCGTTGAACATGTTTATTTTACGAAAGGAGACCGAGCCGAGGGCCCAGCCTTCCCCGGCGCGTTTGGGCCGAAGAGAGAAGCCGGCCGGCCTCGCCAGGAGAAGGAAACCGACCATCAGATGGATCAGCTCGTGCGAGAAGGTGCCGGGAAGAGAGAGAATCGCGAGCCGCCACTTCGAGCCGCGGGCGCGAAGCAGGATCAGAGACATGACCCCCGCCAGGATCGCGCTCGGCAGGAAGCCGGGGAGGTGAAGGAGGGTCTGAGGCGTTGTATTAAGGAGCGGCATCAGCAAGGGGCGGCCTCATTTGATTCGAAAGGAGAATACACTCGAATTCAATCAAAATCAAATTCGATCGGTCGTCGTACGAAGCGCAGGTGATGGAATCCACATCGACTGTTGCGAAAAAAGTGAGAGGGTTTCCGTAGTCATCGTCAATTGTTGACGGGGGGATAAAGTGTGATACCTTTTCATCAGAGGATTCATGATGAGAAGCAAAAGGAAACGTGCCAGGATTCCACTGATCTCCATCGCCCGCCTCACGCCCGAGGGGATGGAATCAAAAGAGTATGTTTTGATCCGTGACATCTCAACCGACGGCCTGGGGATATACAGTAAGGAACGGTATCAGAAGGGGGATCTCGTCCTCGTTGAGCTGACCCTGACCATTCAAGAAGAGAAAATCGTCGAATCGGTCTCGGGAAAGGTGGTTTGGGTGGCGCCGCTTCCGGATCAAAACCACTTTGCAGTCGGCATCCAGTTCGAGAAGATGCAGCTGGAAAAACCAAAGCTGTATGCGCACATCAAAAAACTTGAGGAGAGATACGGGGAGGGTCCCTTCTGAACGATTTTGAACGAAACATGCGGGCCTGTCGAGTGGTCCGCGAAAACCATCCGATTTAACTTTAACCGTTGAACCAGAACAGTTTGTAAATATGTATTTTTCTCCGCGGGCCGATGTAGGTGATCTGGTCATGCGGCTCCACGACCGTCCGTCCGTTCGCCACCTCGACCCCATTCTTTTTCCGAACGTAGACAATCCGCATCTCCGCCGGGAGGTTCCATTCCTGAATGGCTTTTCCAATCCAGGGAAACCCATTCGGAATGACCGCATGTTGCAGGACCAGACCGGAATCTTCCAGGACATGCTCAAAAAGGCGGAGCGGTTCTTCTTCCGTCGATTGTTCTTCAATCAGGGTCAGGCGGTTTTGAAGGGCATTGATCTCGCGGCCGAGATCGGCGAGGTCGGGCTCTTGGGAGAGAAGATCCAAATCGGTCATTCCGGCCTCAAACTTCCGGTACGTCTTCTCTCCCAAGATCGATTGGTGTTCCCTGATCCGACGCTCCAGGTCGGACATCTCCAATGAGATCTTGACATGCTGGACCCGATGATGGACCCGCTCGGCGATCGCGACGGTCGCTTCCTGAAATCCGGTCGCGGCAAGCGCGAGATCGCGTCTGATCCGTCTCCAGGTACCCATCGATGAATTCCTCCCTCTGATTCAAGCCGTTCTTCGAACCGCTCCGCACCGTCCAAATTACCATAATTTTGCCGATAAGCCAATGAGATCCCGAAGGAGGCCGGTTCGATTCCGCGCCGATCGTCGCCGCCCATGGGGATGGGAAATCCCGGGATTCAATCTCTCCAGGCCTCCTCATTTTAAGGGATGATGCCATCGAAAACAGCCCGCCGCGGACCATGGAAAATCGCTTGACATTCCTCTTGCTTTTCTTCAATATTAGCGCCTATCCGCAGATATACCTCCGAAAACCTCAGGTGCTTTCATGGATGATGAGCGTTTACCGGGACAAATGTCTCTTCAGTATGACGAGTTCAGCGACCTTCTGGGAGGGGCCGTTTGGGAAGAGGCATTGGATCGGTGGAGCCGCTCCGGTTTTTCGATGGCGCGGCAGCAGACGCTTCGTTCTTTCGCGTCCTATTTTTCATCTTCCCCTCAATTTCTTTTCTCGGAGGATCGACAACGCTATTCCCTGGAGCTCTTCTGGCTGAAGTGGAATCTTTTCACCGGTTTATGCCGCCGAATCCAAGGCATTCACCAGGAGCACCAGAGGCCCCTCTTGAATCTTCAGCCGGCCCATCTCCGACTGACGATGGCGGCGGCGACCGAACCGTTCCTGCCGGTCCGATGGGGTTTTTCCCTCGATACGTCGAATCTCCAATTGGCCGATCGATTTACCCCCCCGGGAATGCCGGCCGACTTTCCCGCACAGCTCTTCAGCCCTTCCCCGGATGCGCATCCTCTTTATTCGGCGCCCCTCGTGAGGCGGCAGGGGCTTGAGCAGGAGGAGACGGCGACCCTCCTGGTTCGATCGACGGAGCGGATGCGGGACTCCCCGCCGGGAGAGATCCGGGGGATCGTTCAGGCCCAGCTGGTTTCCGACCAGCTGAAGGGGGCCGATTATTCTTTGGGGGACCTCTTTCTTGTCGCCCCGAACCTCTCCGAGGAGGGGGAATCGCTTCGGATCTGGGCGAGCAAGCGGGGCTCCGCGGAACGGGGGGTTCTTCTCGAAGGGGTCACCGAGCCGGTCTCCCCCGCGGTTTGGGAGGGGTTTGAAAAAGCGCGGCAGAAGGTTTTCGCCCGGTCGGAAGTCATGATCTACAAGAGCCTCCATATTCCGTGCGATCTCTACAGCCTGGGGATGATTCTCTTTCGGACGCTTCTCGTCAACGATCGGCAGGAGATGGAGGGGGTTTACGAGGCGGTCGACAGAACGGCGGGGCAGCTCGGCCCGATTTCCCTCTCGTTGGAAAACCAGGAGAAGCAATTCCTGTCGCGCCGGCTCCGGTTTTACCTCCGGAAGGAAGGGGAGATCCTTTCGAAAAAAGCGATCTTCCATCGGCAGCAGGAGAGAGAGAACGGCTGTGATGCGATCCCGGACGATCTGTGGATCGAGGCGCTCTTGATCGGATTTCGCCTCATTCAGAATCGGGCAGAGGTCCCGCTCGATCAGCTCGGCGGCTTGATGGAGCGGGTGACCGCCGACGCGGAACGGCTGGGGGGGCGAATCAAATTGGAGCTCTTCGGCTCCCGCGAGCGGAACCGGGAGATTCTCGAGGCGTGCGACCTCATCCGGAAAGAACTGAGCGAGGTTCGGAACGGGTAAATGCCATTCAAATTAGTCATCGAGAGTATTTTGGACAAGACCGGAAATGAGGCGGTCGAATGCGAATATGCGCAGGAGGTGGTCCGGATCGGCCGCCAGGATTCCAACGAGGTCCAGCTGGAAGATCCGCGGCGCATCGTCTCGGGGAAACATGCCGAGATCCGCCGGAAGGAGGATCAATTCCTGTTGATCGATATCGGGAGCAAAAACGGGACGCGGCTGAACGGGGAGCCGTTGATCTCCGGAAAGGAATATCCGCTCAGCCCGGAAGACCAGATCGCCATCGGCAACTTCGTCCTTCAGTTTTTCCCGATCATTCGGGAGGAGACCAAACTGGAGGCGGTCGAGGTTTCGGACGCCACCCTGAACTTTTCAGGAACGGCGGAGGAGACCGAAACCCTCCTGGAGGAATTAAGCCGCGCCTACGCCGATCATCAAGCAGATCCCGAAGCGCGGCGGTCCCGGATCGCCGAGATTCTCCGGAAGGCGGTTTTCAGCCTCGACGAGGGGAGGGCGAGACGGCTTCTCGATCTGATCGAGGCCCGCTTCCCGGAGCCGGAGTATCAGCAGGAGCGGGTGAAGCGGAAATCGGCCGACACGCTCGCCCCCGAACAGACGCGGGAGATTGCGGCCGGCCGGGCGGCGCATGAAGCCTTAAAGAAGCTGGCGGGAAAATATTTTGAAAATGCAGAAACGTTGGGCGCGCCGGAAGAGATGACCGCTTTTGTCGACCGTCTCGATCGGGTCTTAAACGTGATGGTCGACTCGCTCGCAGACGCGGTGAAAGGGCGGCGGGAGTTTGAGGCGGGGTTCGAAGTCGAGTCGACCCGGATCTTCCTGCGCAAACCGAACCCGATCAAAGTGGTCGAAGGGAGCCGGGAGATCGGAGCCTATCTTTTTGACATGAATATTTCGGAGTCGACCGAGAAGGTGATCGCCGATCTGGAAGATGTCTTCACCGATCTGGCGCTCCATCAGGTCGGGATGATGGCCGGATTTCGGGAATGCCTGCGCGGTCTCCTCAAGCAGTTGGATCCGGACACCCTGGAGGGAAAAGAGCGGCGGGAGGGGGGCGCCCTCCGGATCGGCCCGCTGGCCAAATTGGCGGCGTGGGATCGATTCCGGGAAAAACATCGGGAGTTATCAGAGGAGGAGGTTCGGACATTTGAACAGATTTTGGGACCCTATTTTGCGGAGGGCTATCTCTCCATTCAGAAAAAGAAGAAAACGCCTACTTAAGTTTTCATTGATTTTGCTCCTTTGCGCAGTTTCATTCGGGCTGCCGGCCTGCGGAAAGAAAGTCATCAGCGTTTCGGTGGCCGGTTCCAAAACGTTGAATCTCGACGACGGCGGCAACCCCCTTCCGGTGATCGTCCGCGTCTACCAGTTGAAGGGGAAAGAGAAAATCGAGGGGGCCGATTTTATCTCCCTCTGGAAAGAGGATCAGAAGATCCTCGAAGGGGATCTGTTGGACCGGCAGGAGATCACCCTTCTCCCTGATACGAAGGTCGAGGTCAAAGTCGATCCGCAGGAGGGGGCGGAGTATCTGGCGCTGATGGCCCTCTTCCGAAAGCCGGAGGGAAACGGCTGGCGGGAGATCATTCCGCTAAAAGGGAAAAAGGTCCGTTCGGTGGAGATCAGCGTCGAAGCGCAGACGGTGAAGGCGGCCAATATCGATTAAGGGAATAAAGGATCAATTCCATGGATAAAGATCAAAAAGTAGTATGGAGCGAGGGGATGTTTCTATCGCCCCACCACTTTCAGCATTGGGACCGGTTTCAGGAGCGGAATCTCTCCAAGCTCCTCGGCGCGATGACCCGATTCGGCGGGGGGGTCGCCCGGATCGACATCGACACGGAGGCGCTGGCCAACGGGACGGTCGCTCTGCTCGGCCTGCACGGGGTGATGCCCGACGGTCTCGTGGTCGAGATTCCGGAGACCGATCCTTCCCCGGAGACGCGGCCGATGGGGGATCTTTTCCCGCCGGCCCTCGACCACCTCGATGTCTATCTCGGGATTCCGGCCGAGCAGCCCGATGCCGCCAACTGCCGGTTGGAGGAGGGGGGCGACACGCGATCGACCCGTTATACCGCCTCCTATATTAAGGTGGCCGATTTCAACACCGGCGGAAATATCCGGGAGATCGCCGTCGCCCGGAAAAATCTTCGGCTCTTCTTCTCGGGGGAGGAGATGTCGGGGGCGGTTACCCTCAAGATCGCCGAGCTGGTCCGAACCGCCGGGGGGAACCTTGCCCTTCGGGAAACCTATATCCCCCCTTGTTTGGCGATCTCCGCCTCCGGATACCTGATGCGGCTGATCCGCGGATTGTTGGAGCTCCTCTCCGCCAAGCGGAGCGCCCTGGGCGGGCAGCGCGACGATCCGGGGTCGTTCGATCCGGTCCGCATGACCCTTCTTCAAACCCTCAACCGGTCGATTCCGGTTTTGTCCCACTACAGCCATCTCGGGAAGATCCATCCCGAAGTGCTCTATCTGACCCTCGCATCGATGGCGGGGGAGTTGACCACGGCGTCGCCCGACCAGCATCCGCGCGATCTCCCTCCGTATCAGCACCACGATCTCACAAAAACGTTCCGGGAGCTGGAGCTGCGGATCAGAGGCCTGGTGGAGGGGGTCACTCCGACGCGGCATATCGTCATCCCGCTGGAGAAGAGCCGGGAGAATACGCTGGTCGGCCGTATCGGCGATGAGCGGCTTTTGGAGACGTCTCAATTCTACCTCGGGGTGACCGGTAACCTTCCGGAAGATCAGATCCGGGAGTGGACCCCGCGGCGAATCAAGGCGGGCGCCCCGCTCGATCTCGATACCATCGTCACCTCGGCATTGCCGGGGCTCAAGCTAACCTACACCGCCCGTCCGCCTTCAGGTCTCTCTCCAAAAATCGGGCATCATTATTTTCGACTTGAGAATCAAGGGCCCCTTTGGGACTCGATCTGCCGTTCACATTCGGTCGCCTTCTATCTTCCTTCAGATCTGAATGGCTTAACCGTCGAGCTTTTTGCAATAAAGGAGTAGGCTTCAATGGCAAGCGCGAATGCAGGAGAAAGGAAGCGGCTGGTCGATCTCTTCTCCGACCTGTTCATCTTGGGGGCCCATCTGAAAACCGCACGCGACTATGGCACCCCGGACGCATTGCGGATGCGGCTGGTGGAGATGTTCAACGCGGCGGAGCGGGAGGCGAAACGCCTCGCGGTTCCCGACGACGCGGTCCAGCAGGCGCGCTTCGCCATCGCCGCTTTCCTCGACGAGATGATTCTCGGCGTCCCTTCTCCCCATCGCGACGCTTGGTCGGCCCGGCCGCTGCAGTATGAATTCTTCCGGGAAAACGTCGCCGGGGTGGAGTTCTTCAACCGGCTCGACGGCCTTCGCAAATCAATCTCTTCGAATCGTGATGTCGTAGAGGTCTATTATCTCTGCCTGGTCCTCGGGTTTGAGGGGCAATACAAGCTCCACGGACGGGAGAAGCTCAAAGATCTGATCGACGGGCTCGCCCGGGAGATCCAGCCGAGGCCGGGAGAGATCCCGCTCCTTTCGCCGCACGGCAAGCGCCCGGACGAATTGATCGAGATGGTGAAGCAGGGGATTCCCTCCTGGGTGGTCGCCGTCTCCTGTTTTGCGATCGTCTTCCTTTTATATATTTCCCTTTCGCTTCTCATCAGCCGGGACGCCAACGGAATCGCAAATGAGATCCAGCAGTTGATCGGGGGGGGACGATGAAGTTTTTGTTGAAAGGTCTCAAAGCCCTCGTCAATGCGATGACCCGATTCCCCCGGGTCACGGCGGCCGTCGCGATTTTTCTGCTGATCTGTCTCATCTGGTTCGCCGGCCCGTCCCTCTGGCTGGAGAAGCTCGAAACGCGGCTTTTTTTGATTGTCGCCATCCTCTTCTTCTGGTCGCTCTTCCTCGTGATCGACCGCTACCGCGCCGAGCAGGGGGCAAAGCAGCTGGAGAAGTCGCTTCAAAAACAGGCGCAGGAGCAGGCGGTTAGCAGCCGGCCCGACCGGAAGGAAGAGATCGAGGAGCTCGGAGGCCAATTCGACAAGGCGGTCGCCGCGCTGAAGCAGTCGAAGCTGGGGAAGGGCCGCTCCGGGAGGACCGCCCTGTATGCCCTCCCCTGGTATATGTTCATCGGCCCCCCCGCTTCCGGGAAGAGCACCGCATTGTTACATTCCGGTTTGCAGTTCCCTTATCTCGGCGGGTCGAGCCGCGGGGTGCAGGGGGTCGGCGGGACGCGCAACTGCGACTGGTGGTTCACCAGCGAGGCGGTCCTCCTCGATACGGCCGGCCGCTACGTCACCCAGGATGAAGACCGGGAGGAGTGGTACGGCTTCCTCGATCTTCTGAAAAAACACCGGAAGGGGAAGCCGATCAACGGGGTCCTGGCGGCGATGAGCATCGTCGAATTGCTGGAGGCGAGCGAGGAGGATCTGGAGTGGCACGCCAAAAACATGCGGGCGAGAATAGACGAGCTGATCCAGCGGCTCGGGATTGTCTTTCCGGTCTATCTTCTTTTTACCAAGTGCGATCTGATCCGCGGCTTTGTCGAGTTCTATGAAGACTTCAGCAAAACGGAGCGGGAGCAGATCTGGGGGGCGACCCTGCCGAAGAACCCCCCCGCCGGCGCCTTGCCGCAACAGCTCTTCGACGCGGAGTTCGGCCAGCTCTTCAACGCGCTCGACGCCCGGCGGCTGGCGCGGCTTTCCTCCGCGCGGGGGGCGCAGAAGGTCCGGGATGTTTATGGGTTTCCGCTGCAGATCGCGACCGGACGGGAAAAGATGGCCCGGTTTGTGGAGCTGGTCTTCGCCCACAATCCGTATCAGGAGAATCCGATCTTCCGCGGATTCTACTTCACCAGCGGAACGCAGGAGGGGAGGCCGATCGACCGGATTCTCACCGCCGTCAGCCGCGCCTCCGGCCTTTCCGAGGCGGTCAGCGATTCGTTCGGCTCGGAAGTCGAGTCGAAGAGCTACTTCATCAAGAACCTTTTCACCGATGTGATCTTCCAGGACCAGGTTCTGGCGGGACCTTCCAACGCCATGACCCGCCAACGCGGCGCCCTGCGGGTGGCGGTCTTCGTCGGGTCGGTCCTCGTCACGGTCCTTTCCGTCGTCGGTCTCTCGTTCTCCTTCGTCGGAAATCGGGTCTATCTCGGCTCGATCAAGTCGAGCGCGTCGACGGCGGCCGAGATGGCGCCGGGAGACGAGCGGCAATTTCCGAAGAATGTGACGCAGCTGGACCAGCTTCGGGAGGGGCTCGACCGGCTCGAAAGCGACGCGGAGGGGGGGATTCCTTTCCGTCTGCGCGGCGGTCTCTACCGGGGGGGGACCCTCTATCCGCCGATGCGGGATCTTTATTTCCAGCGGCTCAATCAGCTCCTCCTCGGCCCGACGCAGGGGGCGATCGAAGCCGATCTGGAGCGGTTCGCGTCGAATCCCAGGCAGCTTCCGGAAGGCCGGGACTTCGATTATTACTACATGCTTTTGAAGATCTACCTGATGATGTCCGATCCGGCCCATCTCGATCCGCCCTTCCTCGACGAGCGGCTGCAGCAGATCTGGCGGGAGATGCTTCCGGCGCTCTACGCGAACCAAGTTCCGGAGGGGCTTCAAGACGGGATCGCCCAGCAGGTTTCTTTTTACAGCCGCGCCGCAAATCAACAAGGGATTCCCCGGCTCACACTGAATGAAAAACTGGTCGAGGAGGTTCGACGGGGGCTTCGGGCGATTCCGTTGGAGGAGCGCCTCTACACGCGCATCCGCCGGGAGGGATCGGAAAAGTCGGAGCCGTACACCCTTAAGGCCGCGTTGAAAGGAGACGGGGAGGGGGCGCTTCTCAGCGATTACAAGATCCCGGCCATTTTCACCGAGGCGGGATGGAAGGGCCCGTTCAAAGAGTCGCTCGATCGGATCCTTCAGGAAAAAGGGGTCGGCGGGGAGGAGTGGGTCCTCGGCGAGCCGGAGCCGGAGCGGACGACGGTGGCGGCGGGAATCGAGAAGCTTTACTTCGACGAATACCAGCGGCAATGGCGCGGATTCATCGAATCGGTCCGGCTGCGGCCCGCCGCGGGGATGTCCGAGACGGCGAAGCTCTTCGAGGTTCTCTCGCAGGAGAATTCGCCGCTGGCGGTGCTTTTCGCCGAGATCGATCGAAATACCTACCTTCGAAAAGAAGGGGCGCAGCAGCCCGGCGGGGGTGCGATGAAGGGGATGGTCGAGCGGGTGAAGGAGAAATTTGGAATGGAGCGTTCCGCCGAAACGGAGGGGACCCCCGCCGCTGCTTCTCAGCCGACGCCGGTTTCGACCCGGTTCCAATCATTTCATGATTTCGTGACCTCGGCCGACCCGAAGAAAGAGCCCCCGGTGAGCCGTCTCGTCGCCGAATTGCGCAGGGCGTATGACGTTCTTCAGCCGCTGGCGGAATCGGGCGATGCAGCGGGGGCCAAGGCGTTGGTCCAGGGGATGGCGAGCGGGCAGTCGAACGATCTCTTCGTTGCTCAAAGGAACGCCGAGCGCCTTCTCCAGACGACCGACGCGGAGGTCCGCCGGGTGGTGGCGCCGATTTTCCTGGAGCCGTTCAAGATGGCCTCCTCCGGGCTGGTGAGCGGGGCGATGGCCGACCTGAACCGCCGGTGGCGGGGTGAGGTCTACGAGCCGTGCCAGCAGAGCATTGCGGGGCGGTATCCCTTCAAGAAGGGGGGAGAAGATGCGACCCTGACCGACATCGCGGAGTTTTTCCATCCGCAAGAGGGGACCCTCTGGAAGTTCTACGAGAAGGAGCTCAAGCCGTTTGTGGAAGAGGGGAGCCGGCAATGGGAGGTCAAGCGGACCTCGGCCGCCCCGGCGATGTCGCCCGACTTTCTGGAGTCGCTCCGGCGGGCCCGGCACCTCTCGGAGAGTCTCTTCCCGAGGGGGAATCCCGATCTGAAGCTGTCGTTCAGCCTCTATCCCTACCCGAGCTCCGGAGTCACCGAGATCCTTCTCTCCGCCGACGGAAAGGATCTCCGATACCGGAACGAGCCGCAGGAATGGCATGAATTCTCCTGGCCCGGAACGTCCGGGACACCGGGGGCGATGCTTCAGGTCCAGAGCGGCGGCTCCCGGCAGATGCAGCAGTATGGCGGTCGATGGGGTTTCTTCAAGCTCCTCGACGCGGCAAAAATCACCCCGGTCAGCAGTATCGTTTACAAGATCGAGTGGGAGCTGAAGGGGCCGGATGGAAAGGCGATTAAAGTCCGTTACGACCTCAGAGCGCAGAGTGTGAAGAATCCTTTCAAGCCGGGATTCTTCTCAGAGACGTTGTGTCCGAATAGGATTGGGTAATTTGTAGGGGCGAATCTTGTATTCGCCCCTGTCCTAATTAGGAAAAAGAGCGGGCGATCACAAGGATCGCCCCTACAATCCAGATTTGAGAGGAGCATCTTCCTTGGGAAACGGAACCTTCGGCTGCTTCGGAAAACTCCCGATCCATTCCGATTTTATTCGCTTTCGCGCGTCGGGTGAAGAGGTCCGCGCGCTCGATCAATGGCTGCAGGAAGGAATCCTCGCCGGGAAGTCCCGGTTGGGGAGGGGATGGGAGGCCGATTATTTTCAGGCCGATCCGTGGAACTTTGTTTTTCAGGTGGAGGGGACCGACAGCTTTCTCATCGGGACCCTGGTGCCGAGCCGGGATCAGGCGGGACGCTCCTACCCCTTCTTTCTTTTCCTGAGGGTCGACCGGAAGCGGTTCGCCGCGCCGATTCAATTCGCCCCGATGACGTACGCCTCTTTTTTGAATGAGGCGGCCGCGCTGGCGCGGTCGGGCGGGTCGGGCATGCGGTTGAAGGAGTTTCTGGAGCATCTCGAACGGCTGACCCTTCCCATTCCGGACGACCGCGCCCCCGCGGCGGCGGAGGAGAACTATCGGCGATTTTTACAGGGGGAGCCGAGCCGGGCCTTCTGGACGGCGCTCTTCGGAGAGTTCGAGCACCCGAAAAAATATCAAGTCGATCAGAATCTCCTGGCGATTCTGGGGCCGATGCGCCAAATTTCTTCAAACCGGCTGGGTTTCGGTTTACGGTTTCCGTTGATCGCTTCGGAGAAGAATCGCAACGAGGATATCCCCTTCTGGAGTGATTTGATGGCGCGGATGCTGAAGCGGCCTCCGACCGCTCTCAACTTATTCTGGAATCGAACGCCGGCGAAAGGGACCCCCTGGATGATGCTCTTCATGGGGGCCCCCTCGGCGAAGAGTTTTCTCTCCCTGATCGCCCCGAGTCTCGACGGCGGGACCGCGTATGAGTTGGCGCCGGAGACGGCGGTTGAACTTCAGACGGTAAAAGAAAAGGTCGATGCCGGCCGGCGGGCGGTTTTAGAGAATGGCGAGATGTCGCTGGCGGCTTTTTTAGAGGCGATCGGGACGGTGTGATGTCGTAGGGGCGTGATTTATCACGCCCTCCCGGAGGGCGCCATGAATGGCGCCCCTACATAAAGATAGAACGGAATTGTTTTCGGAGTCTCTGATGAGTGACGAAATCGCAGAGTGGGTTGGAATCGGGTCGACGCCGATTCGCTCCGACGCCCCTTCGGGGGATTCGGCCAAATATGATCCGCTCTTTGAGAAGCTTCAGGCGGAGATCGGAAAACTGGAGGCGCTTTCCGGCGGCCCGGTCCAATGGAAAGAGGTGATCGGATCCGGTCGGGAGATTTTGGAAAAGAAATCGAAGGATCTCCTGGTGGCCAGCTACGTCTCCGTCGGACTGCTTGAGCAACGGGGATACGCCGGTCTTTTGGCGGGGCTCTCCTGCATGGAGGGGATGGTCGAAGCGTTCTGGGAGACCCTTTATCCGGAGACGAAGCGGATGCGGGCGCGGATCAACGCGCTGATCTGGCTTTCCGAAAAAGGGGGCGTGGCGGTCGGGCGGAAGAAACCGGTTCCCGGCGAGGGAAAAGAGGTTCGCGCCTGCAGCGAGAAAATCGACGCTCTTGAGAAATATTTCGGCGAGAAACTCGCAAACGATTCTCCGGGGCTTGGCGATCTGCGCCGCGCCGTCGACCAGTGGGCCAGGGAGGTCGAGAGCGCCGAAGCGGCCACGGCCCGGACCGAATCGCCAGCGCCAAGCGCCTCGACGCCGGCAGAGGCGGCCGGACCGGCGATCTCTTCCGGCAAGATAGAGTCGATTGAAGAGGCCGAGCGGGCCTTCGGCGAAGCGGGCGACGTGATCCGCCGTGCCGCCGACGTCGTCCGAGGCCAGCAGCCGACGAACCCATGGCCCTACCAGATCATGCGCGCGCTGACCTGGTCGCGGTTCGACGGGCTTCCGGCTCATACCGATTGGGAGACCCGCATTCCGGCCCCCCCTTCCCATCTGGTGGAGAGTGGGCGCCTGCTGGTGGAGCAAAGAGGGTGGAAGGATCTGGTGGATCAGGTCGAAGCGCAACTTCCGGAAAATCCGTTTTGGCTCGACCTACAGCGCCTCAGCGCGCTGGCCCTTTCCAATCTCGGTTCTTCTTATGCCGGAATCAAAGGCGCCGTGTTGGGTGAGGTTCGGATCTTGCTGCAGCGGCTTCCCGATCTGCCGAGATGCCGTTTCGCCGACGGGACCCCCTTTGCCGACGATGAGACGCAGCAGTGGATTGAGAAAGAGGTCCTCTCCGGAGGAAATGGCGCTTCGACCGGCGCCGGGGAGGGAGGCGCCGCAGACGCGCGGATTGCAGAGACGCGGGCGCAGGCCAATCAACTTCTCGGACAGGGAGAGGCGAAGGGGGCGGTCGCTCTTTTTCAAGGAAGAATCAATGGGGCCGCGTCGCGGCGCGAGCGGTTTCTATTGCAGCTGGAGTTGGCCCAGCTTTGTCTGGATGCCGGGCATCCGAAGGTGGCCCTCTCTCAACTCGATGTGCTTCAACGGGAGATCGACCGTTTTTCCTTGGAAGAGTGGGAGCCGGCATTGAGTCTGGAAGTGCTTCGGGCCTCCTGGCGCGTGTTGAGCCGGTTGTCCCGGGATTCCGATCCGGGATCGCCCGAGTGGGCCGGACGGGCGGAGGCGATTTACGGAAGGATCAGCCGGCTCGATCCGGTCTCGGCGTTGGAGTTGGATAGGAAATAAAAATTTTGGTATTCATTCAAAAAGGAGAAAACCAATGGCAAAAGAATCATCCGTAGCACCGAAGGAACGGGTCAATATCGTCTACAAACCGGCCACGGGGGGGGCGCAGGCGGAAGTCGAGCTTCCCTTGAAGATGCTCATGATGGGGGATTATACGCTGCGGTCCGACGAGACGGCTCTCGAAGACCGGAAGCCGATCAACATCGATAAAGATAATTTCGAAGAGGTGATGCGGAACCAAGAGCTGAAGATTTCTTTGAATGTCGCGAACAAGCTCTCCGGAAAAGAAGGGGAAGAGCTTCCGGTCAACCTGAAATTCGAGAAGATGAAGGATTTCGGTCCCGAATCGGTGGTGGAGCAGGTCCCCGAGCTCAACAAACTTCTTCAGCTTCGAACCGCGCTCCAGGCGCTCAAAGGACCGTTGGGGAACATCCCGGCTTTTCGAAAGAAGATCGAAGGCCTCATCTCCGATGTGGCGGCCCGAGAAAAATTGCTTAAAGAATTGGGCGGGGACAAATAAGCTTTCAGCGTTCAGCAATCAGCTCAAGAAATATTTTGCTGAAAGCGGACGGCTGATGGCTGATCGCTTTCTTAATCAATAAGGAGACAAGAACATGGCGGAACAAACAGAAGAGAAGCAGGCGGGGGCGGTTGAAACAGCCGAGGGAGAGACCTCTCTGCTCGACACCATCCTGCAGGAAACGAAATTAAAACCCTCCGAGGAGGGATACTCGATCGCAAAGCGCGGCGTGGAAGCGTTTATCGCCGAGCTTCTGACCCCCGATCGAAAAGGGGCGAAGGTCCACCAGACGGTCATCAACGATATGATCGCCGAGATCGACCGGAAGCTGTCGTCCCAGGTGGATGCCATCATGCATCACCCGACCTTCCAGAAGATCGAATCGGCCTGGCGGGGGCTGAAGTTCGCGGTCGACCGGACCAACTTCCGTGAGAATATCAAGTTCGAGCTCCTGAACGTCTCCAAGGAAGATCTTCTCAACGACTTCGAGGACGCGCCGGAGATCACGAAGTCGGGTCTCTATAAATCGGTCTACACGGCCGAATACGGCACGTTCGGAGGCAAACCGGTCGGAGCGATGATCGCCAACTATGACTTCGGGCCCGGCCCGCAGGATGTGAAGCTCCTCCAATATGCCGCCAGCGTCGGGGCGATGGCCCATGCGCCGTTCATCGCCGCGGCGGGACCGCAGTTCTTCGGGCAGGAGAGCTTCCTCGGCCTTCCCAATCTGAAAGACCTCAAATCAATCTTCGAGGGGCCGCAGTATATCAAGTGGAATTCTTTCCGCGAATCGGAGGATGCGCGCTACGTCGGCTTGACCCTCCCCCGTTTCTTGCTCCGGCTGCCGTATCATCCGGAGAATAATCCGGTCAAGGCGTTCACCTATACCGAGGATGTCAGCAAGAGCCATGAGAGCTACCTTTGGGGGAACACGGCGTTCGCTTTCGCGACCCGGATCACCGACAGCTTTGCGAAGTACCGGTGGTGCCCCAACGTCATCGGGCCGACCAGCGGCGGCGCGGTGGAAGATCTCCCGGTTCACACCTTCGAATCGATGGGAGCGCTCGAGACCAAGATCCCGACCGAGGTCCTGATCTCCGAGCGGCGCGAGTTCGAGCTGGCGGAGGAGGGATTCATCGGATTGGCGATGCGGAAGGGGAGCGACAATGCCTGCTTCTTCTCGGCCAACTCCTGCCAGAAGCCGAAGTATTACGGCCAGAGCAAAGAGGGAAAAGAGGCCGAGACGAATTACAAGCTTGGCACGCAGCTTCCCTACATGATGATCATGAACCGGATGGCCCATTACCTGAAGGTCCTACAGCGCGAGCAGATCGGAAGCTGGAAGGAGCGGGTCGATCTGGAGAAGGAGCTGAACAAGTGGATCGGGCAGTATGTTTCCGATCAAGACGTCGTCGATCCGGCGGTCCGCGGACGGCGGCCCTTGCGCCAAGCCGAGATCACCGTCAGCGATGTGGAGGGAGATCCGGGCTGGTATAAGGTCGATATGAAGGTCCGCCCGCACTTCAAGTATATGGGCTCCTTCTTCACCCTCTCGCTGGTCGGGAAGCTCGATAAAAAATAACGGCGGTTTCCGGAAGTCGGAATCCTATTTTGAAATACGGAAAAAGGGAGCGAAGCGGGACGCTTCAAAACGAAGATCCCGAAAAGAAAGACCCGCTCAGAATAGAGGAAAGGGCGGATTGAATGCCATCGCTCCTCTTTTTGATCGATGATCCGAAGTGGTATTCCCTTTGCATTAGATGCCGATCGGGTTTCGAAAGAGAATCACTCAACGGAATGACACTCACAACTAAACGAAGGAGGAAATGACCATGCCGATGCCAGCACACATGACCCTGAAGGGAGAAAAGCAGGGGGACATCAAAGGAAACTGCACCATGAAGGGACGGGAAGGGACGATCCTCGTCCAGGCCCTCGACCATGAGATCCGCATCCCCACCGACATCCAAACCGGTCTGTCCACCGGAAAGCGCATCCACGGCGCGATGAAGGTCGTCAAGGAATTCGACAAAGCTTCTCCCATGCTCTATCAAGCCCTCTGCACCGGGGAGCATCTGACCAACGTGACCCTCAAATTCTATCGGGTTTCCATGAAAGGGACCGAGGAGCAATACTTCACCATCACCTTGGAAGACGCCGTGGTGGTCTCCATCCGGCCCTGGATGCCGAACTGCCTCGACAAATCGATGTCTTCTTACGGTCATATGGAAGAGCTCGCCTTCACCTACAGAAAGGCCTCTTGGAGACATGAGATCGACAAGATCGAAGCGCAGGACGATTGGGTCGTTCCGATCGAGTAGAGGTTTAAGCAATGGCGCGTGAAAGGTCCCTGTTGGAGCGGCTTGCCGATCCAACAGGGTACCGCCCGTTAACCGTCGAGGAGAATACGCAGGAGCTGGCCGACTCCATCTTGCGTCATCTCCGGAATATGCTCAATACCAAGCAGGGCCATTCGTTGACCCAGCCCGAGTATGGCATGCCCGATGTGACGGAGTTTATCCAGAACCTGCCGGAGATGGTCGAGGTGGTCCAGCGGGGAATCCGCAATTCGATCGAAAAGTTCGAGCCGCGTCTCAGAAACGTCACAGTGACTTATGTCCCTTCGCAGGACATCGCGACGAACATCCGATTCGAAATTACGGCCGAGCTGGTGACCGAGCGGGATGAGGCTTCCGTCTGGTTCGAAACGGCGGTGACGCCGACGGGACAGATCGAAATCCGGGGGTAGGGGCGGCAATCATCGCAAGGAGGTGGAACAATGGCCGGGAAAAAAGTATGGGTAACCTGGTTGCCGGCGGGAAAAGAAGCGCCTCAACCTGAAGGTGCTTTAAAGGCGCTGACCACCGTGGGATTGCAGGTGAGCGGCTCCCTTTGGATCGACGATTTGGAGAAGATGGCCTGGTACGATCTCGGCACCACGCTTCAAGATCCAACGCAGGCCGATCTCTGGCTGGTTGCCGGAAGAGGGGAAGATTTCCGGTCGGCGCGGTATCGTTACGGCCTGTCGCTGGTGATGGCGATGGCGCGGGATGGCCGCGGGGCCGGCTTCCCGATTCTCTGCCTCAGCTTGGACACGGTTCCCGAGACGGAGGCGATGCCGACCCTGATGCGGGGGCTCCGGTTTCTTTCGTCCGCCGATGCCGGTTGGGCCGCGAAAATTGCGGCGTCCTTTCTGAAAAAACCGGAAGGCCCGACAGGGGACTTCCGGTTGAGCGCAACCGGCCATCCCTATATCGGGCAGTGGTTCGAGGTGGGGCCGCGCGAAGGAGAGTGGCAGGGGGTGATGTTCGGCGTGAGCGGCGAGGGAAAGATTTCCCATCATCTGGTGGGACCGAAAGGCCAGCTTCCCGAGAAGAGCGTGCTTGAATACGCGACGCAGGGGATTAAGGCCGAGGTGAGCGGCGTCGAATACACCGCCTGGTCGGTGCAGAACAAGATCGGCCCGAACGACTCGTATTATATTAAAGTGGAAGGACATCCCTCCAAGGTGATGTTCGGCGGCCATCCCGGAACCGATCAGGCCGAGGTAACGATTGTGGATCTCGTAGGGGCGTGATTCATCACGCCCTGCTTCTTCAATACCGTTGAGTGGGCGCAATGATTGCGCCCCTACAAAAGAAAAACCATGGCCTTCAACAAATACTACCAAGACGAGCTGACCTTCCTCCGGGAAATGGGGCGGGAGTTTGCCCGGGCTTATCCCGCGGCGGCCCCCTTCCTGGCCGACCGGGGGAGCGATCCCGATGTGGAGCGGCTGCTGGAAGGATTTGCCTTTCTGACCGGCCGGATTCGCCAGAAGCTCGATGATGAATTCCCCGAGCTGATCCATGCGCTCATGAGCCTCATGTGGCCGCACTATCTGCGGCCGATTCCGTCGATGTCGATCGTCGAGTTTACACCGATCACCGGGGCGGTCCGGGAGCGGCAACCGGTCCCGCGCGGAACCGAAGTCGCCTCCCTTCCGGTCGAAGGGATTCCCTGTCGATTCCGCACCGCTTTTGATCTCGATCTCTATCCTTTCAGCATAGAGGAAACGCTTGTCCAGACCTTACCCGACGGACGATCGGCCTTGCGTCTTCGATTCAAACTGAGCCCGGGAACGACCCTCTCGCAGGTTCGCCTGGAGACCCTTCGATTTTTCCTTCACGGCGACCCGGCCTACACCCTTTATCTTTGGCTTTGCCGGTATGTTTCCGAGGTTCGTGTTCGCGCCATCGTTCAGGGAAAACCTTCTCAGGAAAGCACCCTTCCTCCCGGCCGGATCGAGGCGGGGGGATTTTCCGAGGAGGAGGCGCTGCTTCCTTATCCCAAAGGGGCGTTCGACGGCTACCGATACCTCCAGGAGTACTTTACCTTTCCGGAAAAGTTCCTCTTTACGACCTTGACCGGTCTTCTTCCGGTGACCAAAACGATGAAGGGGGAGGCGTTTGAGATCGATTTTGTCTTCTCGCAGCCGCCGGCCGCTTCCCTTCACATCACCCGGGAGAATGTCCGTCTCTTCTGCACCCCGGTGGTCAATCTTTTTCAAATGGAATCCGATCCGATCCGGATCAACCATCAGCGGGTTGAATATCCGATCCGGCCCGCAGGGGCGAGTCCGATCCAGTATGAGACGTATTCGGTCGACCGGTCGGTGGGATGGGTCCGGGGGACGGCGGAGGAGCAGGAGTACCCGCCGTTCGTCTCCTTCCAGCATCACCTCGGTCCCGCGGGGCGCCGGCTCACCTATTATCAAACGCGGCTTCGGGGGGCGGTGGTGGGGGACGGAACCGACACCTCCGTTTCGTTTGTGAATGGGGAGCAGACGACGGTCGTGCCGCCGACCGAGACGGTCGTTTTCCACCTCACCTGCACGAACCGCGCGCTTCCCGGCAAGCTCCGTGTGGGAGACATCCAGGTCCCGACCGACCGCTCGCCGGAGTTCGCCCGGTTTCGGAATATTACCAAGGTGACCCCGGCGATCCGGCCCCCGGTGGGGGGGGATCTTTATTGGCGGCTGATCTCGCATCTTTCGCTCAACTATACCTCTCTTTCCAGCGTCGAAGCGCTGCGGGGGATTTTGGAGCTCTATAATTTCCCGTCGCTCTATGACCGGCAGGCGGGCCGGGCCAATGAGCGCCGGCTGGAAGGAATCATCGGAATCGAGAACCGGGGGGAGGATCTCCTCTTCCGCGGCGCGCCGGTGCGGGGGATCGCGACCTCTCTTTCCATGAAGGAGGATCACTTCGACGGGGAGGGGGATCTTTTCCTTTTCGCGACGGTGTTGAACGAGTTTTTGTCGCTTTACGTCTCCCTTAATTCTTTCAGCCGATTGACGGTGAAGGGGGTTCAACAAGGAGAGGTCTATTCATGGCCGCCGAGGATCGGTCGACAGATGGCCCTTTAGAAGGGCGGCCTTTTGAGGAGGCCGAGCGGTATTCGTTCTTCCAACTCGTCCGGCTGCTGGAGCGATACCATCAGCCGCGCGCGCGCGTCGGCGGCGAGGGACCGGCCTCGGGGGAGATCCTCCGGTTCCGGCCCGATGCGTCGCTCGGCTTTCCCGCCTCCGATGTGGTTTCGGTGGAGGAGATCCCGGCGGCCGAGGATCAGCCGGCCCGCGTTCGGATCACGACGAGCTTTCTCGGCCTCTATGGGAGTACTTCTCCCTTGCCGGTCTTTTATACGGAGGAGATGCTTCGCCGGGACCCCGACGAAGATCCGGTCCGGGCCTTCATCGATCTTTTTCACCATCGGCTCCTCTCTCTTTTCTACCGCTGCTGGGAGAAGTACCGGTATCACATTCAGTTCGAAGGGGAGGGGAAAGACGCCTTCTCCCGGCGGATGTTCGGCTTCATCGGCCTCGGCACCGCCGGCCTGACCGATCGGGTCGGGATTCCGGCCGCCCGTTTGATCCGGTATGCCGGGCTCCTGACGCAGAAGCCCCGCTCCGCCGCCGCGCTGGAGGGAATGGTCAGCGATTTCTTCGGCGGGATTCCGGTCCATGTCGTCCAATGGGTGGCCCGGTGGGTGACGATTCAACCGGAGCAGCGGATTCGGCTGGGAAGGGGGAACAACCGGCTCGGCGTCGACGCTTCGCTCGGGGAGAAGGTCTTGAGCCGAAGCGCCCAATTCCGGGTGGCGCTCGGCCCGATGCGATATGACGCCTATTTATCGTTTCTTCCGGATGGAGAATCGTTCCGGATGCTGAATGCGTTGATTGTCCTCTTCTTGAACGACCCTTTGGAGTTCGACATCGAATTGCAGGTGCATGGGGAAGAGATCTTGCCGCTTCAATTAAAGAGCCAGGGGGGAGGCCGGCTCGGCTGGACCACGTGGCTCCCGACGGAAAAATTCGAGGATGGGCGGGCGAAATCGGTGGTGTTGGAGAGAAGTTTAAATTAAGCGATCAGCGATCAGCCGTCCGCTTTCAGCTTAAAGATTTTAGAATCCTTTCGCTGAGAGCTGAGTGCTGACCGCTGAAAGCTTCCTTATAATAAGGAGATCATTATGATCGGTGTCGATATCAAATCTTTGCTTCGGCGTTTGAACCGTTTCTCCACCCGTTCCTTGGAGGCGGCGGCGGGGCTTTGCGTCTCGCGCAGCCATTATGAAGTCGGCGTTCCCCATCTGCTGATGCAGATGGCGGAGGACCCGGCCGCCGATATCCAGACGATCTTGAGACATTTCGGGATCGAGCCTTCCCGTCTTCAGAAAACGCTTCAGCGGGAGCTGGAGAGCCTTCGCAGCGGCAACGCCGGAAAGCCGGTTTTCTCCCCGACGCTCCTGGAGTGGGTGGAAGAGGCCTGGCTGATCGGATCGATCGATTTGGGTTTAAGCGAGATCCGCTCCGGGGCGCTGCTTGCGGCGCTGCTCGGAAATCCGAGCCGGTATGGCTTGGACGAGGCGGTCGAGTTATTGGAGGCGATCCGTCCCGATGAGTTGAAGAGAAAGTTTTCCGAAATCACCACCGGCTCTTCGGAGCAGGCGGCCGAGAGGCCGAAAGAAGGGGGAACAACCGGGGCGGCGTCGCGTGGAGAAGAGACGGCGCTCGGCCGGTTCACGATCGATTTTACGGCGCGGGCCCGCAGCGAGGAGATCGATCCGGTCTTCGGCCGCGATCGGGAGATCCGGCAGATGATCGACATCCTGGCGCGTCGCCGGAAGAACAACCCGATCGTCGTCGGCGAGGCGGGGGTCGGCAAGACCGCCGTCGTCGAGGGATTGGCGCTGAAGGTGGTCCAGGGGGACGTCCCCGACATTTTGAAGGGGGTCGATATCCTCGGCCTCGATATGGGGTTGCTCCAGGCGGGGGCCGGGGTGAAGGGAGAATTCGAGAATCGTCTCAAGTCGGTCATCAACGAGGTGAAGGCGTCGCCGAAGCCGATCGTCCTCTTCATCGATGAAGCGCATACGTTGATCGGGGCCGGCGGGGCCGCGGGGATGAGCGACGCGGCCAACCTGCTGAAGCCGGCGCTGGCCCGCGGCGAGCTGCGGACGATCGCCGCGACCACCTGGTCGGAATACAAAAAATATTTCGAGAAAGATGCCGCGCTGGCGCGGCGATTCCAGCTGGTCAGCCTCGAAGAGCCGTCGGAGGAGGGAGCGGTCGTCATTCTCCGCGGATTGCGGGAAAAATACGAAGCGTCGCACAAGATTCCAATTCTCGACGATGCCGTGGTGGCGGCGGCGAAGATGTCGAGCCGGTACATCTCCGGCCGGCAGCTTCCAGACAAGGCGGTCGATCTCCTCGATACCGCCGCGGCCCGGGTGAAGATCGGGATGACCAACCGGCCGAGCCACCTCGAAGACACCGAGCGGCGGATTCAGGTCCTGGAGCGGGAGCGGTCGGCCTATCAGCGCGACATGGCCGGCGGCGCCGAGATCGACCCGGTGCGGGTCCAAGAAGTCGACGAGGAGATCGCGGGGCTCCGGGACGAATTGTCCCAGCTGGAAAAACGTTGGAAAGAAGAAAAGGAAGCGGCCGAGCAGGTGAAGGGGCTTCGCGAGAAACTTTCCGCGGAGACGAATGCCTCGGCGCGGGAGCCGCTGCAGAAAGAGCTTAAAGCGGCCAAAGAGGCCCTTGCGAAGATTCAGGGAAATGATCCGCTGATCAAGATCGAGGTCGACTCCGACGTTATCGCGAAGGTGATCTCCGACTGGACCGGCATCCCGGTGGGGAAGATGGTCCAGGATGAGGCCCGGTCGGTCCTCGAATTAAACGGGCGGATGATCAACCGGATCAAAGGGCAGGACCATGCGATCGACTCGATCGCGCGGGGGATCCGGGCGGCCAAGGCGGGATTGGGAAATCCGCGGGCGCCGATGGGGGTGTTCCTCCTTGTCGGGCCGAGCGGCGTCGGCAAGACCGAAACGGCGCTCGGGCTCGCCGATCTTCTCTTCGGCGGAGAGCGCTTCATGGTGACGATCAACATGTCGGAGTTCCAGGAGAAGCACACCGTCTCGCGCCTGATCGGATCGCCTCCGGGGTATGTCGGCTATGGAGAAGGGGGAATCCTCACCGAAGCGGTCCGCCAGCGTCCTTACTCGGTGGTCCTCCTCGACGAGGTCGAGAAGGCCGACCCCGAAGTGCTCAACCTTTTTTACCAGGTCTTCGACAAGGGGATGCTCTCCGACGGCGAGGGACGGGTGATCGACTTCAAGAACACGATCATTCTCTTGACCAGCAACCTCGCCACCGACATCATCATGGAGTCCTGCGCCGACGGCAACCGGCCGGCGGTGGACGATCTCAGCAGCGCCATCCGGCCGGTGTTGAGCAAACATTTCAAACCGGCGCTCCTTGCGCGGATGACCGTTGTTCCCTATTATCCGATCGACGCGACCGCCATGAAGGGGATCGTCGAATTGAAATTGCGCCAGGTCGGCGCGCGGCTGATGGAGAGTCAGCGGATGGTTCTGGAGTACGATCCGTCGGTGGTGGAGCAGATCGTCCAGCGCTGCACCGAGGTAGAGACCGGCGCGCGGAACGTCGATCACATTCTCCAGGGGACGCTGCTGCCGAAGATCTCGACCGAGATCCTGGAGCGGATCGGGGGGGGGCCGCTGCCGGACAAATTGAGTTTAGGATTGGACGACAATGGTGGGTTTAAGCTGACGTTCGGGGAAATAAGTCATTAGGGAAGCGATCAGCGATCAGCTTTCAGCCGTCAGCTAATGATTTAGATGCTTCAAGCTGAAAGCTGAGTGCTGACGGCTGACAGCCATCTTCTTACCCGGAAGCCAGGCCAATGAAAGATTTCCGAGAACTCAAGGTTTGGGAAAAGGGACATGAATTAACGCTTTCAATTTACCAAGCGACCTTATCTTTTCCAAAAGAAGAGCGATATGGGTTAACGAGTCAAATTCGTCGGTCGAGTGCTTCTATTCCCGCCAATATAGCAGAGGGATGTGGCCGATTTGGTGATGCCGAATTTGCAAGATTCCTTCAGATCGCAATGGGCTCTGCAAGTGAGACAGAGTATCACATCCTGCTGGCACGGGATCTGAAATTCATTAAAGATGAAGATTATAGACACCTTGAACAACAAGTCATAGAAGTAAAACGAATGCTCTCATCCTTTATTGAGAAGCTGAGGGGAGAATGAAGCTGTCAGCGATCAGCTTTCAGCTAAAAGTAAAAAAAAGTGTTTTAAAATATCTGGGTTTTTTTAAGCTGACCGCTGAAAGCTGAATGCTGACAGCTTCATTTTGGAGTCTTCCATGGCCATCATCCGAGCAAAAAATGAGACCGACTATGCCCTCAAGATCGACGGGCAGGCAGCCGATCTGCTGAAGGTGGTCCGTTTCTCCGGAACAGAGGCGGTCTCGGAGCTGTTTCACTTCAGCGTCGATCTGGCTTCGAAGAACGGGGGGATTAACTTCGACGACGTTCTCGGGAAGCCTGCCGCCCTGACGCTGCGCGGGTCGGTGGGGAAGCGGATCGTCCACGGGCTGGTCCACTCTTTCGAGCAGACCGGGAATATCGCGTCTTGGACCTGTTATCGGGCCGGGATCGTTCCAACTGTCTGGCCTCTCTCGCGTCTCGCCGACTGCCGGATTTTCCAGAACCTGAACATCCCCGATATCATTAAGAAGGTCCTCACCGACAGGGGGATTTCAAGCGATCAATTCCGGTTTTCGACAAAGCGGAGCTACAAACCGCGCGACTACTGCGTTCAGTACCGGGAGAGCGACCTTTCCTTCATCACCCGGCTGATGGAGCAATACGGCCTCTTCTACTTTTTCGAGCATACCGTCGAGAAGGATGTGATGGTCATCGGAGACGACTCGGTGGCGCACGTGGCGATCGAGGGGAAAGAGCAGGTGCTCTATTCCACGGGGGGATCGCCTGAGGGAGAGACGGTGACTGAATTCCGATTCAATCAGGGGATCCGCTCCGGCGCCGTTGTTCTGCGCGACTATGACTTTAAAAAACCGCAACTGAAGCTCGACCAGACCGCAACGGCGGCAGGGGATGGAAAGCTGGAGGTCTACGATTATCCCGGAGAGTATGTCGCTCCGGAGGAGGGGAAAGAGCTCGCCAAGTCGCGCCTGGAGGCGTTTCAGGCAACCCGGCAGGTCGGGTCGGGACAAAGCGACTGCCGGCGATTCATCCCGGGCTATACCTTTAAATTAGACCGCTATCCACGGGCCTCCCTCGCTCAGAGTTATCTCTTGATTCGCGTTTCGCAAAGCGGAAGCCAACCCCAGGTCCTCGGGGCCGACACGGGGGGAAAGGGGGAAGAACCGGTTTATCAGAACGACTTCGAATGTATCCCGTCCGGAATTCCCTGCCGCCCGCCGCTGACGACCCCGCGTCCCACGATTCAGAGTGTGCAGACCGCCGTCGTCGTCGGACCGGCGGGAGAGGAGATCTACACCGATACACACGGGCGGGTGAAAGTTCAGTTCCACTGGGACCGCCAGGGGAAGAAAGATGAGAAGAGCTCCTGCTGGCTTCGGGTGGCGCAGATCTGGGCCGGGCCGGGATGGGGATCGATGTTTATCCCGCGGATCGGGCAGGAGGTGGTCGTCTCCTTTTTAGAAGGGGATCCCGATCAGCCGATCATCATCGGCGCGGTTTATAACGGGATGAACGTTCCCCCCTATGCCCTTCCGGGCGAGAAGACGAAGAGCACCATCAAGACGAACAGCTCACCGGGGGGGGAAGGGTCGAACGAGATTCGGTTCGAGGACGCCGCGGGGAGCGAAGAGATTTACGTCCACGGCCAAAAGGACTGGACGATCGGCATCGAGAACGACAAGAACCAGAAGATCGGCCATGATGAAAGCCTGGAGGTCGGGAACGACCGGAGTAAAAAGGTTGCTAAAAATCAGAGCGAGGATGTCGGCGAGAACAAGACGATTACGGTCGGGAAAAATCATACCGAGTCGATCGGGGAGAACGCCGGCATCACGATCACCAAAGACGAAACGATCAGCGTCGGAAAGAACCAGAGTGTCACGGTCGGCGAAAACCAGTCCCTGTCTGTCGGAAAGAATCAGACCGAGACGGTCGGCGAAAATGCCGAGGTCACGATTGGAAAGAATCTGACCTCTTCCGTGGGGAAAAATCTCTCGTTGAAAGTGACGGAGAACGCGGAGGTCAAAGCGGGGAAGAAGGGAACGGTCGACATCGGCGCGGACCTCGGCGTAAAGGTCGAGAAGAAGCTCACCATCCAGGCCGGCGACGCAATCAGCATCACGAGCGACAAAGAGATCGTTCTGAAAGCGGGGGATGCCAGCATCACCCTCAAGAAGAACGGGGATATCACCATCAAGGGAAATAAGATCAACATCAAAGGGGATGGCGACGTCGTCATCAAGGGATCGAAGATCACGCAAAACTAGGTTTGCGGAGCGCACGGATGGCGAAACAGGAATTATACCGAGAGGGTGCGGAGGTATTGCATAACCAATACCATTCCCCGCGCATTGGACGTCTTCTCTCCCCCGGACCGGCGGGAGAAGTGCTGGTGGAATACGAGGGGAGCGCGCGGGTCGCGCGATCGGTTTCCGGGGTGAGTCGAAGCGAGCTGATCAAGCCCGGGAATCGGGGGCGCGACGTCCTCCTCCTCTTCGAGGTCGGCGATCCGAATCGCCCGATCATCATCGGCCTGATGGAGGAGCCGCTCGAAGCGCTCGTCTCGATGGAAGTGGCTCCAAAACCGTCCGATCCGCCGAAAGAGGTCGTCGTCGACGGAAAACGGGTGACGATCGAGGCCGAGGAAGAGGTTGTCCTCAAGTGCGGCGCCGGGAGCATTACGCTTCGGAAAGATGGAAAAATTATTATCAAGGGAACCCACCTTCTCTCCCGATCGTCGGGGCCGAACCGGATCAAGGGGGGAAGTGTTCAGATCAATTAAGAAAGCAATGACCGCTCTCACGAACGACCCTGTTGAAGCCCAATGTTAGAACTTAGAAATCAGACCCCCTTTGAAGTCGGAATGATCCCCTGCCTCGATAAGGAGGGGTATGATTACGTGGCGATCGCCATCAAAGGAACGTTTGATCTCGTAAAAAATAACGAGTCGCTTTCGGTTTCCGAGGCGCAGATCCCCTTGGCATGGGGAGACGAATTCTATGGCGAGCCGGGGGTTTCGAGCGTGAAGTATGAATCGGATACCTGCCAAATCAAGAGCGGAACCGACGTCATCCTGAAAGGCCATGCCTATGCCAAAGGAGGCGGCCGTTCCGCCGAGATCGACGTTCAGCTGCAGGTCGGCCCGCTCAACAAAACGGTCCGTGTGATCGGCGACAGAAAATGGGGAAAATCGCTCGGGATGTGGCGGTGGAGCGGGCCGGAGCCGTTCGATCGAATCCCGCTGGTGTATGAGCGGGCTTTCGGAGGGAACGACGCCTCGGACCCCGATCCGGCCAAGCACGATTATGAAAAGAGAAATCCGGTCGGGACCGGGTTCTCAATTGCGAAGAAAAATCTGGAGGGGATGCCGCTCCCCAACCTGGAAGATCCCGGAATGCCGATCAAGGGGTGGGACGACAAACCGGCTCCCGCCGGATTCGGCTTTATCGGAAGAGATTGGGCCCCCCGGGTGAAATACGCCGGCACCTATGATGAGAAATGGCAGAAAGAGCGGTTCCCGATGCTCCCATCCGATTTCGATCCTTCCTTTTTCAACGGGGCCTCTCCCGACCTGATCGCCCGGCCCCACTTCAAAGGGGGGGAGCCGGTGCGGGTGGTGAATGCCTCCCCGGAGGGGGAGTTGAAATTTAAACTTCCGGCGCGCCGTTTCGATATTTCGCTCTGGATCAAAGGCAAGGAAAGCGCGATGATCCCCGTGTTGGACACCGTGGTGATCGAGCCGGATGAAAAAAGGCTCTTGTTGACCTGGCGCGCGACCGCTCCCTGTTTCAAGCAATTTTTATATATCGATCGCGTGAGGGTCAAGGAGAAGGCCGGATGAAGCAGGCGGATCAGATCGTCGTGACCGGTGTCAGCGCGATCTCCCCGGTCGGCGCGAATGTGGAGCAAACCTGTGCCTCGATCCGGGCCGGGATCAACCGGTTTCAGGCGCACCCGTATTACACGCCGCGGTTGCCGGAACCTCCGCTGAGCGAGCCGCAGTTGGCGATGGTCTCCCCGGTGGTTCCTTTCGATCCGGGAGCCTTGCTTCCTGAACGTCTGATGCAGCTGGCCCTCGCGCCAATGAAGGATTTGATCTCAAGTGGAAAGCTGCGGCGCGACGACTTTCAATCGGCGGCCGTTCTCGTCAGCCTTCCGGCCGCCGAGCGAACGGGGCATCTCTCCGGATATGAGAAGGCCTTTATCGGAGAATACTTCAAAAGATTGGCGATTGAGCCGGGCCCGATTCAACAAGTCTTCCAAGAAGGACAGACCGGTGTCTTCTCCGCCGTCGACGCGGCTTCCCGACTGCTCCGGTCCGGCGCGTGCCGCTTCTGCATCGTCTTGGGGGTCGATTCCTATTTGGACAAGGAGTCGATCGATCGGCTGGATGAGACGTACCGTTTGAAGAGCGAGCGGAATGTGGACGGCTTTATCCCGGGAGAGTCTGCGGTGTTGTTGCTCCTCGAAACAGCCGAACATGCAAAGGGGCGAAAAGCGCCGGTTCTCGCGAAGATCGGCGGCCTTGGCCGCGGGGTCGAAAAAGAAAACATCGCCTCCGAAAAGGCGTCCAGCGGCCGGGGTCTGGCGGACGCGCTCGCTCAGCTCAACGGGGAGGAGAAGGAGCGGTCGGCCGCCTGGGTGATCTGCGACCTGAACGGGGAGAGCGGCCGGTCGCGGGAATGGGGGATGGTGTTGTGTCGATCGGCCGCCTCTTTCGGCCAATTGAAAAAGCTATCGCATCCGGCCGATTGCGTCGGCGATGTGGGGGCCGCCTCCGGCGCGCTTTTTATCGTGATCGCCTGCCGGGCATTTGCCCGCGGTTATGCCCCCGCCGATGAGGCCTTTCTTTGGGCCTCTTCCGATTCCGGCCAGCGGGCGGCCTGCCGGATCGGGAAACCGAACTAGAACAAGGGAGCGATTTATGGGGGCCACCGTCAATGTGAATTTCCGAACCGTCGTCCACGCGGGGAGCGGCGGAATTGCGATGGCCTTTCCCGACGTCTGTAAAACCCCTTCGCCCGCCGGTCCGATCCCCATTCCCTATCCGAATATCGCGAAGTCGGGCGACACGGCCAAAGGGAGCAAAAAGGTGAAGGTCGACGGCAACCCGATCATGCTCGACGGATCGAATTTTTCCACCAGCACCGGAGACGAAGCCGGGAGCGCGGGGGGCGGGGTGGTCTCGAACACCACCAAAGGGAAGGCGGAGTTCATCCTTTATTCGTTCGATGTCAAAGTGGAAGGAAAGGGGGTCCCCCGCCTCGGCGACATGATGCTGCAGAACAAAATGTCTTCTCCGAATACCCCGCCGATGCCGGAAGTCCAAGCCCCCTTGGTGGTCGTTCCGGTCCCCGAGAATGATCAAGAGGTCAATCTGACCAGCGTCAAGGCGATCACGGCGGAGGAATATGAAAAGTGAGGTGGAGGCGAAGCCGTTTGTCTATTCTCCGGGGGCGCCGATCCTTTCTTCCGGGACCGAGGGGATCGTCATCGGAGTGAGCGGTCTGCCCGGCCGGTCTCCCTTGTTGCGGGGGCATTGCCGTCTTTCCAGCGAGGCGGTTTCGTCGCTGTCGGACACCCTCCTCCACAATGTCGCCGTCATCTGCACCTATGGCCCTACGTTGCGGTCGTTCTCTTTTCCGCTGGTCCGCGGCGAGATCGTGTTTGATGAAGATGTTCTGGTGGAAAATGGTTTTCAGCAGGCTTTTTTTAATATCGATCTGGAAACGGCGGGACTTCCGTCCGGACAGGGACGCTATTTTGTGCTCGCCTCGGTTCACACCTTTCTTTCAGAAGTGATCGCGTTTGATTGGGATAAGTAACGATGGCTAAAAAACAGTGGGTCAATCTCCCTTCGGAAGACAGCTCCACGGTCAAAAAAGCGACCTTCGTGGGGGATGGGGTCGACAGCGCCGACGTGATGGGGCGCAAGGTTTATATCGAGGCGTCGTTCGACAAAAAAGATGCGACGACCATCGCGACCTTGGAGGTCAAGCCCGACGGCGGAAATGCCGTGTACGAGCCGGAAGAGTCGAAGTTGGCGCACGACAAAACGGCCACGGCGAAGATTTCGGACGAGGGGAAGGCGAAATGGGAGGTGAAACTCTCCGCCGCGGGGGGCGATAAATTCAAATTCGCCGTGGAGCACCAGGGGAAGAAAAAGGATCTCCCCGACGAGTTCGAAACACACCGCCGCTTGTTCTATCAGGTGATCGAGATGACGGGGGTGACCGGCCTCTCTTCGTTCGGCTTCTGGGAAACGGAATTCAAGAAGAACAAACGGGAGATCAGCCTGGTTAAAATCGCCTCCAAAGGAGCGGTCGCTCGGAGTTATAACTTTGATTATAAAGGGAGCGAATATTCGCGTCTGTTTAATCTGGCCAAAGACAAATACAACGATGCGAAAGATCCCTACTGCTTTGCGGTGGTCTGGGCCGACTGCCTGGCGCAAGGGCCGACCGAGAAGGTGGTCGAAAAGACCGGTGTTTCCAAAGCAAGCGGGAGCGTGGCGGTGCCGCTTGGGGGAGGACAACTCTGGAAGAATATCGATAAGGCATCCACGGCGGCCCCCTGGAATAAGATGATCGCTTTTATCTATACCAAAGACGGCTCGGAGCAGACCTTTCCGATTCCCGACCCGGACGTTACATCGACCTATACGGAGATTACGGTGAACACCCGAAACTTCCCGGAGGGGGTGACGGGGAAGATCAAAGCCAAGGTCAATGTCGCCACCGGTTTTCATGGCGGGTGGTCTTTCCCGACACAAAATATCATCGTGATCGCCACGCGTGGTTGGTATGACCGGGCCTACTCCGATGCGAAAAAAAAGTCGATTCTCATCCACGAGAGCGGACACAAAATTGGAATGGTCCCCGACGGAACGGGGGGGCTGAAAGAACAATCGACCTATGACAAAGTCCATGACCCTTCCAAAAAGTCCCACTGCAACGATAACGCCTGCACCATGTGGTGGACCACCACATACGAAAAGGACGTTTTTTGCAGTGTCTGCGATAAGTCGGTCCGCAAGGTGGACCTCTACGCGCCGGGTCTCAAAGGTTTTACGCGATTTTTCTAAATAGAAGAGGAACGTATCGGACGGCGAGCCCTCCTTTTGATTTTGGTTTTGGTTTGGAGCTGTACGGGAGGGCATCCTAACTTAAAGGAACGAGGAGAAATGACGGAACCGCGCGCTGTTGATTTATTTGCGAATGTCGAACCCGATGATGATAATTCGAATGAATGCACCCCCGCCATTGAGAACGATTTCATTGGGATTCGAATCAATGCTCCCGAAGCGGTCGACTACACGCCGGGCGAGCGGGATCGGATTACGGGCGCCTTCGGGAGGGCCATCCTCTGCGGGATCTACCGCTTTGAATCGGCTTTTCTATTGGAGACCGACGGCTTTAAAAAAACGGCGACCCTGGTGGCGGTCGACACGAAAACGCACCGGCCTTATACGGCAAAGATGGTCCATGATCATCCGGAGATTCCCAACCCCGATCCGCCGCAGTACCCTCCCGAAATGCTCGAGGGGGTGTATGAAACCGGCTACTTCAACATTAATATGCTCGATTTTCTCGGATTGCCGGAACAACCGGCGACGTATGAAGTTTTTGTGACCCTTCATCGGTACAAGTCGAATGTGGTCACCGTCCGCCTCATCCCCCGCGATGAGAGGCCTTAGGCAGATGATCCTCCTCGACATCCTTGAAGAGCATCTTGAAGAAGCCGACTTTCTTTTTCAGCAGCGGACGAATGCGCTGACCGATCGAGCCTACGACCTCGACGGCTTAGCCGAGCTCGAAGAGCGGCTGCTGGCGCACCTCGACGGTTTGGTTCTCGGAGGAAAAGAGGCCTGGGCGCTCCTGGCGCCGAAGCTGGCCGGCGGCGAAGTGGGGGAGGTCTTCGCGGCGGCGTTCGTGGCGCTGACGTCGGGCGAGCCGGCTCGGATTGACATGGTTCAAAAGACATTCTCCGAGGCAGAGGGACCGGTCTTGGATGGCATCCGCCAGGCGCTTCGGCATACCTCTTCTCCCGAAGTTGAGAAGATTGTTCGGCCATACCTCGACAGTGAAAAGGGCGCCGTTCGCGCGGCGGCGATTGATGTGATCGGCTTCCGCCGGTTACCCTTGGAGACCCGTCTTCTCCAAGCCGGATTGCAGGAGAAAGATCCGCTCGTCGTTGCGGCGGCGGCGAATGCGGCCGGACGGCTTCGCCTTGCCGATCTGAAAAATGAGATCGAAGGGGCGTTGGAGAGCGATGCCGCCCCGGTGCGTCTCGAAGCAATGCGGGCGGGGCTTCTCTTAAAGAGTGAAAGGGCCTTGAGCCGTTGTCGGAAAGCGGTTCAGGAACGGGTTGAAGAGGGAGGGGAGGCGATCCTCCTTCTGGGTCTCCTGGGTCATCCCGAAGATGGACCGCTCCTCGTGAATGCATTGGGAGAAGCGGCCCTCGCTCGAAATGCGGTCATGTCGCTCGGTCTTCTCGGCCGCGCTGCGGGGATGGAGGCATTGATTCAGTGCACAGCCGATCCGAAACTTGCGCGGTCGGCGGGGGAGGCGATTCGATCCCTGACTGGCGTCGATTTGGAGAAAGAAAATCTTGTTCTTCCCAAAGCGGAGGCAAAAGCGGAAGAAGAGGACGAACTTGAGGCGGATCCCGATGAGGGGCTTCCGGTTCCCGATCCGGCGAAGGTCGATGGGTGGTGGCGGAAAAATTCCTCCCGGTTCGACAAGAAGGCCCGATACCGGAAAGGCCAGCCTTACAGTCCGCAGAAATTGATCGAGCTTCTCCACACCGGCACGCTCCCAGAGCGTCATCACGCCGCGCTGGGGTTCGCCTTGATCGATTCGAAGCGTCCCCCTCTGGAGACGCAGGCCTTTGCGGCCCGCCAACGGAAAGAGATGGCGGATTTGAAATCATCGTAATACCTGTCTGAACATAAACCAAAACCGATCGAAAAGGAGGAGCACGATGTATCTCACACAGGATGCCAGGGTTGGCACTAGAACGTTCCGTTTTTACGCTGTTCAGAACACGCATAATCATACCAAAAGCGTTGAATTCTCCAAGGCGATTAAAGAGCTGCTCAATGTCAGTTTTCCCGGAGATAAATTCGAGTTGGGACATTTCGCCAAAGAGCAATCGAGCATTCCGAGCGGAGCGGATGTCGTGCAGCTCTTCTGGCGGAACAACGCCTGGACGAACCGATAAACGGAAAGGAAGATCCTCGTTTTTAATATCAGGGGGAGGCTCGGATGGAGATCCATATGAAAATGGGATCGGATGGAAAGCGGAAAGTCGACGTCCGGGTGGAGGGCCAGGAGCGGGGGGGAGAGCGACGGTTTCCGCTCAAGCTGTTGGTCTTGGCCGAGCTGGCTCCTCGGGAGGAGCAATCGGCCTCGTTCGGGACCGGCCGGAGCCGTGTCGACAAAGAAACCTTCGGCGCGGCGCTTCAATCGCTCGTCGGCCGTGTTTCGCTCAATGTTCCCAACCGTTTGGGGGGCGGTCCGAAGGAGTGGCCGATCACTCTTCCGATCGATTCGATCAAGAGTTTCCATCCCGATGCCGTCGTGGAAGCCGTTCCTGCTTTGAGAGATCTCCTTGAAATTCGCCAACGGTTGATCCGGCTGCGCAACAGAGAAATTTCATATGAGAACTTCCGGACCGAATTGGGACAGCTCCAGGGGGGAGGGAACCTCCTGGGGCGAATCCAATCGGCGCTCGAAGCGCGTCCGGCCGACTCGCCCACAGAACGGCCCGCGCCCCCTTCTGCTCCCGGCCGAAGTCCGGCCCCGTCCGGCGAAAAGGAATCGGCCCTCGATTCTCTCTTTGAAATGGTGGAAGCGCCGGTTGCGGATCGGTCTGCACTAGAATCGGCCATGGCTTCGACCTCCCGGCTCGACCGGTTCATTTCCGAGATCATCTCGTCCGGCCGCCCCGGAACGCCGGCCGATCCCCGCGCCGTCGACGCCGTGATGAAGGAGCTCGACGAGATGTTCGGCGCCCAGCTCGACGCGATCCTTCATCATCCCGAGTTCCAGAGGCTGGAAGCGGTTTGGCGGGGGGTCAAGTTTCTCGTTGATCGAACCGACTTTCGAGAGCCGATCGAGATCGAGCTGCTCCATGCCCCCAAAGAACAGCTTGCGGAGATTTTCGATCGCGACGTTTTTCAACCGGAATCGGAAGGGACCGCCGAAGCGCCCGTTTCAATGATCATCGCAGACTACATCTTCGATCGATCCCCTCGGGACATCGATCTGCTCCAGGATCTCGCCGAGAAGGCCGAACAACTCCAGGCGCCGCTGGTCACCGCCGTCGGTCCGGCCTTCCTCGGATTGGAATCGATCGGGGAGATGGAGCCGCTGGATGCCGTGGGGAATCTGTTCGATCAGACCGAATATGTCAAATGGAGATCGCTTCGGCAGGCAAATGCCTCGCGGTGGCTGGCGGTTCTGTTCAATCGTTTTTTGCTTCGGCTTCCTTACGGACCGGAGCAGAATCGGGTGAAGCGTTTTGATTTTCGGGAGTCGATCCGTTCGGAGCGGTCGTTTCTCTGGGGAAATCCGGTCTGGGGCCTCGCGAGCTTGCTGACGGCGAGCTTCGCCAAAACCGGCTGGTGCAGCGAGATCACCGGCGCCCGCGGCGGCGGGATGATCGAAGATCTTCCGTTGCGGGAGATCGCGCGGCGGAACGGGGAGAAGGGGCAGCTTCCTTTGGAAGCGCCGATCTCGGAGGAGCACCGGATCGATCTGGCGGCGAACGGCATTCTGGCGTTGACCTGCCGCCTCAACGCGGACGCGGTTGTCCTCCCGGCCGTGCCGAGCGTGCATCAGCCGGAGCGTTATCCCGACCCCAGAGAAACGGCGCTGAGCGCCGCCCGGGCGGCTTTTCCGTACCAGTTGGTTGCGGGGCGGCTCTCTCAGGCGATCGGCCGCGCGGCGGGGGAGATCGGGGAGGGGAAATCGACTGCGGCGATCGAGCAGATTTTTACGAAGGGGTTGGCCGCCTCTCTTTCCGTCGATTCCGAAACGATCGAGGTCCAGGCGCGGGAGAGCGAAGAGAAACCGGACCGGTATGACGTGTTGATCACCTTCCGGCCCGACCGGGCAGGGCTGGCGCTTTCCGCGCCGGTGGGGCTAAGCCTATCTCTGAGAAAGTAGTTTTGAGGCGACCTCCTCTAAAGCTTAATACAAATTATTTAATCGACCTTTTTATCATCGATATTTAGAATGAACCTTCCTAATTGAAATGCTTGCCAAAGGCGGCACGTATTACGACTTTTCACTTGACACTTTTATTCCGCATTGTTAATATCCATTCGTTTTTTATTCCTGCTTTCTATCTCTTCAATAGAAATACCGACCTCGCCGATTGAGATCGCTTCTTCATCCCCATCGTCCCGGTCATTGCTTCAGCTTTGAGTTTCTCGTTTCGTTCTGTTGGTTCGAAGTGGGACTGGAGAGTGGCAATGTCGGCGACGGGTCAGCGGGTAAGCGCATGTACAAAAAATCGCCTGGTCCTTGTTTTAAGTAGATATCCTCTCCTTTATCTTTTCTTATTTGCCTTCTTTGGAGTTCTATCCCAGAGTCCCTTTTCGTTTGCTCAGACTTCGTCAATCATTGTAGCGGGTGATACCCATACCTGTGCCCGTTTATCGGACGGCACAGTCCGTTGCTGGGGTGCAAATAATTACGGTCAGCTGGGAAATGGATCGACCAGCAACTCCTCCACATCGGTGGCCGTCAGCGGATTGAGTGCCGCGGTGGATATTGCCGCCGGGGGCAAGCATGCCTGTGCGCGCCTCTCAAATGGAACGGTCAACTGCTGGGGCCTGAACGGGTTTGGTCAACTGGGCAACGGATCGACGACGACCTTCTTTTCTGCACCGGTGGTCGTCAGCGGGATTAGCACGGCAACAGCTATTGCGGCCGGTGGAAATCATACTTGTGCGGTGCTATCGAATGGGGCGGTTAACTGCTGGGGTGATAACACTTATGGCCAGCTGGGGAATGGGACATCAGGTGGGCTCTCCCGTACACCGGTGCCGGTCAGTGGGATTAGCACGGCGATGGCGATCTCAGCCGGGGGCTCCCACAGCTGTGCGCGCTTATCGGACGGCACTATCCGCTGCTGGGGGAGGAATAACTCAGCACAGTTAGGGAACGGGACAACCACCAACTCTTCTACTCCGGTGGCAGTCAGCGGGATTAACACAGCGACCACCGTTACTGCCGGAGGCTCCCACACCTGTGCGGTGCTGGCAGACGGCACGGCCCGTTGCTGGGGTCCGAGTAGTTTAGGCCAATTGGGGAATGGTGGATCTCCATCCCTCACGCCGGTGGCAGTGAGCGGTATTAGCACGGCGACGGCCGTTGCCGCCGGAGGCTCACACAATTGTGCGAGGCTATCGGGCAGCACGCTCAACTGCTGGGGGCTCAATAGCTCCGGACAGATCGGAAATGGAACGACGAACAATGCCTTGACTCCGGCAGTAGTCAGCGGGATTAATACTGCAACCGCGATTGCCGCCGGGGGCAATCATAGCTGTGCGGCGCTCTCAAATGGCGCGGTCAACTGCTGGGGCAATAATAGTTCCGGCCAACTGGGGAATGGGACAACGGGCGGAACCTCCCTCACGCCAGTCGTCGTCAGCGGCCTGAATGTCGGCTCCAGCAACCCGACATTGACCCTCACCAAATCGGGAACAGGCGCCGGGACCGTCACCTCTTCTCCTGCGGGGATTAACTGCGGGGCAATCTGCTCGGCCTCCTTTGCCTCCGGCACATCGGTGACGCTCACTGCAGCAGCATCGACAGGTTCCTCTTTTGCGGGATTCAGCGGCGGCTGCACCAGTGCGACGACTAGCTGTACCTTCACCCTCACGGCCAATGCCACGGTCACGGCGACCTTTAATACGAGCACCGCGCCGACATCCCTCGCTGCGGTCGATCATCCGGCGGATGAAGGGGGGGCAATTAACCTTTCCTGGACCCCTTCCACCGCCACCGGCATCACCCAGCAACGGATCTACCGATCGACCACCACGGGGGGGCCTTATACGCTTGCGGCAACCATTAACAACAATACCCTCAACACGCACACCGACACTGGCTTGACCAATGGTACGACCTATTATTATGTGGTTCGCGCTTTTAATGGAACTAGCGAGAGCGCCAACAGCAACCAGGCGGGTGCCGCTCCGGTTGATAATATCGCTCCGCTGGCGCTGACGCAGTTGACTGCGACGGATAGTCCAGGCGATCAAGGAGGAAAGATCAATCTTTCCTGGACCGTCTCGACCAGCACGGATGTCACTCAACAACGAATTTATCGGGCGACTGGGAGTGGCGGTTCATATACTCTCATCTTTACCATCCCAGAGAACACAACCTCTAGTTATACAGATCCGGCTGCAACCGCCAACACGACTTATTACTATATCGTGCGGGCCTACGATGGGACGCAAGAGGGTGCTAATTCTACAGAAGCAAGCGGGGTGTCGGTGAACAATGTCCTGGCAAGCTATGTTTATGACGAGGCTTCCAGCACCAATGGCAAAGGCAAGCTGACTACCGTTCATGACCCTTCCGGTAGCACCAAATTTTTCTATGACAATATGGGGCGGGTCAAGCAGACCGATAAAACGGTGGACGGGACGCTCTTCCGCACTTCTACAACTTTCGATCTGGCGGGTCGGACCAAGTCGGTCACCTATCCCGATACGGATGTGGTCCACTACCTCTATGATGGTCCCGTTTTGTCCAAAGTTTCAAAAGATGCGAATGGTGCAGTCAACTATGCCACCTATGCGGGGCATAACGCCTTGGGTCAAGTGGCCACGGTTACGTTTGGCAATGGGGTAACAACCACCTACACCCATTCCAATGCAGCAAATGGGACGTGTCCAAAGGATAACTTCCGTCTCTGCAATATCACAACGAGGCTTGGCACAACGAAGTATCAGGATCTGACTTACAGCTATGATAATAATGGGCTGGGTGTCGGAAACATCACCGGCATTACGGATGCTATTTTAACGGATACCTCTCCTCCGCCCGGTATTAAACACACCAACCAGACCCAAACCTTTGGCTACAACGATTCTCTGAACAGACTGACGAGTGCCAACGGTCCATACGGCACGATTACATACGCCTACGATAAGCTTGGAAACATGACCTGCAACTCCTCTATTTCCTCTTGCACCGCATCGTCACCGAACTATACCTATGGTGATTTAGCCCACCGTCACGCGGTGACCCATGTGGGACCTCTTCCCGGGGGAATAGACTACTCTTATAACGCCAATGGTGACATGATTCGGAGAGGCACGGACGTCCTGGGATACGATGTTCAGGCTAGGCTTACTTCGGTCTCCAACGCCACAGGAACCACCACCTTTGTTTATGATGGTGACGGTGGGCGGGTGAAGAAGATTAATGGATCTGTAACGAATATCTATATCGGTAAGCTTTGGGAGTGTACCCTTTCAGCCTCAGCCACATCTTGTAAATCTGGTAGCGCCTGGACTAGCGCCAATGTAAAGCATATTTTCGCAGGATCGGCCAGAATTGCAATCAAGCCGGTTACGACCACGGATGAAATTAAATATTTTCATGCCGATCACCTGGGAAGTACCTCAGTTGTGACTGATCAAGCCGGCGGGAAGATTGCCGAGTATATTTATCGCCCGTATGGAGATAATTTTCTCATAGCCGGGAGCGACTTCCGCTACAAATATACCAGCCAGGAGAAGGATGATCAGACTGGTCTCTATTTTTATAACGCTCGGTATTATGATCCTGTATTAGCACGATTTATTAGTCCTGACAGCATATTGCCTGATTTGGCTAATCCGCAGGCATTTAATCGATATAGTTACGTTTATAATAATCCTCTGATTTATACGGATCCAACTGGTCACTGCCCGGTTTGCTTTATCGCTGCTGGCATCGTGATGGGAGCGTTAAGTGCTGGAGTACAAAGCGATTGGAATATGGAGGCTATGATTATCGGTGGAACGATCGGGGGTATTTCTGGAGGCGTTGGATCAGCTGTTAGTACTTCAGTAGGAGGGGGCATTATCGGAGGATTCTACGGCGGTATGACTGGGGGAATGGTGGGTGGTGGTTTATATTCAGCGTACTATGGCGGGAATATTATTGAGGGTATGGGGATGGGCGCGGCCTTTGGCGCCGCTGGTGGCATGCTGACGGCTGGAGTTGGAAATTATTACGGAGACAATTGGACAGTAGGACGTGTTTTGATGCATGGCGCAATTGGTGGAGGACTTTCTGAGATCGGGGCAGAAGGTAGCTTTATTACAGGTTTTGCCTTTTCGGCTGGTGCAGCAGCAGCAATGTGGGGATTTACTGAATTGAAAGCCTACACAGATAGATCGTCAGGGGGACAAAAACATCCTCCAGGGAATAATAGTATTGGGGTGAAGATGACAGCAGGGGTTCGGGATTGTGATGGATGTACTGATGAGAATAAAAGTCTGCTGAGTTCCGCCGCAATGAATAAGGAAGGCAGTGAGTGGAATAAAATATTTGGATTGGGGTATAAAGCAGATACTCCAATTGGCCATTTTCTTGAAATGGTATCGAAAGTTCATGATCCTATGAATGCATGGGGGTACTCTTCCCAGGGGCATTATGTTGCTGGCAACCGGTTTTACAATACAGTATTTGATGTCTGGAGCGCAGCGGGGATGATTCCAGCGGCCGTATATACCAGCTTTGCATTTTCAGCTTTAAATTTTCAACCTCCAATTTATATTTATGGTAAGTAATGATTTGAAGTATGGTCTAGATAGAAGAAACACTGTTTTGAGGAAAATTGTGTTTGTAAGGTTTTATGTCTTTACATTTCTTATGAGTTTTACCTCTTTTGCCTTAAGCTGTTCTGCACCTCAAAAAGAAGTTAGGGCGTACATTGAGGCGAATCCTAATTGGAAAATGGTCGAAGTCTGTGGTTATGAGAGTTGCGGTCCCAAAGTTGACCATCTAAAAGGAAAAGATATTGATATTAGGTTAGAAGTTTTCAAATTTCAAGAACACCAATTTTTTGTCATTGGTATGGATTTTATGGGTTTAAGTGGTACATATCAATTTGATCCGTCAAAAATCCTAATAGAAGTAAGCAATGGGAAGCCCCTCAAACCAAAGAGAATGAGCTGTAACATTCCTTTGGATGTAAACGATCTTCGGTTAGCATCCGCTTTACCAGGACCATTTCCAATTCCTATTAAGGAAGATGATTGTTTTTCACTTTTTTTTGATCATCCTGCACCGCCAAATGATAAAGAGTTAATTATGAATTTCAATAAAGCATTAACATTAAATGGCGAACCAGTGGGTATTCCGTTGATTTACTTTAGAAAGAATGTTGCTGAGTAGTAGGAAGCAGAAAAACTTTTCCGTATAAAAGGGTCCTATGGATTTTCTAAGAGCGGTTTTAAGCGGGGGTAACAGATTATTCTTCTTAATTCCGTATTTTGTTCTTTTATTGTTTGTTTCTCCCTCGCATGCTCAGACACAAATCGGAACAGCGAGTGGATCCGGCAACAGCTCGGGCAATAGTGTCGGGTCGGGAAGAGCAACACCCGATTTATTCACCGGCACCATGAGCTACTCCATTCCGATTGAAGTGGCCCCCGGCCGCAACGGAATGAACCCCAATCTTGGCCTGGTTTATCGAAGCGGCAGCGGCAATGGATGGATGGGGGTTGGATGGATGCTGGAGTTTGGAGGGGGCGCGATTGAGCAGAGCACCAAGTTTGGTGTCGATTACGCCGCCAATGAATATGTTTTTCAGATGGCGGGGAGCACCAGCGATTTGGTGGTTTATAATTCTTCTGGCGAGTATCGGCCTAAATTTGAAGGAGCTTTTAATCAGATCAAGAAGGTCCCTGTGGGGCTTGAATCTTATTGGGTGGTAACGGACAAAAAAGGAACGCGCTACTTCTTCGGGCAGAATGACGCGTCCAGGAAGGTCAAAATCGATACTGCATCGTGTCCTCCAGGCATGCTCTGCAAGCCGCGCTTTGGCCCGCCGCCGATCTTCGGTTGGTATCTGGATCGAGTCGAAGATCTGAATGGAAATTTTATGACATTCTCTTACTTCGAGGATGACGGGCAGCTTTATCCGCATCAAATTCAATACAACGGAAATAACTTTGTGAAGTTTTACTTCGAAGACCGGCTTGAGGTTCTGGACACCTATCCCGGCAATCTTCCCATGAGGACCGCGAAGCGGCTTAGGACAATCGAGGTGATCGGGGGTGGAAATCTGGTACGGGCCTATACGTTTACCTATGCCCCCAGCCCAGGCACCGTTCAATCTCTGTTGAGCAGCGTGCTTCAATATGGAAAGGATGCAGAGGTAAATCAGGGAACGGGAGAAATTACGTCTGGCCCTTCCCTGCCGCGGGTTATTTTTCAGTATTTCCCTGACACCATTGGAGGCCTTGTCTCCAGAAAAGATGGGCCGACTGTACACGTCAGGGGGGGTACCCCTAATCCGAGTTTTCCGGGCGAGGATACGAAAATTGATCTCTCTCGCGTTAGAGTGGGAGACTTTAACGGAGATGGCCGGCATGATCTTGCGATCCTTGGGGAGGTAGGCACAGAGGAGCCGATCAAAATTTATCGCGCAGGGAGCAACGACGATTTCAGTCCACCCATCAATGGACCGGTTCATCTGGTCAATGGCAATAATCGTGAAGCAGTCAGCATCAGAATCGGGCGGATCATGACCGGGGATTTTAACGGAGATGGCAAAACCGATATCGCCCGGTTTCCCGACGACAGCCATACCGGACCGGTTGAGATTTTCTTTTCTAATTCTAATGGCAATGGATTTGAGCCCCCCTTCTTTGGGCCCACCTTCTCCACGGGTTCGAATCAGAATGCCTTGATTGATTTTGCCCGCATCAAGTTGGGCGATTTCAACGGAGACGGCATGACCGATATTGCCAGAATTGAAGCGTTAGACCCTTCGGTGCCTATGAGCATTTTTCTTGCCAAGAAAGGTCCGCCATTTCAATTCACCTTGGTCAGCGGCCCCGCGTTTGATGATTCCGGCGACACGATACCGCGTGAACTTTCCCGTGTCGTGTTGGGGGATTTTAACGGGGATAGGCGAACCGATATCGCTAAGATCACAAGCAATGGGACGCCGGAGACAGTCAAGATCTTCCTTGCAAAGAAAGGCCCCGATGCGAATACGCCGCTTCAATTCACTTCGATCGACGGCCCCACGGTTTCTGTCGGTTCGCTACCATCCGTTGATCTCGCCCGTATCAAAATGGGAGACTTCAATGGAGACGGCAAAACGGATATTTCCGTGGTAGAAGGATCGGGGACAGTCGCCCCGATGAGTATTTATCTTTCTGCCGGCGATGGTTTTAGCGAGCGATTCGATGGGCCTTCGTTTTTTATCGACGATGAAGGCGACGATGCCCTGATTGGCGTTAGTCGGATCATCTTGGGAGATTTCAACGGCGATGGAAAGACCGATATTGCTCAGGCTCCGGAAAAAGAAAGCACGGCGGCGACGAATATCCACTTGTCGATTGGGAATGGAGGCGCTCAAATTTCCCATTTCACCGGTCCATTCGTAGGTCCAACCGTTACGATCGGTGGCAACACTTTCGATTGGGGGCTGATCGATCTTTCTCGATTCAGATTGGGAGATTTTAATGGGGATGGTCGAATCGATTTTGCCAGGGTGGAAGGGCTTAATACCACGGTTCCAATGAGTTTTTATTATTCCAGTGGAGATCCCTCGAACTTTTTACAAACCGTATCAAACGGACTTGGCGCAGTAACGACCATTAACTATCGATCTTCCGCGAGAGCCGAGCTAAATCCTCTCTTGGCTTTTCCAGTGTGGCACATTTTTTCCATCGTTACGAATGACGGATTCGGTGTCGTCTCTTCGACTAGCTATACCTACAGAGATGGATACTATCATATTCCGGAGCGTGACTTCAGAGGGTTCAACAACGTTGAGGTGACCGGCCCTGTCGTTGATGGCAAAAGAAGCATCAGTAAGACCTGGTTCCATCAAGGCAATGATACGGCAGTGGGTGTAAACAACCCAAGGGTTGATAACGGCTATACGAAAGGGAAACCGTATCGAGTAGAAGTGACAGACGAAGAAGGGAACATTTTTTCTAAAATTGAAACGAGCTATCTTACAAAATCGACCAGCCCTTACTTCTTTCACCCGCCGGGAACGGTGACAACGTCAACCTGCGAAGGGCTCTCATGCAGCAGCGGTAAAACGACCAGAGTTACTTTTAATTACGATACGAACGGTAATCTCGTCCTAGAGGACAACGAAGGCGATGTGAGTGATGCAACAGACAATCGAACCGTCCAACGGGTCTTTTCAGGTAACGCGGGTCTCTGGATCGTCGGTTTGCCTTTGCGAGAAACCATTTACCGTGGACGCTCCACAGCAAGCCAGGACAGGGCAGCCGAGACGACATTTTTTTACGACAACGCTGCCGACTGCAGTGCCCGGTCGATGAATCAGAATCCAACCAAAGGCAATTTGACTCGTAGCGAACGTTGGCTCGACGGGGGTACGAATCCAGAGATCCGGATGGCGTATGATTCTCATGGAAACATTATTTGTACCCGGGATGCGAACGGAAATGTATCGACAATATCTTATGATGGCGGATCCACTTTTCCTATCACTATAACGAGTCCTGTTGTGAATGGGATACAACTTCAGACAACCACAAAGTACTACGGTGTCGGGACCGACCCTGCGGACAACGGACTTTATGGTCAGGTCAAGAGTGTAACCGCTCCGAATGGGGAGATAGCCACGACAATTTACGATCCATTCGGACGAGTAAAACAGACCACCGCTCCCGATACCGGCTCGACGGAGATCTTCTACAACGATTTCGGATCGGCCACCCAACATGTCAAAACCACGACGACCACATCGGCATCATCGAGCCTCTCTTCGTGGACTTATTTCGACGGTTTGGGACGGACGATTCTGGAGAAGAAAACCGGCCCGAATGGAAGCACGATTGTAACGAAGCAGGAATACAATATCACGGGGACGGTCAAACGATCTTCTCTTCCTTACTTTGAGGGGGGGACTCCGAAGTGGAAAAGTTTTAGCTATGATGCCATGGGACGGGCGACTCTGACGATGAATCCGGATGGGTCAACCGCCTCCGCCAGCTACGCGCCTTGGGTGGTGACCGGAATCGACGCGAGTGGTCATCAGAAGCGGGAGACCCGGGACGCCTATGGAAGATTGAAAAAGGTGGAAGAGTTTACCGGGGTGGCTCCATCGGTGTCACTCTATTCAACAACGAATTACAAGTATGATGTATTGGGAAATCTCACATCGGTGGAGGCCGAAGGGGTCAAGACGACGATGCGGTATGATACCCTGGGCCGCAAGATCGCCATGTCCGATCCGGACATGGGAAGTTGTGGTGACTTAACAACGTTCGCGCCCCCCTCCCCGACATCGTTCCCTTGGTATCCGACGCCGTGTTGGAACTACCTTTATGATCCGAATGGGAATTTGATTAAACAAGCAGATGCCGAAGGGACGGTATTAGACTTTACATACGATGCTTTAAATCGAGTCACAGCCAAAACCTTTTCTGACCTTGCTCCTCCCTCGACTCCGACAGGTCTGGCGGCAACTGCAGTGAGTTCCAATCAGATTAACCTTTCCTGGAGTGCTGCTACCGATCGTATCGGAGTGAAGGAGTATCGAGTAGAGAGATGCAGTAATAGCTTGGGGACTCCAGTTTGCAGCAATTTTGTCCAAATTGCCTCTGCGACCACAACGTCCTTTTCAAATACCGGTCTCGCCGACGGCAGGAATTATACCTATCGTATCAGAGCAATGGACACCTCCGGAAACTTGAGTGGTTACTCCAATATCGCAACGGCAACCCTGCCGGACATTACTCCGCCATCTACTCCGGCAGGTCTGACGGCCACCGCTTTTGCCAGCAATCGGATTGATTTTTCCTGGACCGTTTCCGCTGACAATGTAGGCGTGATCGAATATCAGGTACAGCGCTGTCAGGGGAACGGTTGTACTCCTGCTCTAATTGCGACCATCGCAGGTACCATTTATAATGATACGCAGAGAACACCGAGTACGACATATACCTATCGGGTCAGAGCGAGGGATGCAGCAGGAAATTGGAGCAACTATTCCGCCGCCGTCAATAGGGCCACCCCCGCTGCTCCGGCAGATACAACGTTGCCTACTATCCCTACAGCTCTTCTCGCCACGACAGTGAGTCCCGGTCAAGTTAATTTGACTTGGACCGGCTCAACTGACAATCTGTTACTTTCCTACTATGAAGTGGAACGAAGCGCCAATAATGGCTCTTACACGATAGTTTCTGCCCCAGCTACGACTAACTTTACAGATACCTCCGTTGCTTCCGGTGTCATCTATTTCTATCGAGTCCGGGCCGTCGATGGGACAGGAAATAAATCTGGTTACAGTGGAAGAGATTTGGCAACGACATTCCCTTTTACCGATGATCCGCTTGTCGCTGGAGTCACTCCCATCAAATCGGTTCACATCACTGAATTACGCCAGGCGGTAAACTCTGTTCGGGCTTTGGCCGGGCTGGCAGCCGCAACTTGGACCGATACCACGTTAAGCAGTGTCCCAATGAAAACGGTGCATATACAAGAACTGCGCACCAATTTAAATGCCGCATTAAGCTCATTGGGGCTGCCATTGCCGAGCTACACGGACCCCAATTTGACCTCATTGGTTACGGTGCGAAAAAGTACCCATGTTCAAGAGCTACGTCAAGGTGTGAAATGAATATAAGTTTGACTGAAACGGTTTTTGGGATAAGCACAAAGCCCTTTCTTATAAATGTATGAATAGGAGAGAAACAATGGCAAATAGAATTTGTTCTCGGAGCTTTTTCATGATTGTAACTGTGGTCGCCCTATTAGGTATTGAAGAGACTGCTTTGCCTCAAACGACCAGCTGTTTGATAGGAACGTATGACTGCACTGGCAATGCTCCGTGCGCACCTAACTATGTACGGGCCGGAGTAGGAATTTGTCTTCGGAATGGAGGGACGGTTGAAACAACTGGATTTCCAATGGGGACGGACTGCACTGCGATAGATCTCTCGTCGTATGGATTGACCTCTGTGATGAGATCGGCAACACTTACAATTGACCGATATTTGAGCGCAGGCACGGCGGCGGGAGTATATTCCATAAATTATAGTTTTTATTCCGATTCAGGTTGCACGACATTGCTCGCACCAAATTTAACTACCAGTCATCCACCCCCACCAGGAGCTCCTCCGGGATTCCCTCCAATCACGAATACATTCCCGCTTTATCCCTTTTCGCTGGGGCTCAATAGTACAGAGACGTTTGCGGGCAGAGCCGTGTTTCATGATGTTACTTCTGCAACCGTTTATTTGAATGGTCAGACGACGATTTATGGAAAACTGACAATTAATGTGCCAGCAGGTGCAACAGCACAGGCCGCCATCGTTGGGGTCTCAGCTTATTATGATTGATTTTAATCTTACCGCTTGCAGGTGAGAGTAGGGAGACGTAGGGGGTATGGGAACAAAGGGGGCAGGTTGAGCTTACCCCCTTTTCATGAACACCTCAAATAGTAATAATATATATGGTATGTGAAGGGCTCTCTCAGGCGATCGGCCGCGCGGCGGGGGAGATCGGGGAGGGGAATTCGCCTTCAGCGATCGGAAAGATCTTTACGAAGATGTTGACCGAGGCTCTTTCCGTCGATTCCGAAACGATCGAGGTCCAGGCGCGGGAGAGCGAAGAGAAACCAGACCGATATGACGTGTTGATCACCTTCCGGCCCGACCGGGCGGGGCTGGCGCTTTCCGCGCCGGTGGGGCTAAGCCTCTCTCTCAGGAGATAGAAGTCGATCGGCCGTTATCCGCATGGGATTTTCTGCTGAAAGAACTGATTCAGAAGGGTCTTCACTTCGGTAATGGTAAAAGGCTTCTCCAGGCAGAGGTTTCCCGTTTCTTTGACGAACGATTCTGTTTTGGGATTTCTCAGGTCTCCCGTGACGAACACGATCCGCCGCGCAAGGTCCGCCGAGCGCTCTTTCAGTTGTTGATGAATATCTTTTCCGCTCATGTCGTTTAGATGGATATCCAGAAAGATCCCGTCGAACCCCCCCTCATTGATCTTTTCCAGACCCTCGCTTCCCGACTTGGCTTGTGTGACGGCGTAACCGAAACGGCTCAATAGACTGGATAGAAAATTCCGAATAATAGATTCATTCTCGATTACCAAAATCCGCTTCATCGCAAAACCTTTCCTGAAGGAATGATCTCATTGACGGGATGAGCGCCTTACCGCCGCCCTCCGGAGTGATTCGAATTTTCCGGCATCAAATCCCAGATTCCATCGAGAACCCGGCGGCGCATGACCTTCTAATTTTACACGAGGTTTGCGATCTGCACCAGCATTAAGGGACAATCATTGAGAGATGACGGGGTAGGAAAATGCCGAGTTCTAATCTAGGTGCACTCTCTAAAGAGAGGGTTGGAGTGGGAGACGTCCGGGTCGCCGTTTTTGAGGTCCAGAAGGTAGTGCAAAACTTCATGGCGCCAGACGGAGAGGGTTCCCACCTTAAATGAATTGGGGCGAACGTACTCGCCGCTGCATCCGTCGGCATAGTGCGGGCAGGGGAAAACCGGCGGCATCAGGATGACGGAAACGTCCTCATATTTCCCCTCGGTCATCCCGGCGCAGGCTTTTGTTTCGTCGAACGCTTTCTGTAAAAACTTTTCCGTCGTCGAATCGATAAAGAGGCCCGGCGGGGTCGATTCCGCGGAATGACCTTCCTTCCCGCATCCGCTCAGGACGAGCAGGGCGGCGATTCCCACCAAGATAGAAGTGAACTTTCGAACGACTCCGAGCGACATGCTTCAATACCTTTACGGAATGAAAGCCCGATGACATCACGGTGTTCAACGGAACATAACAATCCATTCCATATCGCAAAAGACATGCCAGTGGTCTCCCGAAGAAATTTCTGGAATTAAATTAATAAATTAGAGATTTTCTTCAGGTGAAGAGGGATAAATAAGGGTAAAAACGGGGCATTTTTTGGGCATTGTTGTGAAATGGGCTACATAGCTCGAAGGAAATAACTCGGTCGAGGGAGAAGGTTCCGAAGGCGCGGAATCAGTCGTTTTTGGCGCCGCCGGATATCCAATCCCGGGTTAATTTAATTTCTTCAGCGGAGAGGAAAGGCCCGCCGAGAGGCATTTGAGTATTGAATGGTGCCGCAGCGGTTCCTTCGAGTTTGTGGATGAGGTAGCTCTCATCGGGTTTGAACGGCTCAACCCTTTTGAAGGTAGGGCTCTGAGTGCTCGCCGCATTCACGAGGTTCTCAAAAGAGGTTTGCTGAGAATCGAGGAAGAGATTGGCTGTCACGCCGCCCACTTCGGCTGGGTTATGGCAGCTGGCGCACTTTGGCGTAAAAATCTGAGCTTGAAGGGCGGCCAGGGTCGGAGGAGGTGTCTCGATTTGACCACGGATTTCACCGAGTTGATGGAACGCGGTATGAACGTGGACATAGGTTCTTCCCTCCCGCATGGCCTTAATCAGATCGGAAAAGGTCCCGATACCTGCCACCAGCCTGGCGCTGGGTTCCAGGTCGGAGGGGGTCAATCTTCCAGTCAATGGGCTGATAAAGCTGCTGGCGGTGAGGGTGGAAAGGACGGCGCCGCCGCCTTGCCCTCTTGATGCCAGGTGAATTTGGACCGCTGTGATTTCTCTGAAGCCGAGATCCGAGACAGAGAGCGTATAGGTTATTTCAGTCTGTCCAGGGCTGATTATAAATGTGGCCGATCCAGTAGCAGATGTCGTTACAGGTGTTGTCTGGATTTCCTGATCGCCGGTGAGGTTTGCCCGTAATAAAACCGAAGGGGCGGCGGTTTGGAAGCGGCCAAGAGTGAAATGACTGCTAAGCTGTCCTCCTACGATGACCTTGCCGTCGGCCTGAAGATCCATGTCAAAGGCAAGAATGCCGGTCCCGATCGTTATTGCAAGGATGCCGTCAGTATCGAAAGTATTATCGAGAGTACCATCGATGTTGAACCGTGCTAGAGAAAGATTTCCTCCAGCAAGGATCTTGCCGTCTGCCTGAAGGGCGACCGCTTGGTAACTGAGGGTGCTGACTGCAATGGCGGTCGTCACGATTCCGTCGGTACTAAATGTATTGTCGAGGCTGCCGTTCTCATTGTACCTTGTTAAGGCGACTGTCGTTACTCCGCCGCTATTTGATTGTCCTAATGCAACGATTTTACCGTTGGGCTGAATAATTAAGTCAAGAATGATGCTATTTGTTGTTCCAATAATGGTCGTGACGATACCATCCGTGTCGAAAGTTGTATCGAGAGTACCATTGGCATTATATCGGACCAGGGTGAAATGGTTCGCAGATCGTCCTGCTACGATTATTTTTCCATCAGCTTGAAGAGCGACTGCACGCACTTCTCCAGCGGGGGCAGTGACGATACCGTCGGTGTCAAAGGTTGTATCCGGGCTGCCGTTGGTATTAAACCGGGCCAGGGCAAAGGTAACTGCTCCCCCCCCGACGGGGTTAGTTTGTCCTGCTAGGATAATCTTGCCGTCGGCTTGAATCACCAGGTCAAGACCGAAGCTGGAACTTCCAATGGTCGTGGTAACAATGCCGTCGTTGCCGAAAGTGGAATCTCGGGTTCCGTCGGAGTTATAACGAGCCAGAGCGAATTGGTTTGCAGAGTCTCCTCCCACGACGATCTTTCCATCAGTCTGAAGGGCAACATTCCTTGCAATGCTGGAGGCCCCAATCGTAGTAGTGACAATTCCATCATTATTGGTGCCGAATGTGGTGTCAGGACTACCGTCAGGGTTGTACCGGACCAGAGTGAAATGAGACCCACTCAAGTTGGACTGGCCTACTGCAATGATTTTCCCATCTGTTTGAACGGCCAAACCGGTGATAGAGCTGCTACTTCCGAGAGGGGTGCTGACGATGCCATCTGAATCGAAAGTTGGGTCGATTGTCGCCGGTTTAACCACAGCCACGGCTATCGTTGTACTTTTCGTAGGGTCGGCCTGGCTGGTTGCCACCACATTATGAGTCCCTGGCGTCACGGGAGCAGTATAGGTGCCGCCCGGCGTGATCGTACCGTTTGCATCTCCCCCTTCGACGTTCCAGGTGACGCCCTGATTTGCATTTTGTGCGATGGCTGCCGTAAAGGTCTGAACCCCGTTGGGGGGGAGAATCGCCGTTTGAGGATTCACGACCACGGAAACCTCAGGTTTAAGATTGGGATTCGTCCAGGCATCGCTGGCGGATCCGAAGATCTCCACCTCGTTGAGGTTGGTGAAGCCGTCGTTGTCGGTGTCGGGGTAAACAAGCGCCCCGGCGTCGAAGGGAACCGGGGTGTCGGCATTGGCCTGGATCGTGATCGTCACGGCGGGAGCGGTGGCGATTAAAGCATTATCGATAAAATACTGAATCTCAAACGTGTGCGGTCCGACGGGAAGGTTGGGGATGGTTCCCACGACCCGGTCGTTTTGCGTATCGACTTGCAGATCGATGATTTGGACGTTGGGGGTTCCCCCATCGACGATCACCTTCGCATTCAGCCCAGTCCGAAGTTTCTCCAACGGTGCGGGAATCGGGGAGGAGAAGTTGTCCGCCGCGCCGGGCCCGATCGTGGTCTGCCGATCGCCGGTTTGGCCGCAACCGATCAGGAAAAGGGCGACGAACAGTCCGGTAAGAATCGAGGTGAAGGGAAATTTGAATTTAAAAGAGAGCATAAAAGAAACGGTTACCTCTATTGTTAAGGGGTTGGTCCTGAAACGGTTGCGGTGCCGGTTTGTCCCCCTGCGCCACCGCCGCCACCGCCCCCTCCACCGCCGCCCCCTCCGGCTGCGGCCGCGCCGACCATAACAACCCCCGCAACGGCCCAGACCCACCATTTCTTGTACCAGGGTTTCTCGGGGGAGGCATCTGTTTTCAGCGCTGTCTGTTTTTCTTCCGCAGGGAAGACTTTCTCAGTGAAGGCCTCTTCGGTTCCCTTCTTTTCGGGGGTCGCGGGGGTCACGGTCAATGTGAGCGGGGAGAAGGAGAAGCCTCGTAGGGCGATGTTTCCGGCTTGATCGGCGGCCTGGATGTAATATTCGAGGCCGGGCTCGGCGATATCGTCCTTCGGGATGGAAACCGAGAAGGTCCCTTTCGGCAGCCGTTCCATGTTGATGGAGGAGTACTCGTCGGTTCCGATCGTACGGTAGAAGAGGGTCGCCTCTTTGATTTCCGTATTATCGACGATGGTCGCCTGAACATTCACCGATTCGCCCGATCGGAAGGTTTGCGCCGGGGGCTCGTGCTGGATTGTGGGAGCGGCCAGGTCTGTATCGGCGATCAGTCTGAGGGATTGGGCCCACAGGGGCGCGGTCGGGATGACGAGAAAGGTATAAAAAGCGATGAAGCTGAGGAGCAATGCTCTGTTTTTCATATAAGACCCGTATGGATGGGTTGTGTAGGAAGTGAAAACTACCAGGGTTTGAAGGGCAAGTCAATCAAAAAATGCTTGGAAGGGATGATTTATGAAATTAAGTTTGGATGCGCCAAAAATGGAGGGGACCGGGTAGGGAATGGAGCGACAGAGTGCGGGTTACTTTCTTCGGTAAATTTCTCTCCGATGCCCCACCCTGAGAACAACAATCTCGTCTTCTTCGATATCGAATACCACACGATAATCGCCTATTCTGAAGCGGTAGCTTCCCAGAATAGAATCAGTCAATTTTTCAGCATGTTTGAACGGATCTTTGCAATACCGGAGGAGTGCTTTGCCGATCCTCTCTCGAATCGGGGAGGTGAGCGCCTTAATGTCTCTTTCGGCTTTCCGGGTATAGATGAGTCGATAGGTCACCGGCCAAAGATCTCTTCGTGTGTTTTTACCCGCTTTGCCTTGTAATCGGCCCTCGCCTGCTTGATGCTTTCAAGATACTCTGGAGAAGTCGCGGCCAAGAGATCCTCTAAAAAGGCCTCTCTCGCTCTCTTCTTCATCCCCTTGACCGCCGTAATGATCTCTTCGGGCTTCACCTGAAGCGTGACTGTGGCTGGCATCGGTTCTTCCTCCTCAAATGAGCGTTCACCCGTTATTGTACTGGAGGTCCTATTCGCGGTCAATCATTCTTCGGACCGAGGGTCGGCTGATATTGATATAGAGAGCATGTCGAATGAGGCCGATTATCTGGAGCGCACCAAAACGCAGGTAATATTGTCTTTTCCGCCGTTTCGGTTGGCCTCTTTGATCAGGATGTCGCAGGCCGATTGGATCGAGGAAGGGGAGGAGAGGACCTCCGCGATGCGCGCGTCGGAAACCATATTGGTGAGGCCGTCTGAGCAGAGGAGAAAGAGATCGCCCGGTTGGAGAGGCTCTTCCAGAAGGTCGATTTTGACTTTGGTCTCCACGCCGACCGCGCGGGTCAGAATGTGCTTCAATTTGGAGGGGAGGGTCGCTGGAGCGGCCTTTCCCGAAGGGGGCTGCATCGCGGCAAGGGTGTGATCTTGCGTCAGCAGCGCGAGGCGGCCGTTCCGCAGGCGGTAGGCCCGGCTGTCTCCCACATTCGCAATGATGGCTGTCTCCCCGGAGAGGGCCAGGGCGACAATCGTCGTTCCGACGGTCCCGGGGCCGGTCAGGGTCTCCGTTCCGTCGAAAACTTTCACCTTCTCCTGGGAAAACTGATAAATCCGGTTGTTCGCTTCCTGAATCGCCTCCGTCAGCAGAGAGGCCGGTTTTTCTCTGCTGGAAGAGAGGAATTTTTTCGAGACGGTTTCCACCGCCATTCTGCTTGCGACCTCCCCGAAGGAGTGGCCTCCCATCCCGTCGGCCACCAGATAAAGGCCGGCTTCGTCCGAGAGAAAGAGCGCGTCTTCGTTGTGGGCCCGTCTTGAGCCGATATCGGTCAAACCGGCGCTTTCGGTTTTTCCGCCGGTTTTCTCCTCATTTCTTTTGAAGTGATTTTTAAGACTATTCCAAAGCACCGGCATCCTCCCATATCCATCCCGACGGGGCGCGTTTGTAGGTGATCCGAAGGTATTTCATCTCCCGCTCGGGAACATCGACCAATCCGCCGACATAAAAGTGAATGACCTTTGCCGCCGAATCGATCTTCTCAAAAACAACGACCGCCTTGCGTGTGACCGACGGAAAGAGATGGCTCTCCAGATTGGCCAGGCTCGCCATCTCTTCGGAAAGAATAACCTTCCTCGTCGGAGTCGGGGTGTACTGCTTTCCCGTATCGGTCACCGCGACAATATCGAGACGGGGAAGCCACCGCTTGCCGGTCCCGTTGCTGATCTGAATCGGCCAGGCGAGATCGTGGTAATGGCCCTTCTTTGCGATCTTTTCTTTGACCTCGATCGGCGTTCCCCAACCAAAGTCGAGCGAGGCCGCCCGGGAGGAATCGACGTCGAGTACGATGATGAGTGAAAAAAGGAAAAAAGAGATAACCTGGGTAAGTCGGCCGATCTTATTTGATCTGAACATCAATGGCGTTTTCCAATTCGAACGAGAGGAGCAGGTTGCACGCTTGTCCAGCGATCCACTTCTGTTGAGAAGGAAAAGCAAAGGATATGCCGAGGGGGAAAGAGACGGGGAGTCGGAGAGAAATGCAGCCTAACCTTATGAATTAAAGAGAAGTTTCGTATTTGTCAGGAAGAAAGTCAACGAAGGCAGGTTCAACGTCCGGCGCATTGGATTTCAAATTTTTGAAATGAGGGTTTAAAGAGTTGAAATGAGGAAGAATGCAGGTGCCCCTAAAAAGTTAAAGTCGTAGATGATATTTGGGCGGAAGAAGGTCACATGTTGGCGCTTCGTTTTGCCGCTTCGCGGAGGTTGATCCCATACTTTTTCAGCTTGTAGTAGACGGTTCCCCGGCTGACCTTCAATGTCTCCGCCGCCTTGGCGGTATCCCAGCTGCTCTCTTTGAGGATCTTGAGGAGCAGCTCTTTCGAAATGGCATCGAGCGGGGCTTCGTCTTCCATCTCTGCGGGGCTGTTCCAGGCCTCTGAATCGAAAAGAAGGGTCTCGTCCAGAAGCTGGGGGGATCGGGAGCGAACGAGCGCGCTGTAGAAAGCGTTCTCCATCTGTCGGACATTGCCGGGCCAATCGGCGGCCTGAAGGCGATGGAGCGCTTCATCGGTCAAGACCGGCCTGGCCGGCAGGTTCAATTCCTCACCGAGCCGCTCGATAAAATGGGCGGCGAGAAGGGGGATATCTTCTTTTCGATCCCGCAGGGGAGGGAGGAGAATCTGAACGACCTTGATCCGGTAGTAAAGATCGGCGCGAAAGGTCCCCTCTTCGACCGCCCGCTCCAGATCTTTGTTGGTCGCGGCGACGACGCGGGTATCGACCGGGGTCTCGCGCGCGCTTCCCAGCCGCATCACGACCTTTCCCTGGAGGAAGCGGAGAAGCTTCGCCTGGGCGGCCGGGCTCAATTCGCCGATCTCGTCGAGAAAAAGGGTTCCTTTATCGGCCTCCTCGATTTTTCCCTTCTGTGTGGTTTGAGCCCCGGTGAAGGCCCCTTTTTCATGTCCGAACAGCTCGCTTTCGATCAGATCGAGCGGGATGGCGGCGCAGTTGACGGCGATGAACGGCTCGTTTCTTCGCGCGCTTGCCTCGTGGATCGCCCGGGCGACCAGCTCCTTTCCGGTCCCATGCTCTCCCCGGATCAGGACGGTGACCGGATGACCCGAGACATCCTCGATGAGGCGGTAGATCTGCTGCATCGACGGGCTCTCTCCGATCAAGATTCCGAAATGGCTGCGGAGAGGAGCGTTGGAAGAGTAGGCCTCTTGTCGTCGATCTTTTTCTTGCAGGACGGCGTGGGGTGTTTTCTTCGGAATGGGGACGGTGTGATCCTCCTGCCGACGGGAGCAGTCGATCTCGAACGGGTAGACCCCCAACTTGCACTGCGAGGGAAGAAGGGTTGATCCGGCGACCGGTTTCCCGTCGAGGAGAACGCCGTTCGAGCTCCGGTCTTCCAGGCGGAAAGCGTCCCCCTCCTGCGCAATCACCAGATGAAGCCGTGACACGTGTTGATTGGGGAGGACCAGATCGTTCTCGGAAGAGCGGCCGACGGTAATTTCACCTTTGGACAGGAGCGAGCGCTGAATGAGCTTTTTATCGAGATAGACTTTGAATTCAAGCATGCCTTACCAGAGCACCTTCCCCCAGCCCGCTCCCTCTTTTCGAATGAGCACCTTGCTCTGCTTCCATTCGTCCGGGGGGGGGACGACCTTGCCGTTTTGGTCGACCAGCCGGGTGATCACCACATTGGCGGAAGCCAGCTCTCCGGCGAGCGAAAAGTTGGCGATGGAGACTTTGACGACCGGATGGTCGCGGAAGATCTCTTGCAGGATGCGGGTCCGGCCGTCGGAGAGATTGCTGATTTGCATCAGGGCGGCCATGTCCCTCCCTTCGTAGGCTTTCTTCAACTTCGATAAAATTTCGCCGACCACCTCGATATCGGGCCGCGCCGGAACAACCGGCGGCGGGGTCTGTTTTGCGATCTTCGTCTCGGCTGAGGGGGGCGGGCCGGAGGCTTTGGCGGGATTTTCCGTGGCGGCCTTCGGCGTCTTCATCGGTTTGGGGCTTGGCGCGGAGGTCGCCTTGGCGAGTTGCGTCTGCGCCTCCTCTTTCGCCTTTTTGAACCCTTGGTCGGCGCGGACGAAGAAGTCTTTTGCCTCTTCCAGCGTCGCGCCGGCCTCTTCATATTGTTTCCGGTTCATCAATTCGCTTCCCTTTTGGAATGCTTTGGCCCCTTTCCTTTCCAAGTCGGCTGCATGCAAATAAAGCTGGGAGGCGCGATGGCGGGCATCGAGCCGATCGGCCTCGAAATTGGATTCGGAGACGTTGCTCTGTGCTTTCCGTGCCTCGGTCTCGATCTCATTCGCTTTCGCCTGCGCGGCCTCGATCGGATCTTCCTGTTTCGGCTCCGGAGGGGCGGGGGTGCTGACCGGGAGGGGAGCCGGCGCCGGTTCAGGCGGCGCGACCGGCTGCTCCACCGGACGCGGTGGGGGCGGGGAAACTGCCGCCACCGGCTCGGGAGCCGATTCCGAATCAGAAGAAAAGAAGTAGACCCCTCCAACGATCAGGACGACCAATCCAACGACGCCGGCGAAGATCGGGAGCAATCGTTGCCCTTGACCCGCGTGAGTCTGGCCCGACGGGGGAGGAGGGGAGAGGGTATGCGTTTTCTCGGGCAAGTCGGATCCCGGTAAGGGAACCGGGGTGAACTTTCCGGTCGGCGGACGTTGAAGGGGAGGGGGCGTTTTGGGAGAAGCGAACTCTCCGCTTCTCTTCGGATCCGTTCGTCCGGGAAGCATCGCCGTCGATTCTTCTTCGTCGACCGGTTGTCCCGGCGCCGGCGTGGCGTCCGAAGGGAGGGAGATCGCCCGCGTCATCGTCCGGTCGAGGGTATCTTCGTCGGAATTCTCATTTCCGAGATTCCGGATCTTCTCGATCAAAGTTGCCGCGTCCGAAACACGCTCCTGCGCCTGTTTTCTCAGCAGCGATTGGACGAGCGTTTGAATGGGGGAGGGGATATGATCGGGGAAGGTGAGGTTGAATTCCTGCGGCTCGTAAATCAGCTTGGCGATGATCGACATCCGGGAGAGCCGCTCGAACGGGGTCGTTCCGGTGAGCATTTCATAGAGGACGATGCCGAGCGAGTAGAGATCGCTCCGCCCGTCCATCGCTTCTCCGCGCGCTTGCTCCGGCGACATGTACTCCGGGGTGCCGATGATCTGGCCGGTGGCGGTCACGGAGATTTCGTCGGTGGCGGCGGCAATGCCGAAGTCGGCGAGCTTCACCCTTCCCCGGCTGTCGACCATGACGTTGCTCGGCTTGATATCCCGGTGGACAATTCCTTGCGCATGGGCATAGGCGAGCGCCTCCGCCATCTGCAGGGCGACCGAGAGCGCCTGCTCCAGAGAGAGGGGTCCTTTCTCCAGGATGACCTGCTTGAGGTCCTTTCCCGGAAAGAACTCCATGACGATGTATTGCGCGTTCTGATCTTCCGAAACGTCGTAGACGCGGATGACGTTCTCATGGTCCAGCCGGGCCATGGCGCGGGCCTCGCGCTGAAAGCGTTTTACAAAGGAGGTGTCGCCGGTGTATTGGGCGTGAAGGACTTTGAGAGCGACGATTCGATTGAGCGATTTGTGGACCGCCTTGTAGACGATCCCCATGCCGCCGCGCGCGATCTCCCCCTGGATTTCGTATTTACCTGAAAAAAGCTGGTTTTCCATCGGAGAGCCGCTGAAAGGTGATGAATCGGTTGACGTTTCGGTTCAGACTTCTTGTAGACTGCCTGTATTCATACCCCAAAATTGACGGGATTTCAACTGAATTTGTGGGGGGAGGAGGGGAAGCAGTGCTTTGACGTTTCATATTGGTCTTGTTATTTTCACATCCTGAATTTCATAAGAGCGAGGAAAAAGATGTTATCCGGAAAGAGCGATTGACAAAAAACACGGCGCTTCTTCTTGTTTTTCTTCTGATCGTCTCAACAATAACGGGATGCCGAGTGAAGATCGCCGGTGACGACTACATTGTCGGTCCATTTCCCACATCTAATCGAGGAAAAGAAGACCACAATCGAAATGTTCAAGAGCCGGCACCCAGAAAAACGGAAACGAAAAAAGAAGATAAGGAAAGATAAGGACAAGAACTGATGATTGTGACAAGTAATGTCTGATAATATATATTATGTAAAGTTTTAGAGGTTTTTAAAGAGAGGACAAGCGAAAGGTATTTCCGGTTAGTTCATACTTCCACTTTGATAAATCAATTCGCCGCTCCCTTTTTGAATTCAATAACCCTTCCGTCGCGAGCTGTTGAAGCGCATCAGGATACCGGCCGTATCTCAAATAATAAAGATCGAGCGCAAAGAGAAGGTTGTCCCGCTCGATTCCCGCCCGGAGGGTCCTCATCTCCAGAATCGGCTGAACGGCATTGGAAAGGGTTACGTAAACCGACTTGAAGGCAACAATTGAAAAAATCACCATTGCGGCGATGGTGATGCTGTTAAAAATGATTCGGATAATCTGCTGCTGCCTGGAGAGCTCTTTAAATGTGAAGCCCGACTTCTTGCGCTGGCTTTTTAACGACTCTTCCTTTGCCTTGATCCTTCCTTGAGAGATCAACTCGCTGAGCGCCTTGAAAACGGGAAAGGTCCCACTCTGCGCATGATCGACGATCTCCTGGACCGTCCGTTTCCCGTCGATCCAGGGGAGCAGCCAGGCCCCTTCTTCTTCCTCCGGCTCGGAGAGGTTTGCCATCGATTCGAAGGAGTCTTCCTCCTTCTTTTCAGACGCCTCATCGGCAGGCGCCGGGGGGGGCTCTTTGGGGAGCACCTCGAAGACCATCTCGGTGGAGGGAACTCTCTTTTTGAGGAGGGGCCATTCATCGGTCCGCGTCGCCCCTTCCATCAAGATGGAGTCGGTGCTCAGCGGCTCGATGAGCTGGGAATCGTACGATGTGTCTTTGGCCTCAAACTTATAACTCCCCGATTTCCATTCGAAGAGCGAGAAGACCGTCTCTTCGGTGAGGATTCGATTTAGTTTTTTGACCGCGTCGGCCGGAAGGTGTCCCGCTTGGACCAGGGCCCGCGCAAGCGGTTGGTTGTCCCTTTTCTGCGCCCTGAGAAGCGCCTTCAATTGATCGCTGCTGATCTTCTCCGCTTTGATCAGATTGTCGGCGAGCCGCGCATCTCCTTCTCCATCTCCCGCGGAGATGATTTGCCCTTGGTTGAACTCGATGAAGAGGGTGGTCTTTTCGCGGGTCAGCCTCAGAACCCCCTCTTTCTTTTGAAGGAGGATCATCTGGAAGATCTCGGGAAGTCCGAACTCTTCGATGGAGCCTTCTAGAGCCATGATTCATTGCTCCAAATACGCATCAGGTCGAGTGTCGACGCGATGTAGAGAAGCACCATTGCGACGGGACCCCAGATCCATCGGCCGCTGTGTAGGTGCCAATGCGTTGATGAAAAGAGAACCTCGCCGAAAAAGAGATAACCGGCGAAGAAGTAGAAAAGAGATAAAAGGATAAATCCGACCACGGCCCGCTTCATGGCGAAATGCCCGCCGCCGGGAAAGAGGAAGAAAGGAAAGAGCTGGCGAGGAACCTTTTTTTCCTCGGACTCCAGAAGGGCCATATCACTTTTCTTGATCGATTTGAACTGGGTTCCGCACTGTCCGCAGAGATGATAACTTAAGAGGGTCCTCCGGCACCGATTGCAGATCGCCTTGTGGCAGAGGGCGCAAAAAGAGGCGTCGTAGAATCGCTCGAAAAGGAATGAGGATATTCCCAGTCCGAAAAACAGCAGGAGGGCAACGACCGCGGATCGGTGAAGGGGGATCTTTCCGGCCATCCCCTGCCAGATTTTCTCGGCATGAGCGATCTGGTCCGGATGGGGCGTCACCGCCTGGCGCCAGAGGTCCATCTTTTCGAATCGCTCGTCGATCAAGGGAAAATTGGGGAACTGGACGCTTTTTCGCGTGTAGCCTTCCACCCTGCCGTTATCCAGTGTTTTGGCGATTTCATACTCTCGGGTACCTTCCTCAAAGGAGAGCATCTCCCGATAGGCGAGACTCATGTTGTAGTGGGCCGAAACGAGTCCCGATTCGGCGTTCAGCGCTTGCCGATAGAGATCGATCGACCGGGGATATTCTTTCAAATAGAAAGCAAGATTGCCGAGATTGTTTAAAACCATCCCAGGGCGTTCATCAAGGGCTTCTTGATAAATTTCCTCGGCCCGGCGGTAATCTCCTTTTTGCGTCTGAAAAGAAGCATGGATCACCGCCCCCCGCCAATCCGGTTCGGCCGGATCGATTTCCGGCGGCGACCAGTAAAAATCTTCCTGATGGTTTCGGACCATCTGATTCAACATCGGACTTTTCGCCGTAAAAAAGGTGAGAAGAAGGGGAAGGCTCCAGACGGATAACCCGACGGCGCTCAGAAAAACAACGGCGATTCCCTTCTCGGAGCGGCTGTAAAATCCCCAGAAGAGGAGAAACGAGACCGAGAGGAACCATAAAATCGAAAGGCCGAAGACGAAAGGAATAAAAAGTACGCCGGCGAAAAAGAGGCCCGCCGCGACGGGATGGAAATATCCTCGTGATCCTTCATAGATCTTATGAATCCAGAGCGGACTGTATGAGAAGAACGAAAAGAGCAGAAAGGTCAACAACGCAAGAAGGATTGCGAAAAAGGATAATATCAGAAAGGTCCCGGCGATCGAATGAGAAAACCAAAAATCATTGATTGTCAGTTGAAGGGCCGTGAAGTAGTGATTGACCATCGCGGGAAGATCGGTCTTGCGACTTGTCCAGATGAGGTGGGAGAGAAAAAAGTGGGGTGCCGGCGAAGCGGGGGAGAAGGCAGCGGCCGCCTCCCCGATCTGCTCCGCCTCGGCGAGATCGCCCCTCTTTATCGCTTCCTCCGCTTTCAAGAGGAGGTAACCGGCGGCCAAATCGGATCGCTCGATCCCGCGGTCGGTTTTAAAGGTGTTGATCTGGCCCGATTTTAGGATCTCTTCAAAAGAAAGGGGCGGAGCCGGTTCCGGAGCCGGCACGGACGCGACCGGGATCTCTTCCGCGACAGCGGTTTCTGCGATCACAGCGGGCGCTTCCGCTGTCGTAACCGAGGGGGTCGATAAAATAAAGACCACCCATAGAAAAATGATTTTATCCTTCATTGCGATGGGCCTGCTCTTCCCGACCGGCAATCAGCCGCTGAATGTTCTCCTTATGTCGAATATACACCAAAATTGAAATTATGGTGGAGAAGAGGACAAATTTCATTTCTGGTTTTAGGAGAACCGCCAGGAAGGGAAGGGCCGCAAACGCCGAGAGGGCGCCCACCGAGGAATATTTGCTAAAGGAGATCCCTGCGATCCAAATCAGCAGGGCGATGAGGGCGATAAGGGGGGCGATCATCAAAAAAACGCCGAAGCTGGTGGCGACCCCCTTTCCCCCTTTGAATTTGAGGTATACCGGGAAGATGTGACCCAGGATGGCCGAGAGACCGACCAGAAGAAGTCCTTCTTCCGGAAGATTAAAAAGCCGGGCGGCGGCGACCGGGAGAAGCCCCTTGAGGAGATCGCCGATCAGGGTCAAGGCGGCCGCTTTCTTCCCCGCCACCCGCATGACATTGGTTGCCCCGATGTTTTTGCTTCCCGCCTGCCGGGGGTCGACCCCCCCGCTGAATTTCGAGATCAGAAGGCCGACCGGAATCGATCCGACGAGGTAGGCGATGATCACCGATCCGAATTCAATCAGCATCGTCTATTTGACCTTCATCAAATTCACCTGCCGGCCGAATTTGATGAAGTATTGTCCGGCGGAGTAGATGGCGAGCGCCGTCGCGATCAGGAGAAGGAACAGTCCGATCTCATGAAAATAGAACGCGGGGAGGTCGGTGATCAAGAAAATAATCGCGACCGTCTGAAGGAACATCTTGTATTTCCCCGTCCCCTCCGCGGCGATGATCACCCCTTCGGAGGAAGCGATCGCCCGGAAAGCGGTCACGGCGAATTCCCGCCCGATGATGACGATGGCGATCCAGGCCGGCACGCGGCCGTTCGCGACCAGCAGGATCAGGGCGGACACGATCAAAAGTTTATCTGCGACCGGATCCAAGAATTTTCCGAATTGGGTCACCTCCTTCCGCCGGCGGGCAAAGTAGCCGTCGAGGAGGTCGGTCAAGGAGGCGACCAGGAAAATCACTGCGGCAATGATCGCCGATGAGGTGGACGGCCGCGAGAAGAAAAAGATGAAGAACGGGATCAGCACGACCCGGATCATGGTGAGGATATTCGGCAGATTCATGACAGATCCGTTGACGTGTTGTTTTGGGATGGGGGCGGAAGCGGGATGGATATCACTCTTATTCTGGACCATTTTTCTCCGGCTTCGTTTTCCAGCGTCGATGCATCCAGACCCATTGGTCGGGATACTGTTTGATGTGCTCTTCAATTCGGGAGGTAAAGCGCGCCGTATTGATCTCGACGTCTTTTGAATGTTCGGCGCTCTGCACCAGGGTCATCGGTTTCTCGATGCTGATCCGATGATGGTCGTTCGGAAGCCGCGTGATAAAGCACATCATCGTCGCCGCCCCGCTTCGCAGCGCGAGCTCCGCGGCGCCGGCCGGGGTGTAGGCTTTTTTGTTGAAAAAATTGACAAAGACGCCGTTGACCTTGGTGTCCTGATCGATCAGAAGACCGAGGATTTCTTTCTTTCTCAGAACGCCTAAGATTTTTTTTGACGAAGAGGGACTTCCCCGGCTGATCGTCTCCACCTGAAAGCGGGATCGATGTTGCACGATCCATTCGTCGATGCGCGGGTCGTAAAGGGGGGCGGCAATCACATGGAGCGGATAGCCGCGAAGCGACAGCGCCGCCGCCATCAGCTCCCAATTGCCGAGGTGGCCGGTAATCAGAATCGTTCCATTTTCCTCGCACTCGGCTTCTTTGAGATACTCTTCCCCTTCGATTGTAATCAACGACTCGATCTGCTCGGGCTTCAGGTTTCCGAAATTGATGATCTCGATCAGCCCCTTCCCCAGATTTTGAAAACTCTTTTTCAGAATCTGGTGGAGCTCCCGCTCCGGTTTATCGGAGCCGAAAGCGATCCGAAGCCCCTCCAGCGACTTGGCCCTTTCTCTCCGGAGAAGGTAATAAAGAAGGGTGCCGATCATGCCGCCGAGGCGAACCCCCCATTTCCAGGAGAGCGGCCGGGTCAAAAAAGCAACCGAGGCTAATGCAGCAAAGATAAAAGAGCGGACCAGTTTTTTAGAAATTTTCATAAGCGGCCCTAGATGACGTCAGGCAGGCGGTGTGTGGGGTAAAAAAAATGCGTCGTTTTCTTTTCCGCCTTCTGTCTTTTCCCTTTCATGTTTTGTTTTTTTTGAAGCCTGAACGGAGAGGATGAAATCGATGACTTCCCGAATGGCCCCCTCCCCTCCCCTTTTTTTTGTGACCCAATCGACTTCCTGTTTGACGGCATCGACCGCGCTGGCGACCGCGATCGAAAAGCCGACCCTCCGAAGCAAAGAAAGATCGATGAGATCGTCCCCGATGAATGCGACCGCTTCATCTTGCAGACGATGTTTTGCTTTGATCATTTCGTATGCGGCCTCTTTGTCCCGGCTTCCCTGATGCACATCCTCGATGCCGAGCTCTTTGGCCCGCCAGGCGACCACGGCAGACGAACGGCCCGAAATGATCCCGACCCCGATCCGCGCCCGTTGCAAGAGCCGGATGCCGTGGCCGTCATAAATCGAAAACCCTTTGATCTCCCGTCCGTTCTCATCAAAATAGAGGGTTCCGTCGGTCATCACCCCGTCGACATCAAGAAGGAGATAGCGGATTCGCATCGCCTTCTGCCGTCGCTGAGAAAGGGGGACCGGCCGGCGCTTCACTTAGACGACCCCTTTTTTGAGGAGATCATGAAGATGAAGGATGCCGTCGACATGCCCGTCGGACCCCGCCACCACGAGGGTCGTGATCGCGTGTGATTCCATCATGTGAATCGCCTGCGCCGTCAGCGCTTCTTTTGAGATGGTTTTCGGACTCCGATTCATCACCTCGCGCGCCGGCAGGGAAAAGATATCCCGCCCTTCGTGATCGATCTTTTTGATCAGCCGGCGAAGATCCCCGTCGGTGATCACCCCCGCCAAATTTCCGGCGGCGTTCAACACGGTCGTCATCCCAAGCTTTTTGGCGGTCATCTCCAGGACGACCTCTCTCATCGGCGTCTCCTCGGCCACTTTCGGAATGTTGTTCCCGACGTGCATCGCATCTTCGACCTTGAGCAGAAGTTGTCGCCCGAGGGTGCCGCCGGGATGAAAGAAGGCGAAGTCTTCTTTTCGGAATCCCCGCTGCTGAAGGAGCGCGACCGCCAGCGCATCTCCCATCGCCAAGGTGGCGGTGGTGCTCGCCGTCGGCGCCAGCCCCAGCGGACAGGCCTCTTCCCGAATCGAGATATCGAGGACGACATCGCTCATCTTCGCCAAAGTTGATTTAATATTCCCCGTCAGGGTGATCATTTTCAGATCCATCCGCTTGATCGACGGCAAGATTCGAAGGATCTCCTCGGTCTCCCCGCTGTTGGAGATCAGAAGGGCGACATCTTCTTTCGAGACCATGCCGAGGTCACCGTGGATCCCCTCCGCGGGATGAAGAAAAAAGGCCGGGGTGCCGGTGCTGGCGAGGGTTGCCGCGATTTTCTTCCCGATCAACCCTGATTTTCCCATGCCGACGACCACGATGCGGCCTTTACTGTTGTAGCAAAGCTCGACCGCCTCGACAAATCGGCCGTCCATTCGATCGATCAGATCGGTGATCGCCTGGGCCTCGATTCTGAGGACCCGCTTGCCTTCTTCCAAGATCATGGGGTTTTCCTTTCCCGGAGCGCTTCGAGAATTCGACCGACCTGCCCGAGCAGCTGATCGAGCTGCGCCGGATCGATCATGTTCGGTCCGTCGGAGGGGGCCTGGTCCGGAGAGGGATGCACCTCCAGGAAGAGGCCGTCGCATCCGGTGGCCACGGCGGCCCGCGTCAGCGGCAGGACGAACTCCCGTTGGCCGGAGGAGACTTTCCCTCCCCCTCCCGGCAGCTGGACGCTATGGGTGCCGTCGAAGACGACCGGATAGCCGGTCCGCCGCATGATGACCAGAGAGCGCATGTCGCTGACCAGATTGTTATATCCGAAGCTGGCGCCCCGCTCGGTCAGGAAGATTTTCCGGTTCCCGGTCGACTCCAGCTTCTCGACCACGTTGGCCATGTCCCAGGGGGCGAGAAACTGTCCCTTCTTCACATTGACGACCTTGCCGGTTTTTCCGGCGGCGAGGAGCAGATCGGTCTGCCGGCAGAGAAAGGCCGGGATCTGCAGCACATCAAGGACCTCGGCGGCGGCGGTCGCTTCTTCAGGCCCATGAACATCGGAGAGGACCGGAACGCCGATTGTCTCTTTCACCTTTTGGAGGATTTTCAGCCCCTCTTCCATTCCCATTCCCCGGAAGGAGCTGACGGCGGTCCGGTTCGCTTTGTCATAGGAGGATTTGAAGATGAGCGGAACCTTGTGCGCGGCGGCGATCCGGGCGATTATCTCCGCCGTCTTTAAGACGAGATCTTCGTTTTCGATGACGCAGGGGCCGGCGATGAGGAAAAAATCTCCCTCCCCAAATCGCATCTTTCCAATCTCAACCGAGTAAGGCATTGCTTCTCCTAAAAGCGGTTTATCATTTCCATTGGTCATGTGTCATTTGCCAATCATAAATGGAAAATGGAAAATGAACAATGAAAAATTTTCTCAGCCCCCGGCGCGTTTATGCTTCAGTGAAGCCTTGATGAACTCTCGGAAGAGGGGATGCGGCTCTTGCGGCCGCGATTTAAACTCGGGATGGAACTGAACGGCGAGAAACCAGGGGTGATCCGCCAGCTCGATGATCTCGACCAACTTCCCATCCGGGGATAAACCGGAAAGGACGAGTCCCTGTTTGGTCAGAAGCTCCCGGTACTGGTTGTTGAATTCGTATCGGTGGCGGTGCCGCTCGGAGACCTCGGTCTGCTGATAGGCCTCGTAGGCTTTCGTTCCCTTCTCCACGCGGCAGGGGTAGGCGCCGAGCCGCATCGTCGCCCCCTTCTCTTGAACGTGGCGCTGATCGGGAAGCAGATCGATCACCGGGTCGGGGCTTTTCGGTTCGAATTCGGAGCTGTTTGCCTTGGAGAGCCCCGCAATGTGTCTGGCAAACTCGATGACCGCGCATTGCATCCCGAGACAGATGCCGAAAAAGGGAATTTCCCGCTCCCGCGCGTATTCAATCGCCGAGATCTTCCCCTCGATTCCCCGGTTTCCGAAGCCGCTCGCCACGAGGATGCCGTGGGATCCCTTCAGGACCGGCTCGACCCCTTCGTCTTCAAGCCGCTCGCTGTTGACCCAGTCGATCACGACCCGCACCTTGTTTCCGATTCCGCCGTGGATCAGCGACTCGCAAAGGCTCTTGTACGAATCTTTGAGGTCGACATATTTCCCGACGAGGGCGATTTGGACTTCATCCTGCGGATGTTTGATGACCTGAACGATTTTCTCCCAGCTCTTAAACTGCGGCGCTTTTGCCTTCAGCTTCAATTTTTTGACGATCGTTTCGTCCAGTTTTTCCTGGTGGAAAACGAGCGGCACTTCATAGATGCTGTCGACATCTTTCGCGGTAATGACCGCCTCTTGCTCGACGTTGCAGAAGAGGGCGATCTTCTTTTTGAGGTCTGTCGAGATAAACCGGTCGGTCCGGCAGAGGAGGATGTCGGGCTGAATGCCGATCTCGCGCATCTTGTTGACGCTGTGCTGGGTCGGCTTGGTCTTCAACTCCTCGGCCGCCTTGATAAACGGGACCAGAGTGAGGTGAATGTAGAGGACATTTTCTCTTCCGATATCGAACGGAAATTGACGGATCGCTTCCAGGAACGGGAGGCTTTCGATGTCGCCGACCGTTCCGCCGATTTCGACGATCGCCACATCGATTCCGTTCCCGACCGCCTTGATGCAGCGCTTGATCTCATCGGTAATGTGGGGAACGACCTGCACTGTCCCGCCGAGATAATCGCCTCGCCGCTCTTTGGTGATGACATTGTTGTAGATCTTTCCGGTGGTGTAGTTGTTCTTCTTCGACATCCTGGCCGAGGTGTAGCGCTCGTAATGCCCCAGGTCAAGATCGGTCTCCGTGCCGTCGTCGGTGACGAAGACCTCGCCGTGCTGATAAGGATTCATCGTGCCGGGATCGACGTTGATATAGGGGTCCAGTTTCAGAAAAGTGATCGAGAGCCCGCGGGATTCGAGCAGATTCCCGATTGCCGCGGCGGAGAGACCCTTCCCAAGGGAGGAGACCACGCCGCCGGTCACGAAGATGTATTTGGTTTTGGTTTGCTTTTTCTTCACTGGAACCCTCCGAGTGCTAAATTGCGTGAGGAGTCGGCATTTAAAATCTCTCTCGCTTTGACCAGATCTTCCGGTGTATTGACCTCCCAGAAAAAGCGAGCTTCTTCCCTTTCGATTTCAAGGACGCGGACCCTTCCCCCCTGTTCCAGAACGCGGAGCTGCTCAAGCCGCTCCATCTTCTCTAAGCTTCCCTCCGGCGATTTGGCGATGCGGAGGAGAAAATCTTTGTGGTAGAGATAAATACCGTAATGTTTATAAAAGGTGAATGCCACTCTTTGTGAGAATGCATCTTTTTCAACGTGAGGGATGGGAGATCGCGAAAAATAAAGGGCCTCTCCCCGTTCATTCGAAACCACTTTGACCGAATGCGGGGAGAAGACTTCTTCCTCGTTTGTGATCGCCGATTTGGCCGTGATCAAGTCGGCCTCCCCTCGTTGAATCAATTTGCCGCCGCTTTCAATCAGCCGGTCGAGCGTTGCGGGCTGAAAGAGGGGGAGATCGCCTTGAAGGTTCATGACCTGTAAAGCGGGGAATTGCGCGGCGACCTCCGCCACCCGCTCGGTCCCGGTTCGGTGATCCGACGAGGTGATCATCACCTCCCCGCCGAAGCGTCGGACCGCTTGAGCGATCCGTTCGTCATCCGTTGCAACCAGGATACGGTTCGGGCGCTTTGCCGCCGTCGCCCGCTCCCAGACATGCTGGATCATCGGTTTTCCGTTCAGGTCGGCGAGCGGTTTTCCCGGAAACCGGGTGGAGGGATATCTCGCCGGGATGACCACCAAAACCGAATCCGCGGTCATTTTCATGAGAGGGCTTTCTTCAGCATCGTTTTTTCGATTGCCGTCGTTCCGACCATCCCGACGACCACGCCGGCGGCATGATTGGCCAGCCGCGCCGCGGCCGGCAGCGGCGCCCCGGCCGAGACGGCGAGCGCCAGGGTGCTGACCACCGTATCGCCGGCGCCGGTGACATCGAACACCTGTCTTGCCTCGGTCGGAATATGGGTGGTCTCCCCGCTTTTATCAAAGAGGCTCATCCCCTGCTCCCCGCGCGTGATCAGGACCGCCTGGCAGCCGAGCTTTTTCAAGAGCGCTTTCCCGGCTTGGTGGAGGGTTGCCTCGTCTTCAATATCAACCCCCGACGCCTGTGAGGCTTCCAGATGATTGGGGGTGACGACCGTGACTTTTTTATAAAGAGAGAAATGGTGGACTTTGGGATCGACGACGACCGGGATACCTCGCCGGAGTGCCAGGGGGAGGATCGATTCCAAAAGACCTTCGGTAATGACCCCCTTGGCGTAATCGGAAATCACCATGCAGTCGATCCGGTCGAGTTGGTCGTTAATGAATTGGATGAACTTCTTTTCAGTTTTATTTGAAATTTCGCCCTTTTTCTCGTGATCGAACCGGACGACCTGTTGTTGGTGGGCGACGATCCGCGTCTTTTTGGTGGTCGGCCGCTCTTCCTCGACCACAATCCCGCTAATCTCGACCCCTTTGGACTTCAGCTCTTCGGACAACCACCGTCCCGCTTCGTCGGCGCCGATGACGCCGCACAAAAGTCCCCGGCCCCCCAGCGTGAGGATATTGTGGAGCACGTTTCCGGCACCGCCGAGCAGCACCGACTCCCGCAGCACGTTCACGACCGGAACCGGCGCTTCGGGAGAAATCCGCTGAACGTTTCCCCAAATGTAGTGATCGAGCATCAGGTCCCCGACCACCAGGACACGATGTCCATCGAACCGATCGAGGTACGGCCGAAGCTCTTTTTTAGACGCCGCTTCGGTCATGGCTGGACTGTTCCCTTGTGAAGGAGAGGCGGTTTTCTTTTTCCGTCGAGAGGAGGACATACCCTGGGAGTCCTAATTGACGTCGCAATTAATGGATCAATTTTCCGATTCGGTTCCAACGGACCCAACTCGCCTCGCCATCCCACGACCAGTAGATGATAAAGGCCTGGCCCTTGATCTTGGAGAAGTCGACGAATCCCCAAAAGCGCGAATCGAGGCTATGGTCGCGGTTGTCTCCCATGACGAAATAGGAGTCTTTCGGAACGGAGACCGGGCCGAAATTATCCCGATCCGGCACGGAGTGCGCCGGATTGTCGTCCTCGTGGATGGCGTACGATTCGTCCTGTTTCTGGCCGTTCAGGTAAACCTCTTTATTCTTCACCTCGATGGTATCTCCCGGAAGCCCCACGACCCTTTTGATGAAATCTTTCGACTCATCTTTCGGGAAACGGAAGACGATGATATCGCCTCGATGCGGCTCCCGGATCGGAATCAATGTCACGTCGGTAAAGGGGAGACGAACTCCATAGATGAATTTATTCACCAAGATATGATCGCCGATGTTCAGCGTCGGAATCATCGAGCCCGACGGAATCTTAAACGCCTGCACGACGAACGTCCGGATCACCAACGCCAGGATGATGGCGATGACCAGCGTTTCGGCGTACTCCCGAATCGTCGATTTCAGCTTGTTCTCTTCAGGCAAGGCTAATCCTGAACTTTCAGGACTGCAAGAAAGGCTTCCTGTGGGATCTCCACCCGGCCGACCTGCTTCATTCTTTTCTTGCCTTCCTTCTGCTTCTCCCATAATTTCCTCTTTCGCGTAATATCTCCGCCGTAACACTTGGCGGTCACATTCTTCTTCATGGCGCTGACGGTCTCCCGCGCGATGATCTTGCTCCCGATGGCTGCTTGAATGGCGACTTCGAACATCTGTTTGGGAATGAGCTCTTTCATCTTCTCGGCGAGCTGCCGCGCTCTGATCTGCGATTTATCCTTCGCTGCGATGAAAGAGAGGGCATCGACCGTTTCGCCGTTGAGCATGATATCGACTTTCACCAGATCGGCTTCCCGGTAGCCAATGAATTCATAATCGAGCGAAGCGTATCCTTTCGAGAGCGATTTCAGGCGGTCGTAGAAATCGAGAATCACCTCATTCAACGGGAGCTCATACTTCACCATGACCCGTCCGACATCGAGGTATTTCATATCCTTCTGTATCCCGCGCCGATCTTGGCTGAGCTTCATGATCGATCCCAAAAACTCATCTTTCGTGATGATTACCCCCTCGATAAAAGGCTCCTCAAAACCGGCGATCAGGTTGGGCGCGGGGAGCTTCGCCGGATTATCGATGTGAAGCACCTCTCCCTTGACCGTGGTCACCCGGTAGACGACCGTCGGCGCCGTGCTGATGAGGGAGAGCCGGTATTCCCGCTCGAGCCGCTCTTTAATGATCTCCATATGGAGCAGGCCCAAGAAGCCGCATCGAAATCCGAAGCCCAGCGCCAAAGAGGTCTCCGGCTCATATTTGAACGACGAGTCATTGAGTCGAAGTTTTTCGAGCGCGTCCCGCAGATCTTCGTAGCGGTCGGTGTCGATGGTGTAGAGGCCGCAGAAGACCATCGGCTTGACTTCTTTATAGCCGGGAATCGCCTCCGTCGCGGGGTGTTTCGCGTCGGTGATCGTGTCGCCGATCTTGGTCTCGCTGACGTTCCGGATGCCTGAGATCACACAACCGACCTCCCCGACCGAGAGCGAGGTCGCTTCTTCCGCTTTCGGCGTAAAAACGCCGAGGGAGAGAACTTCGTGCTCGATGCCGTTCGACATCAGTTTAATCTGAGATCCCTTGCGGATCGTTCCGTCGACCACTTTGACCAGGACGACCGCCCCCTGGTAGTTGTCGAACCAGGAATCGAAGATCAGCGCGCGAAGCGGCGCGTCTACTTTTCCCGATGGAGGAGGAACCCGGCGGATGACCGCCTCCAGGATCTCTTTGATCCCCTTCCCCTCTTTGGCGCTTGCGAGGATCGCCTCCGAGGCGTCGAGGCCGAGGATATCCTCGATCTGCTGTTTGGTCTTCTCAACGTCGGCGCTGGGGAGATCAATCTTGTTGATCACAGGAATAATCTCAAGATTGTTGTCGATGGCGAGGTAAGCGTTGGCGATCGTTTGCGCCTCCACCCCTTGGGTAGCATCCACCACGAGGAGGGCCCCTTCACATGCGGCAAGGCTTCGGGAGACCTCATAGGTAAAATCGACGTGTCCCGGTGTATCAATTAGATGGAAGATATAATCATGCCCATCGTCCGCCCGGTACTTTAACCGAACGGCATGGGCTTTGATCGTGATCCCCCGCTCCCGTTCCAGATCCATATCGTCGAGGAGCTGATCTTTGAACTCTCGCGGGGTGACCGCCCCGGTTTTCTCCAACAGGCGGTCGGCCAGTGTCGATTTTCCATGATCAATATGGGCGATAATCGAAAAATTTCTGATATACTCTTGCAAGTCGCACTTCCCTAAAACTATAAACTTTAGAATTATATTGATTTTCGACCCCATTGTCAAAAGGGAAAAGTGCGCTCACCCTTACTTTAAAATGGACCCGAACGACGGTTCTACTGCAGGAGACCTGCCACCTCCTCCACCTTAATACCGTCCGAACACAGGTGCGTCGCAGGGTTCGTTTGTAGGGGCGTATTGCAATACGCCCCTGCTTCCCTAACGAGGGGATCAAAGAAACCCGTTCATTTTTCTTGCAAAAGGGGGCACAATTTAATAACATTTTAATAAAGTTTTCATTTTTGCTTAATATCTTTCACATAAACTCCGCTTAAGGAGTATTTCTTTCTTTACTTTCTTTTATGATACTTAAAAAGTTCAACCTGAAAATCAAATTCTCGCTTCTCATCGGCGCCCTGCTTGGTTTGACCCTCTCTCTCTCCTATCTGATTACCTCCCGACTGATGACCGAATCATTGACCGAAGAGGTGACCCTCCGAGCGGCTTCGATCGCTCAGGGGATCGCCCAGTACAGCCAAGAGGCCATTTTAACGCGAGACCGGCTTGCCCTGGAAACAATGATCAGCGAAGCCTCAAAAGATCCGGCCATCCTTTATATTTTCATCGTCGATGTAAAACAAAATATTCTCGCTCATACCGATATGACGCAACAAGGACGGACGTATTCTCCTTCCGTGGGGGGAGGACAGCGGCAGCTTATGGGAGGGGTCGAGCTGCTGACTTCGCACGATTTGGACGGGAGGGAGCGTCTTGACGTGATTACCCCCATTCTCTTCGCCGGTCAACAGGTGATCGGCTCGGTTCATGTTGGTTTCTCTAAAAGACCGATCTACGAAACGGTGGCGCAATCTCAAAAGAAAATTAGACTCTTCATTCTCCTCGCCCTCTGCGTCGGTCTGTTGGGGGCGTGGCTGTTGGCTTATGTGATCGTAAAGCCGATCCGTCGGCTGGTTCAAGGGGTGAAGGCGATCACAGAGGGAGATTTCCCCCAGATTCAAATGAAGTCGAATGATGAGATCGGCCTTTTGGTTTCAAACTTCAATGAAATGTCGAGAAACCTCCGGGAAAAGGAGTTGATCAAGCAGGCATTCACCCAATATGTCTCGGAAAATATTTTGGAGTCCTTTCTGCAAAACCCAAAAACCTTGCAATTGGGCGGGACACGGACTGAAGCAACGATCCTTTTTACCGATGTTCGCAATTTCACTGCCTTAGCAGAACAGTTGGAGCCTTCCGAGGTCGTCCATATTTTGAACGACTATTTTGCAGCGGTGGTCGAAGTGGTTCAAAAATATGAGGGGACATTGGATAAGTTTATGGGGGATGCGGTGATGGCCGTTTTTGGAACGCCCGTCCGCCATGAGAACGACGAGGAACGGGCCGTTCGCGCGGCAATCGAGATGAATGAGCGGTTCCAATTGCTCAAGCAAAAATGGATTCGGGAAGGTTATCCTGAGATCGAAATCGGAATAGGAATCAATACCGGCGAGGTGATTGCCGGGAATGTCGGCACGCTGCAGCGGCTCGCTTATACTGTGATCGGCAACAGCGTCAATATGGCGGCGAGAATCGAAAAGCTGAACAAGCGCTATCATACCCAAATCTTGATCTCTGCGAGCACCTACAAACGTCTTGAATCAATTCTTGATGCGATCCCCCTTCCCCCGACTCGGGTTCGTGGAAAATCCGAAGAGATTCAGGTCTATGTCGTTGTCGGATTCCGAACCGATTCCCTCTTTCGAAAAAACGTTGAATTCGGCACTGAACAGTACAAACTCATCTAGTTAAATGAGGTTTTGTTTGAGAGCGTTCTTCTTTTTTGTCCTCTTGGGGGCAACTCTGTTTACTTCTTGCGCTTATTTCTCTCCTAAAGAAACAGATTCGCAAGGGGTCGAGCAGGCTCCGAAGTCTCCGGGGTCTGCCGAGTCCGGGAAGGCAAATCCGCGCCTGGAAGCGGGCCAACAACTCTTAAAGCAAGGGAAGCATAAAGAGGCGATCGTCGAGTTCGAGGCGGTCCTCAGGGCCGATCCTTCCAGCCAACCTGCAGTCCTGGGTCTCAGATCGGCGCAGAAAAAATTGAAAGAAGAACGCGAAAAGACCGCCCGAAGTTTGATTCAGTTAAATGAGAACGGCCTCCAATTCTATCATCGAGAGGAGTACCTGAGGGCTGGTCTGGCCTGGAAGGAGGCGCTCGAGTTGTTCCGTTCCCAGAATGATCCAATGATGGAACAAGAGCTCCCATTTCGGATCGACGAGATCACCACGCATCTGGATCAACTGATCCGTATTCTTGTCGACAAAGGCATTCTTCTCTATCGTCAAGGGGAGCTGCAAGATGCCGTCTACGCCTGGCAGGATGTCTTGATTGTTGAACCTGAACATGCGGAAGCAAAGGACTATATTCATAAAGCCCGCGTCAAAATGGAAACCCTTGAGACATTCTCTTCCCCCCCTTCCTCGCCTTGACACCCTTCTTCCGACTTTTGTATATTAGAAATATGGAGGAAGGAAAACGGATGAACCCAAACGATGAAGAACCATTTGAAAATGAACGTCTTCAGGGGTTGGTGAAAGAGTTGACCGAGAAGATCAGCCATCTCTTTGCAGAGAATGATCAGATCAAGAAAATCCTTGAGAACATCGAAAAAGAGGGATACCAGGTCGATCTGGTGGTCGCATCCCTCAGTCGTCTCCTATCCGATCAAGATGAGGCTGAAATCGAGGGACTCGAAGATGAAGAGATCGAAGAGGTTCCCTACGAGTTGAACCCGTTCGACTATGCCTTTCTTCAGGCGATCAAGGTCAAGCCGTAACATTTCAAACAATAACTATTGACAATCTGCGCTTCCTTTGTTACTTTCTGCCTCATTGCCGAGATAGCTCAGTCGGTAGAGCAGAGGCCTGAAAAGCCTCGTGTCCGCAGTTCGATTCTGCGTCTCGGCACCAATTCTTTCAAGCACTGACAATTAGCTTCAACTCTCACCGACCTACCCTAATTTCCACCACTTACAATTTTATGACTTTCCAAGCCAGGGCGGCGAGTTCTCTGCCGCCCGGCGATTGGGGAGTCTTAAAAAGGGATATCCAGTACCGAACCTCGCCAAGCGATCTGCCTCAAAACCTCTAAACGATCCTCATGATCAGATCATGACCAGTCCGTTGTCGGTGGTCTCGGCCCACTGTCGACGACGAATGGAAACTTCCATAGGAATGACGCTCGATATTTTCGCTTGATAGTTCTCTCCCCCCCGCTTTATCATTAATAGAGAAGATGCAAAAGAGGTGACTATGCGAAAATTCGTCCTTCTGGTGGTGGCGCTGATCTCGGTCGGTTGTGGAGATGGAGGAGGCGGTGCAAGACTGGAGGGGGTCGGACCGGGTGAACCCCAAATAACGTCGTCCCCTCCTTCGGCTCCAACCCAAAATGCAAAGATTGAACTCAAAGGCGAGATTAATCGAAAACTCAATTCACTTGGAAACTTGCATTATCTTGGAGAGCTGATCAACAAAGGCGAGGATCCGGCGTGCCTGGTCAAAATCGTCATCAACTCGGAAAATGCCTCCGGTGAATTGATCGATTCCAAATTTACCTACGTTCATGGATCAACCCTTTCGATCCATTCTGCTGAAACCGATTCCTGTTTGGGACCTGGCGAGGTCGGCGGGTTTCAGATTAACACATCTCTCGAATCGATTCCCGCATCGGCTTCTGTCGTCATTAGTTGGGATGTCGATACGGCGTCGGTCCCAAGGGTCCCTTCTTCACAGGTCATGCTCGTCGGATCTGTCACTGAAGCGATCGACTTTTTTGGTGAGGTGACCCTTCGGGGGCTGATTAAGAATGACTCGGTTTACCCGTTAATCTCCGTTAAAATAAGCTTTGTCGCGATAAAGGACGGGCTTGTGGTAGGAACGTATTTCGCCTCTGTAAAGGGTTCAAGCTGCGACGCGACCAACACGTGTCTCTTGCCTGAGGGATCTGGACTGTTCGAAGCCGGCTTGAATCTGCCGCCGTCCGAGTTGGACAGCTATTATTATAAAATAAATTATAGTATCGCTGAATAAATGAGGGGGCACTGAACTGAGGAAGACGTTTTCTGAAGATGAAATCTTCGTTTGGGGTAATTAGGATTACTTATCTTTCGGATCTGTCGGAGGTTTACAGGCAATGGCTGCAACGAAAAGAACAAATATTCCCGCCAGCGCCAGCACTAAATTTCCCATCAATGCACCCCCTGCCGTTGTCTATTTGCCTTGGAAACGTATGCGCAACGCATGATCCGCTTTCGCTCACGATGTGATCAGCGGTGATACGCATTTTTCATTTAAAGATTCCCCGCGGCGGGGAGCTTCAACCCTTGTCTGCTACCTTATCTCAGAAGGTCTGATCATATCAATCAAAAAAGATGTCTTTACAAAGCCGAATGGATACTTGTAATAGTTTACCATTTCATATAAAATGTTTTACTATATAGCACGTTCTTCCCCACCTTTTTACTTCCTTGAAAGGAGAATTTATGTTCAGGAGAGTGACTATCTTCGCTCTGGTAATTTTGCTGCTTCCAGGAATGACCGTCCTGGCTGCGCCAAAAGACAGCCCTGATGCCGGGATAAAGCTACTGGAGGATTTCCAGAATATATTCATCACCCTTGCCGATCGAGTGAAACCGACGGTGGTGAATATTGCTCCTCAAACAGGGGCCCCTCCCGCTCGTCCTGATGAAGGGCCTCGGGAATCGCCGCGTGAAAGAGCGCCGGAAGCTCCTCCCGGCTCTGGATCGGGTGTGATTGTCGATAAACGGGGATTTATCGTAACAAATAATCATGTCGTGGGGGATGCAGACGAAGTCGAGGTCCGGCTCTCCGATAAGACCAAGTTTACCGGGAAGGTGGTCGGAAAAGATCCCGATACCGATCTTGCGTTGGTCAAGATCGAAGCGACAAAAGATCTCCCCTTTGCCACGCTGGGTGACTCCACCAAAATCAAGGTGGGACAATGGGTGATTGCCGTCGGAAATCCCTTTGGGTTGGATCGAACAGTGACGGTCGGCGTGGTGAGCGCCCTCGGAAGAGAAAATGTCAACCTCTCCCGATATGAGGATTTCATCCAGACCGACGCCTCGATTAATCCGGGCAACTCGGGCGGACCGTTGTTCAATATCCGCGGCGAGGTCATCGGAATCAACACCGCCATCATCAACTTCGCCCAGGGAATCGGATTTGCCATTCCCTCCAACATGGTCCAATCGATTACAGAGCAGTTGATGGACAAGGGAAAGGTGACGCGCGGCTGGTTGGGCGTCGGGATCCAACCCCTCACCCCGGAGTTGGCGAGCAAGTTCGGCGTGAAAGAGAACGAAGGGGTTCTGGTGAATGAAGTTTTCGACGGAGACCCGGCGAGCAGGGCGGGAATTCTGCCGGGCGATATCATCCTCAGGGTCGAAAATTTGCCGGTCGATACCCCCAATTCGTTGGCGCGCGTGATCGCCGGATTAATCCCGGGGAGAAAAGCCAACATCGAGATCATGCGGGACGGAAAGAAGAAAATCGTCACGATCGAGTTGATCGAGCGAAAAGACGAGGCGGTTACGGCGGCCATTCCGAGGCGGCCCGAAGTCTTTCTTGGATTGAATGTTCAAGACCTTACCCCGGAAATCGCCGAGCGTTTTAAGCTTAAAGAAGAAAAAGGGGTCATCGTCACGAAGGTCGAGCCCGGAAGCGCCGCGGAGGCGGAAGGTCTGAAGGAAGGGGACCTGATCAAGGAAGTGAATCGCGAGAAGGTCGACAGCACCGACGAGTTCAAGAAAATCATGGAAAAGACCAAAAAGACGGAAGCGGTTCTCCTTCGAATCAGCCGGGAGAATCGGGCATTCTTTATTGTCTTAAAGCCGAGCGAGAAATAACAAGCGCACCTTTCAACGAAAACGGCCCTCCCCTTTTGGGAGGGCCGTTTTCGTTTCCCTTTCTTACTTTATTATCGAAGAGCGGCTTGGGTCTACTGATCGACGGAGGGAGCAGGTGACGCGCGGTCCGATTTTCTCCGGTTGAATTCGGTTAAATTGACCGGTAGATGGATGGTCATGGTCGTTCCTTTGCCGAGTTCCGAATGGACATCGATGCTGCCGCGGTGTTCTTCAATAATATGATGGCACATCATCAATCCGAGGCCGGTTCCTTCATTTTGTTTTGTCGTGAAGAAAGGATTGAATAGCTTTTGAATGTTTTCTTCGGCGATGCCGACACCGGTGTCTTCAACGGCCACATGGAAGAAGGCGTGGTCTTTTTTATCGAAGTCGGCGGATGTTTTTACCCGAATGTAGCCCTCATGGGTCGCCTGGATGGCATTCAGAAGGATATTTAAAAACACCTGCCGTATCTTTTCCCGATCAACATAACAGAGAGGAAGATCGGGCTCGAAGTCTTGCCGAATCGTCAGCCCTTTCTTTTTTGCTTCATTATCAATAAAGGTGATGGTTTCATAAAGAAGATCGTTGATATTCACCCCGTTTAATTTCAGCCCCTCTTCTTCGGGGGTTTTCGAATAGTGAAGAAGCTGACTGATCAGCATCTGAATCCGATGGGTTTCGCCCAGTGCGACGGCATAAAATTTATCCCAAAACTCCTCGTCTTTCACCTCTTCGTCATATTTTTTAGGAATCATCTGAAGAAAGGTATTAATCGCGACCAAGGGGTTGTTGATTTCGTGCGCCATGCCGGCCGCCAGAATCCCGATCGCCGTCAGCCGATTGGCTTGAGCCATTTTTTTGAATGTTTCTATTTTTTCGGCATAAAGGCGGTCCCGCTCTTTCACCAAGTAGTAGCGCTCGATCCCCTGCTTTAGGGTTTGTTTTAATTCTTCTTCGTTGTAGGGCTTGGTGATGTATCGATATACTTTTCCGCGGTTGATTGCGTCGATCACCAATTCTATCTCGGTATAAGCGGTGATCAGCATCCGAATGAGGTTGGGCCTCTTCACCGAAATACGCCGGAGCAATTCAATGCCGGTCATATCCGGCATGCGTTGGTCCGAAACGATCAACGCCAACTCGGGATGCCTTTCGATGAGCTCGAGCGCAGCTTCCCCGCTTCCGGCCGTATGGATCGTAAATTCTTTTTTGAAAAGATTTTTGAAGGTGACGAGGGCCATCTCTTCGTCGTCAACAAAGAGAATCGGATAGTCTTTATATCGGAGCGCTTCCGGCATAGAGCCCTTTCCCCGCTTTTTCCGTCGGGACGCCGGGTTGCGTCAGCGGAAGAGAAATGACGACCTCCGTTCCCGAACCGACTTTGCTCTTCACGTCGATCTTTCCGTGGTGGTTTTCGATAATCTTGTAGGTGATGGTCATCCCCAGCCCCGTTCCCTTGCCCACCTCCTTGGTGGTAAAAAACGGATCAAAGATATGGATAAGGTCCTTCTCGGAAATACCCGAGCCGGTATCCCGGACGGAGATCCGAACGCGGTCCCCTTCCTGCTCCGTTTTGATGTACACCTCTCCTTGATCGGGAATCGACTGAACCGCGTTCTGAAGGACATTCATGAAGGCCTGGTTGATTTGTCCAGGAATCGCCTCAACGGATGGTACTTTTCCATATTCCCGTCGGATCGTAATTCGATGGGCGATCTCGTGTTGAAAGAGTTGAAGGGTTGATTCAAGCCCCTCGTGAAGATCGAAGGGCTTCAGAACCTCTTCATCTTTTCTTACAAAGGTTTTTAGGCTTTTAATGATATTCTCGGTGCGGTCGAGCCCGTTTTTGATCACTTGAACGGAGATGTCGATATCCTCGAACAGCTCTGTTCTTTCAGCGGGATTCAGTCGATCCGCAACCTTGATCTGTTCCAACGAGCGCCGGACAATGGCAAGACTCCCCTTGGCGAAGCTGATCGGGTTGTTGATTTCATGGGCCACCCCTGCGACCAACAGGCCCAAGGCCGCCATTTTCTCCGATTGAACCAGCTGGCTTTGCGTTTCCTTGAGCTCTCGCAGCGTCTCTTCCAATTGATGATTCCGAATCTGGATCTCACGCTCTAATTTTCTGAGATTGATCAGAGAACGAACGCGGGCGCGCAATTCTTGCGAGTTGAAAGGCTTCGTGAGATAGTCGTCCGCGCCGTGTTCCAATCCTTCGATCTTTGTCGTAATGCCGGTTTTCGCCGTGAGAAGAATGATTGGAATGTGGCAGGTGCGCGGCTCTTCTTTGATTTCACGGCAAAGCTGATAGCCGTCTTTATACGGCATCATCACATCCGAGATCACCAGGTCGGGAACCTCGGACATTGCCCGCTCGACCCCCTCTCTTCCATCTTTAGCGAAGAGAAGTTGATATTCGTCCTTTAATTGCGATGCGATATAACTGAGCATGTTCGGGTTATCTTCGACCAGGAGGAGGCGATGCCGGCTGTCGGTACGGCTTGTCTCTTCCGGAAGAGGGGCCGCCTCCCTTACGATGTCTGCCGTGACATAATCCGCCTGGGTTTCGAGAGATTTGGTCCAATCTTCTTCTCTCCTCTTTTCCGGGACGGGAACGATCTCGGTTCGGCGGTCCAAGGCCCCGGGGACATCTTCCAACCGGGTATAGATGGGGATGGTAAACAAAAAAGTCGTCCCCCTCCCCTCTTCGCTTTCCGCCCAAATTTTTCCATGATGAAGCTCGACCAGCTCCCGAGAGAGCGCCAGGCCGATGCCGGTTCCTTCATATTTTCGGCTGGCGGAGCTGTCCGCTTGGGAGAATCTGCTGAAGAGCTTCGGCATATGTTCTTTCGGTATCCCGATTCCGCTGTCGGCCACCTTGACAAGCACATCGTTTTCCTGCCGTGAACAGGAAACGGTGATCTCCCCTTTGTCAGTGAACTTCAGCGCATTAAATACGAGGTTGAGAATGACCTTCTCGATCTTATCGGCGTCAAAGAAGAATTCAGGAATCGTTTCTTCAGACGTAAATCGAAGGTCCAACGATTTTTTCTCCGCCATCGGGCTGACGGAGAAGACGACGTCGTTGACATACTTGGCAAAATCGGCTCGATTGTAATAAAGCTCCATCTTGCCGGCGTCCACCTTCGCCAGATCCAGCAGGTTATTGATCAACTTTAATAAGCGCAAGGAGTTCGTTTGCATGATGGTGAGATATTTTTCCTGATCTTTCGTGAGCTTTCCTAAATTTCGGCTGAGCATCATTTCGGTGGGGGCAAGAATCAGCGTAATCGGCGTCCGCAATTCATGGCTGATATTGGCGAAAAACTTTGATTTGATTTGATCGAGCTCTTGAAGTTTCTGGTAGGATTCCTCGAGCTGGTGCTTGCTTTCCGCTAATTCCCGGGTCCGTTCATCTACTTTATGTTCCAGCTCGCCCGCCCATTGTCGAAGCTCCTCCGACATCTTGCTGACGTCGTCATAGAGAAGGGAGTTGCTCAGGGCGATCGACGCTTCGGCGCGGAGGTTTGAAAGAAAATCGAGATCCATGTTGGAGAAAGATTTAAGATTATCTTTTTCTCCGATGTTGACGATACCGATGAGCTTTCCGTCATGAATAAGAGGAAGAGCGACTTTCGCATCAAAGGTTTTGAAGTATGATTTTGCTATTTGACGTATCGGTTCAAGTTTGGGATCGAGTTCTATTTCTTCCAATTCTACAACTTGATCTTCTTCTTTCATCCAAGAAAGAAAAGGGTGATCCGGGGTAATCTGCCCATGACCGGGAGTTATTTCCCCTCTTACCACTTTGAATTTCTGCTCTTTATCGTTCCACAGAACCAGTATAATTCTTGAAACGTAAAGTGCTCCCTGAATGGTTGTGGCTAATTTGGTGATTAAGTCATCCAAATTTTTAAGTGCTGCGAGCTCTTTGACCATTCCCTGTAGAATCTTCTGCATATCATATTGGCGACGCTGAAAAAGATGATCGATACGCGGCTGAATAAATTTGGTGTAAGGGATTAAAAAGGCGACACCAAATGAGATAAGGAATGCAAATTTTGAAGTAGATAAGGATGTTAAATAGTCTTTTGTAAAATACAGACCGCTGATAAGCGGTAATAGAATGATTGACGACATCGCCAACCAGCTTAATGTCTTATGAAATACTGTACGTATATCTAAAAACCGATATTGAATAATCGTATAAGCAACAATAACAGTATATACAGCAACAAAATAAATTCCATACGGAAACAATGGCAAATTAAAAACAGGAAAGAAGGCTGTAGAGCCTCCACAAAATCCAATGGTAACACCAATGAAGAGTAACTTGAGCTGGTTATGAATTTGACCCGTGGTGTTCTTGTATGCATTAAAAAGTAATTTATGAGAATAAGTGACTAAAGTTATAAAAAAGATGACAAAGAGAAAATAAAAGGTGCCCGGTTTTGTATAATAATTAAAAGGTGCGAGGGGAGCAGGATAAGCCAATAAGTTGCTTAAATTAATAATCTCTAAGAGCCCGGCGGCTGAGTAAGAAATAAATAGAATTTCCTTACGGACCTGATTAATCAACCTGAAAACAAAATCCATAAAAAAAGGGCCGATTAAGATGGCGCCAAAATAGTGTATCCGGATCCATAATTGAGCGGATTCGATATTTGTTGAGGAGGTCATCATCCCGAGTCCCAAACTCCAGATGGCGACGCTTAGACAAAAAAGGGCCCATGCTCTATTAAGGGGTGCTTTCCAATTTTTTAGATAGACAAATAGGCCGATTAGAAAGCTAACGGTGGCGGTTCCGATGCAAGAAATGTCAAAAGAGGTCATTTAATGGGCCTTTTCTGTTTTCTGCCGTATGTCCTGTGAGCATTTACAAATTTACCATTCGCGACATTGGCACAAACAGCAAGCTCTCCTGCCAGTGATGTGGCGGCCGCGATTTCTGAAAATTTTTCCACCTTTCCATTTCCGTAACAGTCAATGAGTTCGAGACATTCTCTCTGGCTTGCCAACTCCGCTCCACCACCCACAGTTCCAACGAAGAGGTTAGGCAATTTAAGGCTTAAATATAAGTCTCCTCCATCCGTTTCCTCAAAGTTGCTTACTCCAACGTGAGAATCGACGACGTTTGCCACATCTTGTCCGCACGCAATAAAAAGAGCCGTTAAACCATTTGCAACATGTCCATTCATCCCTATCATTCCGGCATTGACACTTGATAACATTGCGGTATGAAAGTAGGTTGTGATATCCTTTGGAGTGATTTCGAAAATTCTTTTAACAATCTTATTCGGTACGATCGCCTCACAAATAACACTTTTTCCGATGCCAAATGAAAAGTTGTGTGCAGAAATCTTCTTGATAGATGAAAAGTTTGAACGCATGTAGAAGCGCTTAGGCTTTACAATTGGCACAATAAATTTACATGCGGCTTCTGTCGCAAAATTAATCATATTTAAGCCCATTGCATCGCCGGTCGAATAGCAAAATTTTACGGTAATATTTTTGTCATAGATAATAGGCTCTATTTTCAAAAGTTTACCGTATCTTGTTGTTGCTTCAGCGTGCTTTTTTATTAACTCGAAATTGGCTTGTAACCAATAACAGAATTGATGGGCCTGATTTAGAGTATTAAAGGTAAACAGTGGAGAAATGTGCGTTTCATCTTTAATGATCCTCGTCGTGACGCCTCCTGACATATGCAGAATTTGCATGCCGATCGAGTATGTATAAACCAATGCGCCTTCCGTGGTGGCAAGAGGAATATAAAAATCCCCTTTTGCAAATTGACCATTTATTTTGAGCGGACCTGCGACGCCAATAGGAACCTGGGTAATGCCTATAAAGTTTTCGATGTTTCCCTGTAGGTTTTTTGGATTTTCACTGAATACGCCGATATGATTAAATTCCACACCGGTCTTGGCGCTTAACCATTCTCTTCGTGCTTTTGCGGCAGCAACCGTATAATCAATGTCTTTTCGTTTCGGAACGAGATCCGTTTTTCTGAGATCGGCGCTCTTTCCATTATTGGCTTCCATGTGCCAGAGATCTGTAATTCGGCGGATCATTTTTCTATTATTTTTATCAGAAACAGGTTCGGCCGGTTTTTCCTCACTCAGCCTTCGATTCTTTTCCTTTCCTCTTCTATCAGGAATCGATGAATTAGAGCTCCTGATGAACTTTTCCCAGCCTCCCAGCTGATTATCAACTGAATGAATGAACTCAATGCCATACTGCTGTTTCTCATCGTTTCCCCATTTAAATTTTATTCTGGCTTGTACGGGCTCTAGAGGATCAGGCAAGCTAATCTCAATAATACCTTTATCAATTCGGGGGAGAGTATGATCGGTTGAAACGGAGAGACCGGCCAGTCCAATATCGATTGCCGTGCCTGTGAAGATTTTCTTTTTGCGAGTATCGGACTCTCTCAGTATGAGTCGTATTTCTAGTATCTCTCTGACTCGAAAATACGTTCTGCGATCGTGTTTATTCATACAGTTAATCCTTAATGCTCAAACTGATTTCAGCAAGAATAGTTCCACTTCAGGAACATCATCTTGAATTAAATCCATATAAATAAATAGCTTTACTAATACATCGGTATCTTAAGTTTGATAAGAACATAGGCTATGAGGATTGTAGGATTGTAAATTTAAGAATTGAAAGAAAGAAATAAATAAATGCGAAGGAAGTGTTGGTCTTGATATGCTTGTTGCCCTTGTTTCTGCGTTGTTATTCAATCTTCAACTCCAGACAAGGTCGCAAAAACAATCAGATACCGGAGGAAACTATACAATAAGTTGAATATACATTAAAAAAGCCGATTGTCAAATTAAAATATCATTAAATTTTTTCTTAGAACGCTAATGAATACGACATTTTCGGCGTTTTTTTCGGGGTATAAAAGACAAAAAACAACTGAGTACTAATTGGGAGAAAATGCGAAGTGATTTGAGGGGCGTGGTGAGCCGCCTGGGATTCGAACCCAGGACACCCGCCTTAAAAGGGCGGTGCTCTACCAACTGAGCTAGCGGCTCGCTTCGTATGCTATGAATGACAAGGCGATCTCTTCGGTCTGAAAAGATCGGAAAAGTGAAGATCTTTTTTAACATTTCTCGGAACCGGTGTCAACTTCTATCGTTCAAGTCGGTTTGAAATTTCCAGTCAGATCGACTATGATAAGGGGCTCATTTTTGGGGGGAGGCATCCAACTTGGTTTCTATTCTCTTCTTTTTCTCCGGCGTCACCGCGCTGATCTACCAGATGGTCTGGATGCGCGAATTGGTCTTGGTTTTTGGCGCATCGATGTTTGCGATCTCCACCCTCCTGACCGCATTCATGGGGGGGCTGGCGCTGGGGAGCGATTTCTTCGGCCGGCGCGCCGACCGCTATTCAAATCCCCTGCGCATCTACGGCTTTCTTGAGCTTGGCATCGGAGGATACGCTCTTCTCGTTCCGTTCCTCCTCTCCTCGCTGATTCCGATCTATCAGTATCTCCACGGTCTCTTTCACTTCTCGTTCTATATTTTCAGCTTGGTCCGGTTTGTCATGGCTGTGCTTGTCCTCCTTCTTCCGACCGCCTTAATGGGAGGAACCCTCCCTGTGCTCGCCCGCCTCTATAAAAATAATGCCGAGGTCGGAAAAGGGGTCGGACTTCTTTATGCCTTTAATACGTTGGGGGCGGTGATCGGGGTTTTGGGGGCCGGGTTTGTCCTCCTTCCCGCTTTGGGTCTGAACAAAACGGTACTTCTTGCGGCGGCGCTCAATGGCGCGGTCGGTCTTCTTGCGATCTGGCGCGGAAAACATCGAATCGTCCCTGTCGAGACCTCCGCCGAAAGGACGCCGGTCTCCGCGCCGAAACATCCGCAATCACCGCGGCGGATTTTATTGATCACCTTCGCCCTTTCCGGGTTTGCGGCGATGATTTATGAGGTGGTTTGGACGCGCATCTTGACCCTGATCCTCGGGTCGACCCTCTACTCCTTTGCAACCATGCTCGCCACCTTTCTCATGGGGCTTGCGATCGGGAGCTTTCTCTTTTCCCTCTTCTTGAAGCGGTTTTCGCGCCCCCTTCTTTTGCTGGCCCTCGTACAAGGGGGGATCGCGCTGTTTGCTTTCGGGGGGGAATTTCTTTTTCCCCTCCTCCCCGTTCTCTTCTTCAAGCTCCTTGAAATCTTCCACTCGGAGGGGGGAATTATTTCCGTCTCCAAATTCTTCATTGTCGCCGCCGTGATGCTGATCCCGACCGTTCTGATGGGAGGGGTTTTCCCGCTGGTGATCCATCTTCTGACCCGGGGAGAGAGTTCCTCTCGAGAGCCTAAACGAAAAAACCAACCGATGATCGATACCGGGTTGGGGTCGATCGTCGGCCGCGCCTATGCCATTAATACGGTCGGAACGATCGTCGGTTCCTTCTCGGTCGGATTTATCCTCCTCCCGGCGCTCGGCATTCAGAAAAGCCTCCACGTTGCCATCTTCACCAACGCCATTTTAAGCCTTCTTCTCTGGATGCAGATGCGCGAAATCGGAGAGGCGCGCCTTTGGGCGGTCGGCGGGGTCGGCGCGTTTCTCGTTGTCGTCGGCTTCTCGACCCCGGCCTGGAACCCGCTGCAGATGTCGAGCGAGCTCTTCGGGAAATTATCGACCCTCGATCTTCTTTTCTATAAAGAGGGAATCTCGTCCACCGTCACGGTGGTTCAGCACCCGACCCTGGCGAAGCACCCTCATCTCACCCTGGCGATCGACGGCAAGGCGAATGCCTCCACCACCGGCGACATGAAGACGCAGCTGCTTGTCGGCCATCTCCCGATGCTCCTTGCGCCGGAGGCAAAGGAGGTCATCTCGATCGGACACGGTTCCGGGATCACGACCGGCGCCATCGCGACCCATCCCCTCTCGAAGCTTGTCACCCTGGAAATCGAGCCGGCGGTCGTCGAGGCGTCGCGCTTCTTCGATCCGTTCAACGGAAGTGTCCTCGAGGACCCGCGCGTTCAAATCGTGGTCGACGACGCGCGCAACTACCTCATCCTCTCGAAAGAGCGCTTCGACGTGATCGTTTCCGAGCCGTCGCATCCCTGGCGAAGCGGCTCCTCCAAACTCTTTACGGAGGAGTTTTTTCGTCTGGGCCGATCGCGTTTACGTCCGGGGGGAATTTTCGCTCAGTGGATTCATTTTTACGGCATCCGGGCGCCGGAACTGAAGGCGGTGATCCGGACCTTCCATTCCGTTTTTCCGCACGTCTTTATTTTTTATACAGACGCCGGCGATCTGATCCTGATCGGCTCCGATCGCGAAATCGTCATTGACCGGGAGGAGATCGCCCGGCGGATGGCGGTCCATGCCGTTGCAAACGATCTCGCGCGGGCCGAGGTCTACTCTCCTTATGATCTCTGGGCTTATTTTCTTCTCGGGCCCGGCGAGATCGAGCGTTACACCGGCGACGGGATCTTCAACACCGACGATTATACCGTCGTCGAGTTCCAAACGCCGAAGTCGCTTTTCGAAGATACCCTCTCGATTCATATGGCCGACATGAAAGGGGCGTCGCGCGGCGGCGAGCTTTATCTGATTGATCCGGCGGAATCCAACAGCGCAAAGGGAGAAGCGTTTTTCGCCATCGCCAAGGCGCTCCTTCGGAATGGAAAAGAGAGCAACGCCCGCGACATGATCCAAAAGGGGCTTCTTCTCCATCCGTCCGCCGAGGGGGATTGGCTGATGGGCTCGCTTTTTCAGAAACAGGAAGATCGCGACAGCGCCTTCCGCGCCTGGCAGGCCGCTCTGAAAAAGGATCCCTCGCATGCGGAGGCCTCCCTGAGTCTGGCCAAGTTGTACCAGGAGCAAGGGGCGTTTGATCAAGCCGAGCCGCTTCTGTCTCGCCTACGCAAGGACCATCCGGAAAAGCGGATCGCCGCCTTTTATCATGGCGTCAATCTCTACTATCTCGGCCAGTATCAGAGGGCGCTGGATGAGCTCGAGCAAGGAAGGGTCTTCTCGGAGCCGTTCGTCTACTACTATCAGAGTCTCGTTTTTGGTAAGCTGAAAAAAGAAGCAGAGGCCAGCCAGGCGCTGGGCCGATTTATCACGAGTCTCAACGATTGGCGAAAGGATCTGGAGATGGAGCCGAAGCGCTTCTCCACCCTCCCTTATGCCAAGCAGATCGAATGGCGAAAGAAAAATGGAATCGAGATTCCGGAGGAAGAGCGAATGGCGCTCCTTTTCAACAGATTGGTGGCAACCCCGTTGAGCCATCTCTACAGCGGAACGGGTCTCTTCATTTTGGGAATGTTCGAGCCGGCCAGCGTCGAGCTGGAGAAAGCGGCGGAGCAACTTGGGAATCAGGCCTCCGGAAGCATGGTGCAGTATTATCTCGGTCTGGCTTATCAAGAGAGGGGGCAAACGGCTTCGGCCCGGCAGGCACTGGAAACATTCATTTCGCACTCTCCGCTCGACCCGAAAGATATCCGGATTGAGGCGGCCAAGCGCACCCTCGATCGGTTAAAACAGCCGAAGGGGGTCTCTTAAATGGGGTCGATTGCGCCGACACATAAAGTCCGCTCTTATTCGGAAACGATCGAGCGGATGCTCCGGTCGGTAAAGGAGACAAAAGGGATAGAGGCCCATCTCCTCGGAACGGTTCGCGCCAATCCTCATCGGTATCCTTTTTGGATGGTTTCGACCCCCGAGGGTCGGGGGAAAAAAAAGATCTGCCTTTCCGGAGGGATTCATGGCGATGAGCCGGCCGGCGTCGAGGCGATCCTCGCCGTCATCGAAATGATCCGGAACCGGCCGGCGCTTCTTGGCCGGTTTCAGTTTATCCTTTTTCCCTGCATCAACCCGTTCGGGTATGAGCACCACACACGTGAGAACGGGTCTCGAATAGATCTCAACCGGCAGTATGTCCGGAAGCGGCCCGCCGCAGAAATACGCTTCGTCAAAAAGGTCATCGATGGGAAGAGGTTTGATCTCGATGTCGAGTTCCATGAGGATATCGACACGCCGGGATTTTATATGTACGAGGTTTTTCGCAGTCCGGCCCAAGCGGTCGGCCGGAAGATCATCCGGCGGGTGGCGAAGAAATATCCGATCAATCTTCAGACCGAAATCGAAGGGGCCCCGGCCGAAAAGGGATTAATCAGCCCCGATGTTTCCTCTGATTTTTTTAAACGGCGCTTCGCTCGGAAGCGGCAGTGGCCGCAGGCGCTCTACTTCTACATGAACGGCACCTCCCACGTCATCACCTCCGAGACCCCGGTGCATCTTAAAATGCAGGAGCGGGTCGAGATCCATCTCATCGCCCTTAAAACGGCGCTGGAGAGATTACTCTCCGCGTGATCTCTGACTTCCTGCTTCTCTCCTTAATTACTCCGTAATCCGCATTCGCCATGCCGCATTGCCCCTAAAAGATGCTGGCAAACTTCCGCGATCCGGTGGCCCCCAGCCCTTTCAAGGTGAACATGAATGAGAACTCGTTTCGGGTGCGGAGGTCCAGGTAAGTGACCGTGATTCCCCAGCACTGGTCTTCGTATTGGAGGCCGTAGGCGATTTCGACGAACTTGCTTGTTTCGGCGTCGAAGTAGGCGCGGCTGGCAAGGCTGACCCCCCAGGGGGTTCGGATCACGATCTTCTCCGTCCAGAACTGAATGCGGGGGGCCGCCTCCTCATCGCCGAGATAGAGCGGATTGAAGAGGTCTCCCCGCTGCGGAAGGGTCCCTCCCCGCGTGTAGCGCTGTCCAAGGGAGGCGATCAGATATGGGGGGAGGTTGATCGTCAGATCGGTGTTCCAGAAGGAGAAGCGACGATCGTAGAGGTCATAGAAGGCGTCGAAACCGAGAGAGAGATAATCGGTGAAGTGAACCACCGCCTCGCCGCGAAAATCGGAGAAGGGATCCGTGTCTTCTTCATCCGACCGGGCGTCCCGCAGGTTGTAGGTCTCGGTGAATCGAAGGTAGATTCTTTCTTGCATCACTCCCTTCACGTCCCGCCGCATAAAACGCTGCGTCACCGAAGCGGTCACCGCGTTGCGGTCTTGGAGCTGGTCGAGTTCGTCGAATTGTGGAACGTCGGGGTGGTCCTCCACCGGGATATACTCATACATGAGTGACGGGCTCAACAGGTGAACGCTCCCTCCCCGCTCTTTGGAAAGGTGCTCTTCCCAATGAAGGCCGGTTGGAAAAATCTCCCGGCTGACCGGCTCCTCGGTCGTTCCCCGGCTGTACCAGGTCTCCCGGATCCCGGCCCAGGGGGTCAGTGTTCCGGCCCCGGAAAGGGAAATCGGGGCGGAAAGCTTTGGATAAAGATCGACCCGCTGGGTGGTCAGTCCCTCCGAGCGCCAGAAGTTCACGGCGTTGCTCTCAAAGTTGAAGTAGACCGGTGATTGGCCGAGACGATGCTCAATCAGGCTGTAGCCGACCTCTGGAAGACGCTGCGCGGTGGTGCTGTTGCTCGGCGTCGTCAGGTCTTGGGTATACCGGCCGAGAAGATAGGTGAACGATTCGTCCCCGCGATAGGTGACGAAGAGGTTCGATTCGATATTCTGCTGCGCCCGCTCGTCGGTGGCGTCCGAGAGCTCCTGGAAAAAATCCTGTTGGTTGACGTAGTGAACATCGATCTTGGCGTTGATCCGATCGGTAAAACGCTGTTCGTGGTTGTAGCGGATTTCCCATTTTCCGACTTGGTCTTCTTTATCGTAAAAATAATTCGTTTCTAGGTGCCCCCGCGAGAACTTCGATAAGACGTAGCGGTACTCCAGTCCCACGCCGTCCCCCCGGGCGCCGCGGTGATCGAGATTGAACGTCACGTCCTGGCTTTTTGAAATGGCCCAGAAGAAGTCTTGGTTGTAGCGGAACCCGTCGCGAGAGCTGTACCCCATTCGCGGAATCAACAGACCGGTTTGGCGTTCGGTCTTCGCCGGATAGAGGAGATACGGAAGATAGAGAATCGGAACCTCGTTTGCGTAGAAGACGACATTGCGCGCCGTTATATAGCCGTCGATCTGAAGCCGGAGGCGCTGCGCGCGGATGTGCCAATCGGGGTCCTCGATGCAGTCACAGGCGGTAAAATAGGCATTCTCAAGGAGGTAGCGATCGAGTGCGTGACGCTCGGCTTTGTCCGCTTCGATGTGATAGTTTTCGACCTCGATGAAGATTTCGGCATTGTGGAGGACGCCGAGTTGTGTGTTGACATCGAGTTCGACCCGTGAGGCGTCGATACGGTCGTCACCGTCGGTGAAGCGGACGTTTCCCTCGGCGATCAGTCGGCCGGTCCGATTATCGAGTCTGATGGCGTCGGCCTCGATCCGAAGCGGTCCCTGGATCGCGACCACCGATCCCTCGGCGATGAAAAGATCTTCCTCCCGCCGATATTCAAGACGGTCGGCGTCGAGTTGAATCGGCTCGTTTGCTTCCGGGCGACCCAACACGGCTTCGTTCATTTCTTGGGGAAGCCCCCAAGCCGTCGCGGGAAGGAGAAAACCGATCACCAGCAGGATCAGGGAGAAGGACTTTGATGGGAAGCCGAAAAGTCCAAAAAACCAAATGAGTGCGCTTCCCCTGTAAAGGGAACGAAGCAGTTCTCCGGAGCGAGGGATCATCCTCGTAGCAGGGAGGGAACGGTTCCGGAATAAACCGCCTTGGCCTCCCCGACGGTATAGAGCGATCCGGTGATGACGAGGGTATCCTCCGGACGCAGGTTCGACTCGACGTAGTCGATCGCGTCGGGCACCCGCTCTCGGACGGTTTGAACCGGCGACCCCTTCTCAATGGAGGCGATCAGGAGATCGGGCTCGGCCGCCCGATCGATGTCGGGCCGGGTCAGGACGATCTCATCGACCCAGGGGAGAAGCGGGTTCAGAATGTCGCGGATATTTTTGTCACGCATGATTCCGGCGATCAGCCAGTGTTTTCCGCGCCGCGAGGAATCGACCTCTCTGAGAAAGTCGGCCAGCGCCCTCGCTCCCGCCGGGTTATGGGCGCCGTCGAGAAGAATGAGCGGCCGCCGCCGGATCACTTCCAGCCGTCCGGTCCACTCCACCTCTCGGATTCCTTCGAGGATCGCCTCCTCTGAAAGAGCGATGCCCTTCGCTTGAAGCTGCTCGATCATCCCCAGGGCGACCGCCGTGTTCCGCACCTGGTGCCGTCCAAGCAGTGGAGAGTGGACCGTTCTCGCGCGCTCTCCCCGATATACAAAACCCTCCGGGCGGTCCCCTTCCACGTTGATTTCGTGATCAAGGCGGAGGAGCGGCGCCCCCTTCAATCGGGCCGCTTGCTCAAAGAGGGCGAGGACCTCGGGCTGGGCGGCCCCGGTGATCAGAGGGACCTCCATTTTGATAATCCCGGCTTTTTCAGACGCGATTTGAACGATCGTCACCCCCAGGTAACGTTCATGATCGAGATCGATATGGGTGATGGCGGTCACCAACGGCACCAGGAGGTTGGTTGCATCGAATCGTCCCCCGAGACCGACCTCCACCACCGCCAGATCGACCTTCGCCTCCGCAAAGTAGAGGAAGGCGATCGCGGTGGTGAACTCAAAAAAGGTCAAGGAAAGGGCCAGCTCGGGCTCTTCTTCCTCGATTCGTTTTCTTAAGAGGTTCGTCAGTCGAACGATTTGGTCCGGTTCAATCGGCTTTCCCGAGATGCGAATCCGTTCCGAGAAGTCGATCAGATGGGGGGAAGTGTAGAGGCCGACGCGGTATCCTCCCCGTTTCAGAATGGAAGCGACGGTCGCGGCGGTCGAGCCCTTCCCGTTCGTTCCGCCGATATGGACGGAGCGATATTTTCGCTCGGGATGATCGATCAGACGGAGAAGGCGCTCCATCCGCTCCAGGCCCGGGCGGATGCCGTGCCACTGCAGGCGGTAGAGGTAGTCGAGTGCATCGGTATAAGACATGATTCCCCACGTGGATTGGCCTTCTTATTTATCATAACCGCGCGCCGAATTCAAGAAGACTCCGGGTGTCATCGGCTTCCATCCAGCCGGGAGAGAGCGTCTTCATCCCTCTGTTCCGACGATTCCTCTAGACTCCGACCGGCTCTTTTGGTATGGTCATTATCCAAAATCATTTTGTTTCTGTGTCGGACGGTGGATCGTCGTTTTCGTATCGGTATTCGGTGAAGGAGGGTCGATGGGTCAGTTTGTAGATCGGATGATTCGCGCAGCGCAGCTCGATGAGAATCTCTATGAAGAGGTGGAAGCCGACAAGGGAGCGATGAAACAGGCGATCGGGGTCGTGGTCCTCTCCAGCCTGGCGGCCGGAATCGGAACGATGAGTCAGGGGGGAGGAATCGGGCGGCTGGCGCTCGGCACGGTGGCGGCCCTCATCGGCTGGTATATTTGGGCCTTTCTGATCTATGTGATCGGGACGAAGATGCTTCCGGAGCCGCAGACCAGGGCGGACCATGGAGAGCTGCTCCGGACCCTCGGATTCGCCAGCGCCCCCGGCCTGCTCCGGGTATTGGGCTTCCTCCCTGCCGTCAGCGGCATTGTTTTGATGGGGTCTTCGATCTGGATGCTGATCGCCATGGTGGTGGCGGTAAGACAGGCCCTTGATTATCAGAGCACCCTGCGCGCCGTCGGCGTCTGCGTCGTCGGGTGGGTGATTCAGATTGCGGTCCTCATTTTTGTCATGGTCGTCGGCGGCGGGGTCGCCAGTCAGACAGGACCCACGCCGTAGCTAAAGTTATCCGGACGGGAGAAGGGCGCCTAACCCTTCCCGATAAGAAGGGTATTTCAAGTCGATTTGGAAATACTCCTTCATTTTCTGGTTTCGGCATCTCCGACTGGCCGCCGGTTCATCGGACGAATTCCAGAGAGGAGCGAAATCGGAAATGCCGAGCCGTTTTGCAAGAAAAGCATAGTAATCCCCCCGCCGGACCGGATGATCGTCGGAGAAAAGATAACACTCTCCCGTTTTTGTTAAGGGGGCCGTCGCCAGGAGCAGCGGAATCAGGTCGTCGAGATGGATCAAATTCAGGTAACTTTCGGGTCGGCCGCGGAGGGTCCCCCGTTTTAGAACTTGATCGCGTCCGGGAATTCGATTCGGTCCGTAGATTCCGGAGAGCCGGACGACCACCCCCGGAAACTGCGCTTCTTCGACGGCGGTAAAGAGCGTATCCTCCGTTTCGATCAGACGCGCCCCGGCGGGATGTTTTGCGCGGCGCAGAGACGATTCATCGACCCACCCGTTGGAGTAATCTCCATAAACGCCGGTGCTGCTGGTGTAGATAAACCGACTGGGCCGGTTTTCCAGGAGCGCGGCGATCGTATGGGTCATGGCGCGGGGAAGGGTCTCCTCCTGCGATCCCGACACCAGGAAATAAACCCAGTCGGCCTGCGGGAGTCGAAAAGGAGGTTTTAAGAGATCGACGACGATCGGCTCGATCCCCTCTCTCCTGAGAAGATCGGCTTTTTCAACTCTCCGGGTCGTGCCGTAGACCCTGAAACCTTTTTCGATCCACCCCTTTGCCAACGGCAACCCGACATATCCGCATCCGATAATGAGGACAGATTCGATAGCGACCTCCTTGTTGTCCCGTCCATTCCGATCTTTTCAACGGTCAGAGCGTAACGCTTTCGAGGACGCGCGTCAATGAGTATGCCTGGGAGGATGCCTGGCGGTATTCACGGCGGTATGCCGGGTAAACAATATATCATATCATTGGACCGGAAGGGCTTTTACAAAGACAAAACCATTTTCAATCCAGGCGGCATAGAGCCGTTGGCCCGAAGCGGCAAGCGAGGTGGACCAAGAAAAAGAGCCGGAGGTTTCATTCAGGGGCTCCCCCTTCCGGGTCCACGCGGTGCCGTTCCAACGCCAAACTTCCACACTCGATCCGCCGAAGGCGAGGGTCGGTTCCCCTTTGACTTCCATCAACGCGGGATCAACGCCCTCTTCGGAGAGGGGTGAGCCGAGGGTGACCCAGGCCTCCCCATTCCATTGTCTTGCCTGAATTCCCCCCTGCTGAAACGCAAGGGTTGGAATGTCTTGAACGAAGGCGAGGGAGAAGGTGGAGGAGAAAAAAGTCAGCGGATCATTGGCCGGGCCGCCGGCGGAAAGCCAACTCTCCCCGGTGCGATGAAAAAGGGCCAATTCGATCCCTTCCGAAGCGGCGTTCTGCATCAGAACGGCAAGGGAGAGGTTCTGATCGTCGGCGCCGAGCGCATACTTCCTTGGCGAGGGGGCATCGGCGTAGTGTGATCCGACCCCGCCGAGATCGACCCATGCGCCGGCCCATTGCTGGACCCGCGTGCTGGCGTATCGGCTGTCGCTGCAGAAGGAATCCCATGCGACGGTCGGAACCCCCTGACGAACATTCAAGGCGGCATTGGCCGGACCGCAACCGTCCTGATACGTTTGAACGGCGACGGTCGACCAGGCACCCTCCTCTCGTCTGACCAGATAGAGCGACCTTCCTTCAATCCAGGTGAGGAAGAGCCGCTCTCCGTCGGATGCGAGGGAGGGAAGCGTGGCGGCTTCATTGGGGTTCACATTCAAGGGGCCTTCCACGTCCCATTCGGTGCCGTTCCAAAAACCGGTGTAAATTTTTCCGTCTTCTTCCCAGGACACGACCGGAGCGTTTTCGATTGTCGCGAGGGTCAACCAGACGGCCACTCCCCGTTGCGCCGCGTTCACACGGGCCCCCAGCGCCTGCCACCGAGCGTCTCCGTCGGATGGGCCGCCCCCTGCGTCTTCAGTCACCGGATCGGTTTCCGGGGCGGGATCGGCGATCGGGACCGATGGAGCGACCGGAACCGCCGTCGCCGTCGAGGCCGGAGTCGCTGTCGGGGTGGCCCCTTCCGTTGGGGGCTGCTCCCCTGTCGATGCGGGGGTGGCGGGGGGTGTTTCATTGGAGAGGGAAGAAGGGGTTGCAGGGTCCTTCTCCGAATTGGAACCGCCGCTGGACCCGCAGGAAATGAGGGTAGGAATAATAAGGACGACTGCAAAATAACGGACTGCTTGTTTTATAAAACCTTTTTTCATTGATCCTCCTCCCGACTGTACTTCTTTTAGGTAACAGTGCAACCTATGTACCTTTGATAAAGGGACGAACTGGGGGATGGAGAGCCCTTTCGAGGTCATGACGAAATTGCAGCGGATTGCAGAATTGATTACATCTTTTACATATCGGTGAACGGTAGAGAAAGAGATGTGCAAAAAAGGATCACTTCTATTGCAAATAGGAGGAACCCTGGATCGGATGGGCATCAGGTGGACGAAATGTTATAATGCTCATTATGAACGATATCATTTGGACCCCCTCCGACGAGATCATCCGGCAATCGAACGTCTGGCGATTAATGCAGCGCCATGGTCTTTCTTCATATGAAGCGCTCATTCGCTGGTCGATCGAGGATATCGGCCGATTTTGGGATGCGGTTTCGAAGGACCTCGGAATCCGATGGAGCCGGCCCTATCGCCAGGTCTACGACACCTCCGCCGGCCTTCCCTGGACGAAGTGGTTCATCGGCGGCCAGACGAATCTGGTGATGAACTGCATCGATCGCCATCTCCCTGCCCGCGCGAATGAGATCGCCCTTCTTTGGGAAGGAGAAGATAAAAAAGTCCGCTCCTGGACGTACGATCAACTCTCCCGGGAGGTCTCCCGCCTGGCGGACGCCCTTCGGCGGGAAGGGATCGGTCCCGGTGATACGATCGGAATCTACATGCCGATGTCGCTGGAGATGGTGGCGGTCCTCTACGCCTCCTTCAAGATCGGTGCGATTTGCATCCCGATTTTCTCCGGGTTTGCCGCCGGCCCCCTCGCCGTCCGTCTCGCGCACGCCGAGGCGAAGATCCTCTTCACCGCCGACGGCTCTCTCCGGCGTGGAAAAATCATTGAGATCAAGCGGTCGGCCGATGAGGCCGCCGCTCAAATTCCGACGTTGCGGAAGAAAGTCATTCTGCGCCGCCTTGGAAATGAAATCGATTGGGATTCGTCGCGTGATTGCTGGTACACCGAATTTGTCGCGGGAAAGTCGGAGCGGGTCGCCACCGAATCGCTCGACGCCGAAGCCCCCGCCTTGATCCTCTACACTTCCGGGACCACCGGCCGGCCGAAAGGGACCGTCCACACGCACGGCGGCTGTTTGATGCAGATCGGGAAGGAACTGGCGTATCACTTCGACGTTAAACCGGAGGACCGCTTTTTCTGGTTGACCGACATCGGCTGGATGATGGGCCCCTGGATGATCATCGGCGTTCACTTGCAGGGAGGATGCGTCTTCCTTTATGAGGGGGCGCCGAACCACCCGGCCCCCGATCGCCTCTGGGAGATGATCGACCGTCATCGGCTCACCCATCTTGGAATCTCCCCGACCGCCGTCCGTCTCTTGATCCGCGCGGGGGAAGCCCCCGTCGCGCAGCATGACCTCGCATCGCTTCGAATGCTCGGCTCCACCGGCGAGCCGTGGGATCAGGAAAGTTATCTCTGGTTCTTCGAGAAGATCGGAAAAAGAAAGCTTCCGATCATGAACATCTCCGGCGGCACGGAGATCATCGGCTGTTTTCTCGCGCCCCTTCCGATCACCCCGCTGAAGCCGTGCACCCTGGGGGGACCGGGGCTCGGGATGGATGTCGATGTCTTCGACGATCATGGAAAGCCGGTCCGTGGGGAAACCGGACACTTGGTCTGTAAAAAGCCGGCCCCGTCGATGACACGGGGTTTCTGGAAGGATCGCGACCGGTATCTCGCCACCTACTGGTCACGATGGCCGAATATCTGGTTTCACGGCGACTGGGCCCGGATCGATGACGAGGGGTACTGGTTCCTCCATGGACGGTCGGACGATACGATGAAGATTGCCGGCCGCCGTGTCGGCCCCGCCGAAATCGAGTCGGTCCTCATCTCACACCCCGCCGTCTCCGAGGCGGCGGCGATCGGCGTCCCCGATCCGATCAAGGGAGAGGCGATCGTTTGTCTCGTCGTGTTGAAGCCGGGCCAATCGGCCGATGAACAAAGCCTTGCAGACCAAGTGACCGAGGCGATGGGAAAAGCGCTCCGCCCCAAAGCAATCCGCATCGTCTCCGATCTTCCCAAAACCCGATCGGCCAAAATCGTCCGCCGTGTCATCCGGGCAAAGCTTCTCGGACAATCTCTGGGAGATCTCACCTCGATTGAAAATCCCGCCGCAATCGAAGAAATCGCTGCGCTATCAAAAGAAAAATAACGGGAAGCGGTAAGCCGTCCTCCCCTGTTTTGAACTCAAACCTCTATTGAAAAAGGAAAGTGATAAAGGTAAACTATCGCATTAGTGATGTGTGGAGATGGAGGAAGAATGACGGCGGAGTTCGTCAAGGTGGCTCGGCTTCAAGAGATTCCGATGGAAAAAGGGAAGGTCATCCAGGTAGAGGGAAAGGAGATCGCGCTCTTTCGATCGGATGGATCGGTCTATGCAATCGATAATCTCTGCCTGCATGAGGGGGGGCCGCTCGGTCACGGACCGGTGAAGGATGGAGTCGTCACCTGCCCCTGGCACCTCTGGCGGTTTGATGTTCGAACCGGCGCGATGGTTGAAGCGCCGTCGATGAAGGTCGATTGCTTCGCCGTCAAAGTCGAAGGGGAAGAGGTTTACCTCGATGTCTCCTCCTTGACCGCTCCGGTCCGAAGAAACCAGACGATCCTGCGGCGATTGGTCGCCGGAGAGACGGCGGAGACATTGGCGAAGGAGTACCACCTTGTTCCGGAAGAGATCGAGCGGATTGCAAAACAGGCCCGGATCGGAGAGCGTTTGGTTTGGCTCGGCGAGCTCTTCCAGCGTCAGGGGGCGATCTACAGTCAAGATCTGCTCCGGATTCCGTATCGAGATCTGGAAGGAATCTCCTACGGGGCGCAGGAAAAACTCGACGAGTTGATCGAATTGCTTTGAGAGGAAATGAGATGTCCGAAGAGAATCGTCCGCTCCCGCTCAGAGGGTTGAGACACTTGGCGCTGAAGGTCACCGATATCGGAAAATCGCGCCGGTTTTACGAGGGAATTCTTGGGATGCGCATCGTCTGGGAGCCCGATCCTGAGAATCTCTATCTGAGCTTCGGGTCGGACAATCTGGCGCTTCATCAGATTCCGCCGGGAGAGACGCCGCCGGCGGAAATGGGACAGCGTCTCGACCATTTCGGTTTCATTGCGGAGAACGAGTCGATCGTCGATGCCATGGTCGAAAAAATGGAGACGGCCGGTGTTCCGATCGTCAAACCGGTGAAGCGGCACCGAGACGGGAGCTATTCTTTTTACATGGCGGACCCGGACGGAAATGTGATTCAAGTTCTGTATGAGCCGCATATCAGCCCGCTTCCATAGAGGAGAAGCTTTTTAAAGAATTCTTTTTTTGTATTTTCTTCTCTTGACCTCTTTTAAAATTCAGTATATATTCTCACGATCTTATCTGGTGGGAGGGTGAAGGGGCCCCCCTCCCGACTGAGGAGTTCATTCAGTCTTAAAGAAAGACGCGTGGCCCGCTCCGATGGTTGTCACAGCCAAGGCAGGAGGCGCCCGCCTTGGCAAGATTGGATCAATCGTACTTCTACCTATAAGGAGGATGAACGTATGGCCAAAGCCATGACCAAGTCTCAGATCGCCGACACCCTTTCAAAGAAGACCAGTCTCCCGAAGAAAACAGCGGTTCAATTTCTCGATGAATTGGCCGGGCTCGCCTACCGGGAAGCGAAGAACACCTTTACCCTTCCCGGAATCGGGAAGCTTGTTCTGGTCAATCGTAAGGCGAGAATGGGACGGAACCCGCAGACGGGCGAGGCGATCAAGATCCCGGCGAAGCGCGTGGTGAAATTCCGTGTTGCGAAGGCGGCGAAAGACTCGATCTTAGGAAAGAAATAGTTCCACAGTTTGCATTTCTGTAGGGGCACGACATCACGACCTGTCGTGCCCCTATTTTTTTGTCACCCCTCGGCCGTCATTTTTTTGACGGCCTCGGTTAGAAGCGGAAGGATCTCAAAAATATCTCCGACGATGCCGTAGGTGGCGATCTTGAAGATCGGGGCGTTCGGGTCTTTGTTGATGGCGACAATATATTTGGAAGAGGACATTCCGGCCTGATGCTGAATCGCCCCGGAGATGCCGCATGCCACGTAGAGAACGGGCGAGACCGTCTTTCCCGTCAAGCCGACCTGATAAGCGTGCGGCTTCCATCCGGCATCGACGGCGGCGCGGGACGCCCCCACCGCCGCGCCGAGCGCCTCGGCGAGCTCTTCAACCAGCTTGAAGTTTTCGGGCGCCTTCAATCCCCGCCCCCCGGAAACGATGATCCGGGCTTCCGTTAACTCGACTTTTGATCCGACCGTCGTAACGACCTCTTTTACCTTATCGCTCAATTTTGCAAGATCGATGGGGGGGGCAACCTTTTCGATGACCGGCTCGCGGGCGGGATCGGGCGAATGGACCGGAAAGACATTCGGCCGGAGCGTGGCCACTTGAAGGGTCGGCTGCCGGCTCGTCAGTCTTGAGAGGAGCTTCCCTGCATAGATCGGGCGGGTCGCCGTCGCAACGCCCCCCTCTCTGATTTCCAATCCGACACAATCTCCCATGAAGGGACCTTTGAGTTTGGCCGCCAGTTTGGGGCCGAGATCTTTTCCCATCGCGGTCGCTCCCATGAGGATGAGCGAGGGTTGGATTCTTTTCGCCACGTCGGCGAGGATGGAGGCATACCCTTCCGACGAGTAGAGCCGCAGCTCGGGCGTTTCAGCCAGATAGACTTTATCGGCTCCGCCGGCAGCCAAGCCTTTCGCCTCCGATGCGATCCGATCTCCGATCAACACCACCTCTACCTCTCCGCCGGCCTTTTGAATGAGCCGACGGGCGGCGCCGAGCGCTTCCAATCCGACCCGTTTGACCTTGCCGTCCCGTTGTTCCGCAAAAACCAAAATCCCTGCCATGGTGCCTCCTTCAATCGTCACGGTTCCTTGAACTTGTCGAGCGTTACCTCAATTTGATGCCGATTCAAGCAATCCTTGTAGTAAGCGAATTCCTCTCGCAGCGCCTGCATGGTGGAATGGTAACCGTACCGGAGGACCTGAGCGCGGGTGTTATAGCTGACCGCGTGGTGCGCGAACATGAAGGCCTCCGACGGTTTGGGCTGGGTTAAAATAAACTGTTTTGCCGGATGTTCGGAAATATAACGTTTCATCGCCAGGTACATGCGGGTCGATGTGTTGACCCGCATCGCCTGATCGTAGATGTACGTGAGCCCCTTCTCCCTGATCCCGACCGCTTTTCCGTCGGCGGAAAGCGACGGCAGGCGGACCCGGTTTCGGTCGTTGACGATATACTGGACCGGATTGATGATCCACATCATCTCGGCGCCGTGGTTCATGGCGATATCCATATAGGCGACGCGCCCCACCCCGCCGTCGATGTAATCTTTCCCTCGAATCTGAATCGGCTGAAAAAGAATCGGCATGGCGGAAGAGGCGATGACCGCCTGGGAAATCGGCACGTCATCAAATCCCTCTTCACCGAATACGTCATATCGTCCCACATCGACATCGACCGCCGGAATGTAAAGCGCTCTCCTCAGTTTTCTAAAATCGTTGGTGTATCCCTCTTGGGAGAAGAAATTGGAAAGGTAGAGATCAAAATTCTTCAACGTAAAGATTCCCGAAGGGAGACTCTCCTGCAGGAACTCCAAAAGGTCGAGGATCGAAACCTTTCGACCGCTTTTGATATAGTACCGAAAGATCGGGTAAAGCGATTTTAGGAACTTCTTGATGATATGCGATGTTTCTTGATAGCCGAAGCTGTAGATGTCCCGCCGGGCGAAGTTGAACGGCGTCTTTCGGTCGTTCTTGATATCGTCGTAGATCATCCGCGGCTTGACGCCGTTTGCGATCAGCGCGGCGACGGCGGCCCCGGCGCTGGTTCCGACATAAATATCGAACTCATTCACCGAGAAGCCGTCGAAGAAATCGTCGAGCGCCGTCAGGCATCCGATTTCATACATCCAGCCGGGAATCCCGCCGCCGGCCAGGACCAGCGCCCTTTTGGCTCGGCCCTGCTTTTCCGCTCCCCCGGTTTGGGAATCCTGGACGTTTTCTTGCGCCATACACTTTTTACCAGCCGAGATCAAACCCGATTAGAGGACCTTGATCTCCTCGTGTAACACCCGAACCAGTTCGGCCACCGCTTGGGCCGGCTCCCCTTCGATGATTTTCCCGTCCGAGCGAACCGGAGGAGATTCGATCTTTTCCACGACCAGCTTCGCTCCGTTCGATCCGACCTGGCCCGGATCAAGGCCAAGGTCGGTCAGCGTCAGCACCATGAGCGGTTTCTGCTTCGCTTTCATGATGCCGGGAAGTGATGCGTACCGCGGCTCGTTTAACCCCTTCTGGCAGGTGAAGATGGCCGGAAGGGTCACCTCCACCACCTCGATCGCCCCTTCAATCTGCCGGTGGGCGACCGCCTTTTTTGCTTGGGAATCGATTTCCAGTTTGTTGATCCCGGCGACGTGCGGAAGCCCCATCATCTCGGCGACGTGAATTCCGACCGCGCCGGCGTCGTCATCGATGGCCTGACGCCCGAAGAAGAGAATATCGTACGGATTTCGCTTCAGCGCGGCCGCCAGCGCCACGGCGGTGGTGTAAGCATCGCCCCCGTCCAAACCGAGATCTTTGAGATGGACCGCTTGATCGGCTCCGACGGCGAGACAGGTCCGGAGCGCCTCCGCGGCCTTTTCAGGACCGAGGGTGAAGACGGTCACCTGGCCGGTCTTGAGACGCTCTTTGATTCTCAACGCCTCTTCGACGCCGAATTCATCATACGGATTGACGACGTAGGTGAGTCCGGTTCGATCGATGTCTTTTCCGTCCGCCGACGGCTTCACCTTCGATTCCGAGGCCGGAACCTGCTTGATGCAGACGGCAATATTCATCTTTTCTCCTTCATCTTAATTCGATATCTCCTCAATCTGTCCTTCTCTGTATGGGTCTGCAAATCCTTCCGGGAAGGCGCCGGCGGCCAAGGTCGCCATCTGCGGACGGCGCGCCGGCCAGGTATACTCTTCAAAAAGTTTTCCATCAAAAAGAGGCCGCGTGGCGAGGAGTCGTCGCTCGGTTAAATCAAGGGCCATTCCCGTGCAGCCGGTCACGAGGCCGGTTCGAAAATGGTGTGCGACACGGGCCGCCAGTGGGGTTGTTCGCTCGTTCGAGGGAAAGAGGACGATCTCCGGTCGTTTTGTTTCAATCAAGTGGGTCAACCGGGCTTTCTCGCCAAGCAAGCGATCGGCCGGGGAGGCTTCCGAAGGAGAGGGTGTTCGAAAGACGAGGTCTGCGCCGTAGGAGATGATCTCTTTTGCGTTGTCCGGGGGAAACGGCCGGGGATATACCATCAGCCAGACTCCGAGTTGGTCGGCCAATTCCCGCCCCTTGCCAAGGATCTCCTTTGAGGCCTGGGTCAGCCGGCCGGATTCAGCTTCTACGATGACTAAAAGATGCGTCCAGGTTTCATCAACACTGATGTCATTCATCAGTATAACACCTTCTTGATGAGCGTCAATTTTTCGAAGTGTTTTGGGTCAATTAAGCGCTGTCCGGAGTGAAGGATCGTACGCGCTCCATCCCGGATGCGCCGGAGCCGACTTTGTCCGCCGTTAAGCCGAGATCGGCGGGGGGCCATCGAAGGATCTCTTTTTTGGCGGCCTTCATGATTTTGATTGCATTGGCAATCCGGGGGGTATTGCTTCCCGCGATGACTGAAGCAAGGAGAGGAGGAGAAGCATCGATCGTCTCCTCCCCGTTTTGTTTCTTGGACAGGAGCTTCAACGCGCCTTGATCGAATGAAATCCCGCTGATGGAATGAACCGAGGGGAGGTTCATCTCCTCCGCGACCCGGTGACCCATCGCCCCTTCGCCGCATAAAACGAGATCGGCTTTCAGTTTGGCCGCCGCTTGCCCCAGGGCCGACGCGGCGGCGGTTCCATCCCCCGCTAAAAAAGCAGTGTCGGAGAGGATGACCGCGCGATCGGCTTCCAGCGCGAGTGTCTCTTTCAGAATTCCCTCGGATTCCGACGGAGCAAGCATGAGGGTGGTGATCTCCACCTGACCACCGGTCGCCTTCCACTCGGCTGCTTTTTCTTTGATTTGAAGCGCAAACTCCAGCGCGTTTCGGTCCGCCGGGTTCATGACGCGCGGTCCCTTTTCGATGAGAAGCGCTTGGCTTTTACTGACGCTGGCCTTGGAGAGATCGGGAACCGGCTGGATGAGGACGACGATTTGGATTAAAATCCTCCCTTTTTCAGGACATCTTCGGCGATGACCAGCCGTTGGATTTCATTGGTCCCTTCGAAGATTCGGTTGATCCGGGAGTCCCGATAGAAGCGCTCCACCGGGTGTTCTCCCATGAAGCCGTTTCCGCCGTGGATTTGAACCGCTTTGTCGACGATCCGATCGAGCGCCTCCGTGCAGAACAACTTACAGATCGCCCCTTCCCGGGGGATCTTCTTTCCTTGATCATACATCCAGGCGGTCCGGTAGACGACCGATTCCATCAGGTAGACCTCGGTGGTCATCTCCGCGATCATGAATTGGATCGCCTGGAAATGAGCGATCGGCTGTCCGAAAGCGACCCGCTTCTTGGCGAAGTCGGCCGACATCGAGATCACTTCTTTCGCCGCCCCGATGCAGCCGGCGGCGAGCGAGAGCCGCGATTCATCCAGGGTCTGCATCGCGATGATGAAGCCTTTGCCGATTTCGCCCAGAATGTTCTCCTTCGGGACGCGAACATCCTGAAAAACCAGCTCGGCGGTTGCCGAGCCGCGCAGGCCCATCTTGTCTTGAATCCGGTTGGCGGAGAAACCGGGCGTGGTTGTTTCGACAATAAAAGCGGTGATCCCCCCCCGGGCCTTGAGCGCCGGGTCGGTGACGGCATAGACGACCACGATATCTGCGATATCGCCGTTGGTGATCCAGAGTTTGGTGCCGTTTAAGATGTAGTGGTCGCCGTCCCGCTTGGCGGAGAGCTGTATGTTCGCCGCATCCGATCCGGCTCCCGGCTCGGTGAGCGCATAGGCGCCCATCTTCTGTCCTTGCGCCAAAGGGATGAGATATTTTTGTTTCTGCTCTTCGGTCCCGCCCAGGAGGATCGATGTTCCCGCCAGCCCGATATGCGCGCCGAACGTCACGCAGGTGGAGGCGCATCCGCGAGAGAGCTCTTCGAGAAGGATGCAATATCCAAGCTCGCCGAACCCGGCGCCGCCGTATTGCTCCGGAAAAGGAATCCCGCAGAGTCCCAGCTCGGCCCCTTTCTTGAAGATTCCCTTCACGAGATCGACATTGTGCTCTTTGTCGATCCGCTGGGCGACCGGCTTGACCTCATTGTCGGTAAATTTCCGGACCATATCGCGGAGCATGGTCTGTTCTTCGCTGAAGTTAAATTCCATTGTTCCTCCAAAGGATACGGGGTAAGGAGCTCACCTGTTCACTGATCTTGAAACTTCGGCTGCCTCTTTTCGATAAAAGCCGAGATCCCCTCTTTCATGTCGCTGGTGTCGCAGATCTGTCCGAAGAGCTTCGCCTCCAGGGTCAGCCCTTGGGACAACGGCTGCGTGGTTCCCTCTTGAATGGCGCTCATCGCGGCGGCAATCGCCTTCATTCCTTTTGAAGCGATCTTCTTGGCCAATCCGACCGCCTGCTTCAGCACCTCCCCTTCCGGAACCACTTTGTTCACCAGACCGAGCGCCTTCGCCTCCTGGGCGTTGATCATGTCGCCTGTCAGGATGATTTCCATCGCCTTCGCTTTGCCGACCAGACGCGACAGGCGTTGCGTTCCTCCGAATCCCGGGATGATTCCTAAATTGATCTCCGGCTGTCCCATCCGGGCGCGATCCCCCGCGATCCGCATATGACAGGCCATCGCCAGCTCCATTCCTCCCCCCAAACAGAAACCGGTGATGGCCGCAATGACCGGCTTCCGCATCTGCTCGATCTTATTGAAGACAGCTTGTCCCATGAGGGCGAGATCTTCCCCTTGCTTCGAGGAGGAGATCGAGCCGATCTCTTTAATATCGGCTCCTGCGACGAAGAGCGTTCCCGATCCGGTCAAAATGATGACTTTCGCATCGTTGTTCCCGGAAAGCTCATCAAAAACTTTATCTAATTCTTTTACAAGAGGGGTTGTCAGAACATTCGCCGGGGGATTGCTGATTGTCACCGTCGCGACGCGATCTTCCAGAGTGTAGTTGATGAATTGGTTCGCCAAGCCGGCCTCCTTTATGTATAAGTAAAAAATCCCTTTCCCGATTTCACACCGAGATAACCCCCCATCACCATCCGTTTCAGCATCGGCGCCGGCCAGAACCGGGGGCCGAGTTCTTTTGTGAGGGCTTGTAATTCGGAGAGAACGACATCGATGCCGATCTGATCTGCATAATGAAGCGGTCCTCCTTTATCTTGCGGAAACCCCGTGCCGGCCATCATGGCGATGTCGATGTCGCCTGCCGTGGCCACCCCCTCTTGCAGCGAGATGACCGCCTCATTGATCATCGGCATCATCAGACGGTTGACCGAGAAGCGGGTCCCCTTCTTTCCGGTCTGCTTCTGGAGTTTGGCGATGATCGCATCCAGGCTCTCTTTTTTCTCTTCACCATATTCGTAGAACCCGGAGCCGCTCTTCGTCCCGTAGCGCTTCGCCTCGTAAAGCGCCGTCCAAATTTCCGCCGGCGTGACGCGAGGGCCGTAGGCATCGTAGAGAATGTCGGCGACCTTCACCGCAACGTCGATTCCGATCATATCGGAGAGGGTAAAGGGCCCCATCGGCATCCCGAAGGCGACGATCGCTTCATCGATCTGTTTTGCCGGGGCCGACCCTTCCTGCAGCGCCAGGGCCGCTTCATTGAGATAAGGCATCAGGAGACGGTTCACCAGAAACCCGGCGCACTCCTGCACCCGGATCGGAATTTTCCGGAGGCTTTCGGTAAAGGCGACCACATCATCCATCGTTTCCTGAGAAGTGCCGAGGCCGGGGATCACCTCCACCAGCTTCATCACCGGGGCCGGGTTGAAGAAGTGCATCCCGATCACCTTCTCCGGTCGCTTCGTTCCTGCTGCAATGGCGGAGATTGGAAGCGAAGAGGTATTGCTGGCGAAGATCGTGCTCTCGGGGCAAACCGTTTCCAATTCCTGGAAGAGTTTTCGTTTTACCTCGAGATCTTCGAAGATCGCCTCAATGACGATATCGACATCGGAGAATCCGGAGTAGTCGGTCGCGCCGGTGACCAGCATCATCTTCTGTTCCAGCTCCGAGGCGGTCATCTTTCCCTTGTCGACCCGGCTCCGATAGATCTTCCGGATTGCCTCGATTCCTCTGTCGACTGATTTTTGATCAACATCTTTCAGAACGACGGGCAAACCGGAGTAGGTAATCACCTGCGCGATGCCCGATCCCATCGCTCCTGCACCAATCACTGCCGCTTTATAGATGTACATTGTTCGCTCCCGCTGTTCTGATCCGGTTATTTTCTCTCCAATACCATCGCCGATCCGAGGCCGCCGCCGACGCAGAGGGAGGCGACGCCGAGGGTGAGATTCCGGCGCTTCATCTCTTTTAGTAATGTGATGATCAGGCGCGTCCCGCTCATCCCGACCGGGTGGCCCAATGCGATGGCGCCGCCGTTGACATTGGTGATCTCCCGCTTGTTCCCGAGGACCCGCTCCACCGCAAGATATTGGACGGCGAACGCTTCGTTCACCTCGATCAGTTGAATATCGGAGAGGGAGAGGTTTGCTTTTTTGAGCGCCTTGGGGATGGCGAGCGCCGGGCCGATTCCCATCCGCTGCGGCTCGACGCCGACTGAAGCGTAGGATCGAACATAACCGAGCGGTGTTAATCCGAGCGCTTGGGCCTTCTCCTTCGACATCATCAAAAGGGCGGCCGCGCCGTCGCTGATGGGACAGGCATTGCCGGGGGTCACCGTCCCACCCTCCTTGAAGACGGTCGGATAGAGGGAGAGCATCTGTTCACTCAAGGCAACGTTGGGTCCTTCATCCTGTGCGAAGAGCTCCGGCGTGACCTCTTTTCCGGCGACCTTTTTGGGGATGGAGACCGGAACGATCTCATCTTTTAATTTTCCTTCGCGGGTGGCGCGGAAAGCCTTTTTGTGGCTTTCAACCGCGTATTTGTCCTGCTCTTGGCGCGAAATCTTAAACTCTTCGGCGAGATTCTCCGCCGTATAGCCCATGATCTGGCCGCAGAACCCGTCGGTCAACCCCTCCCAGATCGAGTCGATCATGACAGAGTGTTTCAGCCGATGCCCGAAGCGCATGTCGCGCGAGACAAACGGCGCCAGGCTCATATTTTCGACCCCCCCGGCGATCTGAACATCGGCGTCGCCGGCGAGGATGTTCTGGCAGGCGTTTATGACCGCCTGCATCCCCGAGGCGCAATTTCGCGCCACGGTGTAGGCCGGTGTGGTGATCGGCAAGCCGGACATCAGGGTGATCACGCGGGCGAGGTTGGTCGCGTCGCTGTATTGTCCGACGCAGCCGAAGATCACCTCTTCGACCAGGGTCGGATCGATCCCCGTCCGCTTCACCACTTCCCGGACGACCAGCTCCCCCATCTTATGGTTCGTGATTTCTTTCAGCGCCCCGCCCATATTCCCGATCGGTGTTCGGACGCCGTCGATAATCGCAATTTCTTTCATTTGGACTCCTTCAGTTTCTTCATTTCTTCATCAATCAAGACGCGCCGCAGGACTTTGCCGATAATCGTCTTCGGCAGCTCCTTCCGAAATTCGATTTCCTGCGGAACTTTAAACTTTGAGAGCTCCGTTCTGCAGAAGGTTAAAACCTCCTCGGCGGTCGCGTTCTCTCCTTCTTTTAGAATCAGATAGGCTTTAATCTTCTCCCCGGAAAAGGAATCTGGCAACCCGACGACGACTGCATCTTTTACTTTCGGGTGGCGGAAGAGAACCTCTTCGACCTCGCGCGGGTAGACGTTTTCTCCACGTGTCTTAATCATATCCTTTTTTCGATCGACGATAAAGAAGTAGCCTTCTTCGTCCATCTTCGCCATGTCTCCGGTATGCAGCCAACCGTTGCGGAGGACGGCATTTGTTTCTTCCGATTTCTGCCAGTAGCCTTGCATCACCTGACGGCCTTGGACGATCAACTCCCCGACCTCTCCGATTGGGAGCGGCTGGGTGCCGGTTTCGATATCGACCACCTTGACCTCGGTGTCTGGAAACGGCAGGCCGATGCTCCCCGGCTTCCGTTTGCCATGAATCGGGTTTGCATGGGTGACCGGTGCGGCCTCCGAGAGACCGTACCCCTCGACCAGCTTTCCGCCGGTGAGCGCTTCAAACTGCCGTTGCACCTCAACGTGCAGCGGTCCCGCCCCGGAGATGCAAACTTTAATGGAGGAGAGATCGTATTTCTTCACGTCGGGGAAGTTGTTGATGGCGACATACATCGCCTGCACCCCCATGAAGATCGTCGACCGCGTTTTTTGAATGGCGTGGAGCACGTCTTTTGTAACGAATCGCGGAAGAAGGACCAGCGTCGTTCCGAGATAGATCGACAGATTCATACAGGCCGACATGCCGTACACGTGAAAGAACGGGACAACGGCGAGGAAGACTTCATTCCCTTCTTCAAGGGTCGGCATCCAGTGACGGCACTGGAGCGCATTTGCGACCATGTTTTTATGGGTCAGCATCACTCCTTTGGGAATACCGGTTGTTCCGCCGGTGTATTGAAGGAGTGCCAGATCGGTCTCTGTAACTTGGACATCCGGCGGACTCGACGGCGCCTGCCGCATGATCTCAATCATATCGTAGATGGGCGGGGTCTTTTCAACGTGAATCCACTGCCCCTCTTTTTTCGCCTTGATCGGATAGAGGAGGCTGAGGAGCCAGGGAAGTTTGTCCCGGACGGAGGTGAGGATGATGTTTTTGAGAGCGGTCCCCTGCTTCGCCTTCTCGATCCGAGGATAGAAGAAGTCAAGCGCGACGATCGTTTCGGCCCCCGAATCGGCGAGCTGAATTTGAAGCTCCCGTTCGACATAGAGCGGATTGGTCATGACGACGATCGCGCCGATCTTCAACGCGCCGTAATAGGCAATGACGCACTGAGGAACGTTCGGCAGCATCACCGCGACCCGATCTCCCTTTCGAACCCCGAGTTTCTGGAGCGCCTGCGCGAACCGATTGGTCTCTTCATCCAGCTCGCGATAGGTCATCCCCTTTCCATAAAAGAGGATTGCGTTTTGATTGGGGTATTTTTTGGTCGATTCGATTAAGAGTTGGTGAAGAGGGACGGGTGGATACTGGAGATTTGCAGGGACGGAAGGCTCATAAAATTTCAGCCAAGGTCGATCCATGGACCATCCTCGTTGATGATCTTGTAGGGGATAAAAATGAAAGTTTCATATAGACAAGTGCTTGCTTTGAAAAGAGAAAGACAAATAAAACTTTACCTGATTGACAGTGAGATGTCAAGGTAACGATCTGAAATGAAATGTAAGGAAGTGTCGACGGATAAAAAATGAATCTGTCGGGAACGAAAAGGGAGTCGGTTATTCTAACCGCTTTACGTAAAGTTGGGAAACATTTGTATTATTCTGGCCGCATCCATTATTGACAAGGCAAGAGCCTTTTTCTATCCAGGCAACGTAGGGGGTTCCCCCAGAAAATCCAATCGCAGAGGTAATCGTCTGGAACCCTCCCCCACCGGTCATGTTTAACGCGCCACCCCCTTCTGTAACCCACTGTGTGCCGTCCCATTTTTTAACGAAGAGGTGCGGTCCCTGATTTGCCGTGGCATTGCTGTTATCGACGAGGGTGATGAAGGGAACCTGTGAACCGGTTGCAGCAGATCCAAATGCGGCGTTTGATGAAGTCGAAACGACGGTGGAAATGGTTCCGACCGAGACGAAGGTATTTCCCTGCTCTTTCCGAGCATAAACACTCGCATTCTCATGCCATACAACGTGCAGGACTTGGTTTATAAAGCCGAGCGAAACATCATTGGGGCGAGAAGGAAGACCGGGATCGCCCGCCTTTAAGGAGGTAGGGTTCGCGGGTGTCCACGTAGAACCGGTTGAATCCCAGGCTTTCACATAGAGCTGGCAGTCGTTTAAATTCGGGATGCATTCCGTCCAGGAAGCCTTAATCGCTGACCCGTTGATTGCGATTGCCGGATTAGATCCGTTTTTTGCTGCATCGACATTCAGGCTGCCCCCATCTTGGACCCAATTCGATCCATTGAAATGGCTGACATAAATCTGATTGATGCCCGATCCATCCGGCTCGACCCAAATAACGTAGGGCGTGCCGCTTCCATCAAATGCAATGGCGCTGTCGGCGGCGGATTTGGTTCCATCCACATTGATCTCCCCGCCAACGAGATCCCAGGTGTTGCCTCCCGCATTCCACTTTTTAACGTAAACTTTGCAATTCGCTCCTCCGCTGTCACACTCGGTATATGTAATGTAAGCAACGGGAGTGGCAGCGCCGTTAGAGGCGATCTTAGGTTGAAGGGCGTGATTTCCAACCGTATTGATTTTGGTTTCGGTGGACCATGTTTCGGAGATGGTATCAAACGTTTTAACGTAGACATCTGCCGGCGTATTTCCTTCCCACCAAGCTAAGTAAGGGGTACTTCCAACAATTGCAATAGACGGATCGCGCGCATCTTTACTTGAGTTTTTATTTAAGCTGGTTCCTAACGAAACAAAAACTCCGAATGTCGTTGCCGATTCCTGGACCGTGTTGCCGTCGAGCAGATTGACTTGGTCCTTCGCCCGGACGACGAAATAGTACTGGGTGTTGCTGTTTAATCCGGTGACTCCCAATGTGAGTCGGTCGTCCTCTGTTTGTGTGAGTTGCCCGGCCGCTATTTCACTGATGACCACATTTCCCCCTGTTGCCGGGAAGGGATCGACTGTGCAATCTGTTGAAACAGTCGACCGGCAAACGACGTACAGAAGCTGACTTGAAAGCGTGGTGTTGTCACTGGCCTTTACCCACTCGAGTGAAATTGAGTTTGAACTGGTGGCTTGAGCGATGAGTTGAGGATCATTTCCTGGAAAAGAAGGAGGGGAATTATCGATTGCGGCGCCGGTTGTGAATGACCAGGAAAAGGTTTCATCCATCGGGTTTCCGGCCTGGTCTGTCAGCGAAGTTGTAATATTCACTACGTAGGATGTATCGATTCCCATGAGGCCGGACGGTGTGAAGGAGGCCGTTTTCGTCTCATCGGTGTAGACGACTTCTCCCGAAACGGTTGCTCCGCTCGAGGCGTTTATTACGAAAAACGTATTCTTGGAAACGGTGTCCGGATCGAGTGATTCGCTGAAAGTGGCGCTGATGATGATATTCAGGGGGACCTGATTGGTTCCATTCGCCGGTGAGGTCGAAGAAACAATCGGCGGAGTGGTATCGTCGCTCGGCGCTTCACCCGTGTTTGACCGGCCGCCGTTGCTGCCTCCGCAACCGTTTAAAATGAAAGCCAAAGAAACAATGAGGGAGAAAATAACCAATAGCTGTCGATAATTAAACTTCCTCACGTCAACTCCGATCAGGGATAGCCTATAATTGTCTTTATAGGTTACCACGAGCGGGCGTATTGTCAATAAAGTCTATAGATTCTGTGTAAAAATTTAGAAAACGGAGAGGGACAAAAAATAGAACCATGTTATCTCTTGTAGTATCAAAGTCAAAAATAAAGGCAAAAAAAAGAGGAGAGGTCGTTTGACCTCTCCTCTTTGGCGAAGATGATTCTATATGTTGTTACGGAACGGCATCGAAGTCCATCGTTTCGCCCACGGGGGCGGCAACGCCGATGCTCCTTTCGGTTTGCGTCCTTCCGCTTGGATACTGAGCGGAAACCGCATCGGCGGTAGCGTGGTAGACGAAGCTTCCGGCAATGTTCTGCGTGAACGATCCGGCCCCCGTTCCGGACTGATCCGGATCGGAGATATTCTGCGTCCAGTTCACGGTTAGACTGGCGGGATTTGATGCCGGGTTATTCGAGGAAGGGTTTGCCGGTGTGGTCGCCCAGTCGGCGGTGATCTCGACAAGCTGGTCTCCGGTTCCGGGCGCCGCTTGGGTCCCGATATTGGCTGTTTTGACCGCAGTGACCTGCCGCATGCTCTGGGAGCCGGTTATTTCAGAAGTCGTTCCTCCCAGACGTTTGAAGTTGAAGTCGTTTGTGACATTGAACCCGGTATGGGCCGCGATGACTTGCGCTGGCGTTCCTCCCCCATCCGAACAATCGGTCGGCGCGCCGGCGGGCCCGGGGCAGAAATCGGCGACAAATTGGCTGTTCATGTCCAACCCTGCCACAGGCGTTACAAGGGTGTTTGCATCTGTGGTAAGTGTGGTTTGACCTTGCGTGCTTGGATTAAATCGAAGGTCGCCGCAGTTTAAGCCAGCCAATGAGGCATTGGTGATCACTCCGCAGGCAGTTACAGGAATTGGCGTTCCACTGGCATCTTGCCCGGAAATAATCCCGAACATGTTATCGGTTACCGCTCCCGGACCGAGGCTTGGGAAGACTGTCTGAAGGTTGTCCGGATCCAGCAAGGCAAGCGCACTTGAATCCACTACTAAGGCACCGCCGCAAACTCCGGCCGTGCGTGTTCCGCCCCTACAGGGGTTAAATCCCGGGTTGTTATTGGTCCCATCGGAACGAAGGTCGGTGAGTTGGGTATTTATATTGAAGTCAACTGCCTGAGCTTCTGTTCCGGCCACGGTCAGCATTCCCGCCAGCAGGAGGGGCAGCACCGCTGAAACCTTTTTAATGATAGTCATGTTCTTACCTCCTTATTTCTTAAATTATGGAATGGCTTCATCCGGTGATCCGCCGCCACCTGCACGGATCGTGAAGCTCTCCCCATTTGGATACGCCGTCGCAGTGAAGGAGCCTCCGTTGTATAAAAAGCTGCCCGAAAGTGTTTGATCGAAGGTGCCCCCTCCAATCATTTCGCTTTGGACGATTCTGCTTTCCCAGTTGACCGTCGGGGCGGTTCCCATCACACCTGCTGCAGAGTTGGTTGTCGCCCAATCGGTCGCCAGGCTGACGACCACCGTGGTGGTTGTGCCAAGCGCGGTCGTTTCGATCATGGAGGCTTGTCCGCAGACAGCGGGGTTCGCGGCGCTTCCCGCGGCGCAGGTTTTGGCTGCAGGCGCTGCAATGATTGTCGGCATGTTGGCGGTATTGACCGGAAGGTTCACCGTGGAGCCGGTTGGATTCCAAACAAAGGCGTCTTCTACCTGAGAGCGATGCAGCGAAGCATTGTTGGCGCAGGCGCCCATTGTCGATCCCGCCCCGCAAGAAGTCATGTCAATCGGGGTGTTGACGGCCATGGCGCCGGTAAGATTCGTCCCTGAGGTTGGGATCGTCTGATCCTGCGTTGAAGGATCAAATTTTCCATCGCCGCAGTTTAGCGATCCGACGCCGCCGGCAAGGACACCTGCCCCCTGGGCTCCGCAGGTAAGCGGACTTGCAGGGCGCTCAACAATTCCGAACATGTTGTCTGTAATGGCGCCGGGTCCGGTCTTTTCGAAGAGGCCGGCTGTGTTTGTTCCGCTATCCCCGAGGTTCAACGCATCCAATAAGGGTTCCGAACCGCCCGGAGCGCCGGAGCATTCTGTGGTTAGCTGAGTGGTCCCACCGGCGCAGGGATTGAAGCCGGGTGCGCCATCGCTTCCACTGGAGCGCAGGTCGAGCGATTGTGTGTTGCTGAAAAAGTCCAGCGCTTGGGCGTAAGCGCCCTGGACCGAAAATGCCAGGATGCCGATGCCCAGGAAAAACAGGGTAATCTTTTTTATAGAGCGGTTCATTGTTTCCTCCTGATTAAAAAATACCATTTAATCTGCCTCTAAGCTTAGCCGCTTTTTATATCCCTGTAAAGTATAAAAGTAAGAAATGACATAAAAAAGTTCAGTAAAAAATCAATTGGTAAATATTCTATTTCTGTATGCTCTATCACGGGCTTGTTGCTCCGTTGATGATGCCAAAAGATGCCTGTGGTCCGAGCGGATAGCTGGTCGGAGTGGTGCTGACGGCATCCCCATCACGGACGAAGTAACCTTCCGAAACGTCCAGGAATCCGTATCCGGAGGCCACCCCCCGGCAGCTGTTCGGACCGGCATTCGGATCATACGCGCCGATGATTTTACAGGGGGAGTCCTCGTAGCTCGAATACCAATGGACACAAATCTTCCCTCCTGTCGTTTGGGCGACACCATGGATCGGATTACCGCAAGTGGCTGCGCCCGAGGCCGCTCCGGCAGGATCAATATTTTTAGTAGACCAGACAAAGGCCCATTCGGCATGAGAGGTGCCGTTCTCTGTTTGGGTTTCCTGGATGAGACTCTGTTTCGCGCAGGTTGTGTCTCCCGTGTCGGAACGGCAAACAACTCCCCTGCTGAATGAGAACTCATTGTGTAGCCCATTCGGGATTCCTGTAAACGGGCCCGCTGTCCAGTCGCTTCCGGTCGGAAAGACATTTGAAGTAAATGCGTGGGGCGCTGCATTAAAGTCGACTAAATCGCATCCCTCCCCTGTATCGTTTGCGCGAGGAGGATCGGTTGCGAGGACACACGGGGTCCCCGAGCTCGATGTCAGCGTCATTGTTGTAAGGCTTGTCATCGTCTGACCTGTTGAAAGGGTGTTGTTCCCTGATGGGAGTGATAGTCCTTGAGTAGACGGGTTGTGCCGAAGATAGCCACAGTTTAGGCCTGAACGCACGCCGGGATCGATCGATGGGTCAAACGTTCCGTCCGCGGCGGTATTGCCGCATTTGGCAGGATCACGGCTTCCCATGCCGAAGGCAGGTGTCCCGGCCGTGACCTCCGCAGCGGTTCGGGTCGGGTCCGAAACCACATTGAACATATTGTCGGTGACGGCGCCGGGGCCGGTCATCGCGAAAAGCGGGCTTACCTTCACTTCCAGTTTCGAATCATTTGTCGGATTGCTTGGCGTCCCCACGCAGATCGATATGCAAACCTGGGGACCGACCAACCCAACTTGCGTCACGTTGAGAGCGCCATCGACGAGCGTCTGGCGAAGCAGTCCATTCCCATTGCAAGTCGTTCCACCGATCGTAGACCCGTTACACGGATTAAACCCGGGACAATTCGCACAATCATTTGCATCCCCCGAGCTTTTGAAACGGCTGTTGGCGGTTGACGTGGAGCTGAAGAAGTCATTCGATTGAGCATAGGAGATCTGTTCTGTCAGGAGGATTGTACAGAAAATACCGAGTATTAAATATAAGAGCTTCATCTGTTTTCCTAGTTCGGGTCGGTCCCGATTAAGAAGTCGGGATCTCCCCGCGTTTGGCTTTCCCCGGTCGGCGCATTGACCGCCGGGAAGGTTTGGTTGCAGGTGGTCCAAACGTCTCGGTTGCACATCTCAAAAGAGCCGGCCATTGTTGCGCTGAATGCCGCTGGCTGGTTAGGATCGATCGCTCCGGCCACATCCGGATCGGTGATATGCTGCGCCCAATTGACCGTGATCATCGGCGGGATAGGATCACCCCCGCCACGAAAGGCGGCAGGCGTGTGAGAGTTCGTGAGAGAAAGCGTGTTTCCGGTGGCGGGATTAATGTTCGAGGCATGGCAGTCATTGTTTCCCCCTACCCCGCTTGAGGAGCCGATACAATCCGCATTCGTAACGTGGAAATAGGCCCCTATCTCAGTATGTTGATCCGGAAAACCGGTTTCGAGCTGGGTTTCCATAATGATTCCCATGACGCTGCAGGTAAGATCTGTTGTCGTTTGCACCGTGGCCAACCGGGGATCTTTTCCGCAATTAAATGTTCCGGCAGAGGGTGCACGTCTGAAAGTAAAATCGCTTGAAAAGCCGGTCCCAATACCGGCAAAAAACAGCGGGCCCTGGCAGGGAGTCTTGAGATTGGGGTCATTCGGCACGGCTACGCCGGACTCCGAGACGGTGGGCGCCGTGTACCCGCAAAAACTGGTCCGATCGGGTGTTGCGATAATAGGCGATCCGGAAGGACTTCCGAATAGGTCGTAGTCCGCAACACCATCGGCATCTAGGTCCTTGTCTTCGGAAACGACCTCCAGTGAGAAGAATCGCCGCAAAGGAAAATTAACCGAGTGGAAATTATTCGAGCCGATGGGGATCTGCATCTCCTGTCGCACCGGGTTATAGCGGAGGTTCCCGCAATTTTGGCCTGTCACGACCCCGGTGTCGAACGCAGGATCTCCGCAAAGCGTCGGATCATCGTCTGCGTTATCACAAATGTTGTCTGGACCACAGGTTTTGGAGACCGCGCCGAACATATTATCGGTGACGGCTCCGTAACTGGTTGCATGGAAGAAGCCGCCTTGTCTGTTGTTATCATCGTTCGTGGCACCGCCGACGTTTCTGGCCGAGAGGAGTGGAATCGTGCCCGATGCGGGGTTTGTCTCTCCATCACATCTTGCACCGCTTTGAATGCCGGTCGGGCTTAAACAGGGATCAAAACCTGGATTGTTCCTGGCGAAATTAGTCGGACTGGATGCACTCCCGGCACGCCGCTGGGCTATGCTGCTTGAGTTAATATTAAAGTCAGTTGCACCTGACTGTTGTGCCCCAACCTCCCCTACGATCGAAAACAGGAGGAAGAGCGCCATTAAAGTGTTAAAGAGAAATTTATTCGTTTTAAGATAACTCATGGACAAGTGCCTTCTGTATTTCCAGTCGACGGATCATAAGACAAGCAGCTTTTGAAATCGCCGATCGTCTGGCTGGTTCCGGTCGGATAAATTGCATCGGGGAGGACGACAGAGAAACAGGGATCCCCCGAGTTGTTGTGGGCGCCATGGCAATAGGTGAATGCACCATTCATTTCATCATCATAACCGGAAAGACCGGAAAAGTTCGGGTCTTTGATCGTTTGTTGCCAGGCAATTCTCGGATTTATACCGGTCGCTTGCGTGGCAGCATTTCCAGGTGTGGTATAAGTGTCATCATTATTTTTAGCAGACCAGCCGAGGACATTAATGTGAACGACTTGATCACCCGGTCCGGGATTGGCCCGTGTTCCAATCCCGAGGTCGGAATCAAGCGCAGTGACCTGCTCAACGCTTTGGGCGGCGTGGGTACAGGGGGAAGTATGCTGAACCATCCCGGTTCGATTTTGATTACAGGTTGCTAGCGTATTTTGGTCCATCCACTTGAAACTGACATCGAATTTGAATCCAGCATGTTCGATAGCTCCTGGGAAGAAATCGTCATTTCTGGCAAATTGCTCGGAAAAGCCATGGAAGCCGTCGGCGGAAGTCATCCCGGCTGTATTGCTTCCATTTCCGGTGGGATTCGTGCAATCTTCGGCTGGATTAGGATCTCCGGTTCCTGTCGGAGAGGAGGCATTAAATATTCCGACACAAGGGGCGTTATCATCCTGACTTTTAGGATTGTATTTCTCAATACCCAAGTTAAGGTTCCCCACTCCCGCACAAAGTTCGCTGGAAGGGTCCGCTGAAGAGATCTCTTTGCAAATACTTCCATTCACCCCTTGTATACGACCATGCATATTGCCTGTGGCTTCCCCCGGTCCCAAGTGTATGAAGAGTTCGAGCGCGCCATCGGCGGGAGCAGGACAATTTGTTTGGAGGTCGGGACAGTTTATGGGTGTGTTCAAGCCGGAGCTGATGTTCCGTGTTGGGTCGTACCCACGACAACTAAAAATATTGATGGTACAAGCCGGCTGACTTGAGTTAAATCGTTCGCATTGAGCTTCAGAGGCGGAGCTACAAGCAGGGAACCGTTGGTCCTGGGTTTTAGTGAAGATGACGAATTCCTGCGCATTTGCAGATTGTTCAGAAGCTAAAAATACCAATAGTGTGAATCCGAGAAGGATAAGGGCCCCCAAAAGAGCATCGGCACAGGAGGAGTATCCACTCTTTTTTCGTTTTGAGGAGTGAAATAGAGAAGATGTGAGTTTATCAACGGCGCTCATTCAATCTCCTCCCAGGGTACTAAAGGTTCCGTTTCGTTGACTGTCACCGGAAGTATAAGATGTCTCGGGTACATTGCTTGCCTCACAGGGCCCTCCAGGGGCATGCGATCCTTGACAGTATGTAAATGATCCAGATGTCAGTTCATCGAACCCTTCCAGAGCAACGCCTGAGAAATCAGGATCGGTGATTTGCTGTGTCCATGCAATTGTTGGAGAGGTAAATTTTAAATCACCCTTGGCTTGTACGGACCATGCGGCCACATTATTGACAACAACTTGGTCCCCTGCGCCAGGCGCGCTGAAAGATCCTGTGCCAAGATCGTTAAACACACCGGTTACTTGTTCCACCGTCTGGCTGCTGTTAACGCAAGTCCACCCGGCAGGAGCCGTGCACGGGACGAGTGTTTTCGGGGAAGTGGTCCCGCCAGGAACCGCTTCAAAACTAATAATACTATCGAAGCCAACATGGATTAATTGGAAAGGAAAGAAGTCTCCCTGCGTGACAAAATTGTTGTGCAGGTAACCGGCTGTGTCGTTTGCGGGGCAGTCGATCTGGGCAAATGGCGGAGGATTGCTAAAACTACTCGGGCTGCTTGATTCCGTGATTTCCACGTCTGGATTGGGACCTGTATCGAAACAGGGTCCCGTGCTTGGCGGGATATCTCTTTGTGTTGCCGTGTTAAATTTTGCACGGCCCAGGCTGATATTATTTAGACCCTGGCATTCATGTCCTATCGGACCACCCATCTCGCTACAGATGGTGCTGGTCTTATCGAGCAATTGGCCGAATGGATTTCCTGTGATCTCTCCAGGACCGAGAACAACGAAAAGCTCGAGGGCGCTATCGATTGCAGCGGTCCCCCCTATCTCTCCTGGGAAGCTGTGGGTCAGGAGTTTCGAGGGATCAAAACCAGGTGCGAGGCGATCAGTGGGAGTGGTCCGCGACTGGGTGCAGCGGGTCTGGGTCACACTATCGGGTTTTGTGAGGGAGCCGATCAGATTACAGACGCCCTCTGCCTTTTCAGGTAAAAGTAGGAAAACCCCAAGTAACGCTAGAAGGAGGTTCCCAACATAAAAATAATGACCCTTGATTGCAGACGTTTTTGTTAGATCATCTCGCACGCTTTCTCCTAAATTGCAGGAGAATGCTTCCGAAAATTAACTAACGAAGCAACTGGGACGGAATCAGCCGCCTAAGTTGACCATCGTGGTCAGTTTTTTCTCTTCCGGAAGCATGTCCAGCTCGTGGTACTCTGGCTTTACATAGAGGACCTGGTCGAGGAGTCCTTCTATTTCTTCATCGCTGCAACCGTTTCGAAGAGCATCACGAAAATCGACGGCAATTTCAGAAAAGAGACAGGGCCGAATTTTCCCATCTGCCGTCAATCGAACGCGATTGCAGGTATCGCAGAAGTCATGGCTCACGGCATGGATAAAGCCGACCACGCCCGGAGCGCCGGGAATCCTAAAATTCTCAGCTGGCCCATTGTCATTTTCATTGGAACCGCCAACAGGAACCAATTTTCCGAATTGTGTTTCCACTTCATCAACCACTGCAGAAAACGGCTTGTACGTTTTTACCCAAGTGTCCCAATTTGCGCAAGGCATGTATTCGATGAAACGAATATGGTAGGGTTTTCGCAACGTGAGTCGAACAAAATCCATGACTTCGTGGTCATTCACCCCCTGCTGAAGAACGCAGTTGATTTTAATCGGTTCGAATCCGACGCGCTCCGCCTCTTCGATCCCTTCCCAGACTTTCGGGAAGATGTCTCTGCGAACGACTTGAGCAAAGGTTTTTGGGTTAAGCGAATCAAGGCTGATGTTAATTCTTCTTAATCCCGCTTTATATAAGTCGGCTGAAAGTTCCTTAAGGAAGACTCCATTCGTGGTTAACGCCAATTCTTTTAACCCCGGAACACGACTTAATTGTTCTACAAACCCAACGACGCCCTTTCTCACAAGCGGCTCACCTCCTGTGATACGCACCTTCCGAAGTCCCCTTTTTGCAGCGACGGTGATAATTCGTGTGAGTTCATCATAAGTCAGTATTTCGTCTGTCGGAGTCCATTCCAGCCCTTCCTCCGGCATACAGTAGACACACCTAAGGTTGCAGCGATCGGTGATGGAAACTCGCATGTAAGAAACCGTCCTCTTATAGCTGTCAACAAGGGGATTCATCAGACCTCCTTAAATATATAAAGTTATGGTGGGAATTATGTACACGCAACTCGGGTTAAGTTTATAGAGAATGGGGATCACGTGTCAACAGAAAAAGTACAACACTTTTGTCTGAAGAAGGCATTTCCCACCATAACATATTCACTGTTCACCTATAACAAGGACGAGTTTGTTGACTATTATTTTGCTCTCTGCACTTTGAATATCCGTAACCATTCATAGGCTAACTTTATCATTAGCGATCAATAAAAACCGGGTTTGGAGATCGATCTTGATTTATTTCCCGATTTCTTACCCTCAACCTGAACTTAATATACCATAGAAGTGTAGTATGTCAATGTTTCCGACTAAGAATTTTAGGCCATATTACAATGATGTCGGAAAGGTTTAGAAGTAAAATCGAAGCATGCCGGTAACTTGAAAACCGTTTAGCTCTAATTCGAGAGGTCGACCCGCTGGATTCCCTCTACCATGCTGAGAACAGGTATCTGGATCGATGTTTCCATCTTCAGTCGTTGCGGGGGGGTCACAAAAATCGCTGATGTTTTGAGTTTCAATGCGAGCCCAGCGTAATGTTTCTCCGTTTTCGGGGACAGGTGGAACATTCTGCAGGTTGGTTGTTTCGGGTGGCGGGGGAGGAATGTCGAAGAAACTTGAACGGAAATGCTTCTCTACTTTAAGTTTTGCGCTGCTTCCAATGACATAATTCGCGTTCAAGCCAAAAGAAAGCCAGGGAGTAATAAAGTACTCTCCTCCGATGCCGATTCTTGAAGTAAATGCAATTCCCTCTGCCTCGGTGGAACTGACCGATGCGAAATTAAGGTCGGGGCTATTCACCCGTACGACCGAATCGATCATCAAATTGGTAATCGAGATTCCGATCAATCCGACATTGATGAAAAAGCGTCCATGATCGGGGTCTTGATAGAGGTTATATTTCCAACCAAGCCAGATCTGAGTTACGGATAGGTTATAGGAGGCTGTTCTGGGTGCCGAAACAGGAGGAAGATCCTGCCGGAGGAAAGTAGTGATGACATCTTCCGCCGTCGATTCACCCTGCCAGAGCGAGAGGGTTGCGACCAATGAAAACTTATCGGTTGCTTCCCACTGGACCTCCGCGCCATAGTTGGTTTTTCCTTTTATTTCAGGAGCGACGATGTTTCTGACTTCGGCCGGGAGAAGTCGGTTGCGTGGAAGGAGGTAATTAGGATCTTGAAGGATCGCAAGGTGAGGATCCCCGAGGATCTTATTTAACGATTTAAGAGAAGGCTGATAAACACCGGTTGTATAGGCGATGCTTAAACGGGACTCTTGCCCGAAGCTGAGATGTGGAAGAAGAGTGAAACTTGCTGCGATGATAAGAATCCAAAACCATCTGCCTTTCACTCTACACGTCTCCCAAAGTCAAGGAGCCGAATCGTTTTACTTGACGGTCGGTTTTAGCGCAAGCGGCACCTCCTGACCGTCGAAAACAAATTTCGGCTTGAAAATGATGACCAAAGCAGGAAGGATGGTCAGTGCGCCAAGGCTGCTGGTCAACATTGCCAGAGGCACCAAAATTCCTTCCATATGAAGATAAAACCCGGTAAAAGCAAGAAGCCCATATCCGGCTGATACCGCAATGGCAACAAAAATAATCGCCTTTCCGGATGTTTGCAAAGTGGTCCGGATCGCCTCTTCGATGTTTTTGCTTTTCTTAAACTCCTCCCTGAGGCGAAAAATGAGATAAATTTCATAATCCGCGCCGATACCGACCGCCATGGCGGTAATCGCCGCGGTCCCAATCCCGAGTGTGATCCCACTGAGTCCCATTATACCAAAATTAATTAATACCGAGAGGGCGAGCGGAATAATAACAAAGAAGCCGCCTAAGAGCGATCGTCGTACTAATGCGGTCATTAAGAAGGTAATCGCGGCGATTTGAATGATGTTCAGCGCCTTTCCTCTGATCATCTCTTCGTTGAGGGCGACCACAACGGGGGAGCTTCCTGCCACACCTAAAGAGACTTGATGAGGGGTAAAGTCAGCGTCACGCGCCTGTTCGACGATCTGAATCAACTCTTCCGCCAAACGGGTATCGTCGCTTTTTAGAAAAACCCAGATCACCGCCTCTTCCTGTTGCGGGCGCATTAATCGGGCGAAATCGGCCGGATTCCCCGAGACCGAATAAAGGAAAAGAAACTGCGCGATCTGATCCTGTGCATTCGGGACCTTATTAAAGGCCGGATCGCCGCCGTTTAATGTTTGATTCATCTGTTTCACATAGTCGACGTACGATTCCGTTTTCCCAACCTCCGGCACACTCTCCAGGCGGCGCTGGAGTCGGTCCACCGCCCCGGCCACGATAGGGTTTTTAAGGGCAGATTCTTTTTTTGCTTCCAGAAGAATATAAAAGGTAGAGGTGCCGGCGAACTTTTCGTTAAGGGCCCGCTCATCTTGCCGAAGGAGGGTCGATTCAAAAAATTGGGAGCGGTTGCTGTTGCTGACTTGGACCCGAAGCGTTCCGATGACCGAAATGACAAAAAAGAGGGCGGCGCCGGTCAGAATAATCGTCCGCCCGCTTCCGGTCACTTGCGAAGCAAGACTGCTCAAAAACCGGTCGAGTAGATCGGGTCCCCTAACGACTCGCTTTTTACGGGAGGGACGGAGCACGGAACGGATAGCCGGGATAAAGGTCAATTCCAAAACAAGGGCGCTCAAGATGCCGAAGGCAGTGAACAACCCAAACGACTGGAACGTTTTTAGCTTGAACGTAATCAACGATGCAAAGCTGGCTGAGGCGATCACGCCGGCGGTCACCATCGCCAATCCAACCTGCGTCGTCGATTCGATCACCGCCTGTTTCGAATCGCCGAGCCGTTCATATTCCTCATAGTAACGCTTTAAGATTTGGACCGAATGGCCCGCTGCAATCGCTAAAATAAGGATCGGGGTCATCGCATTCCACGGATCAAGCGGGGTACGGGTCAGGCCCATCATCCCCATCGCCCAGGCAACCGCCAGCAAAGAAGTGACGAGTGGAATAAACAAACCCTGCCAGGTTCGAAAGGCAATATAGTGAAGAATGCCGATGATCAAAATGGCGATCGGAAAGAGAACCGCGAGCATCCTGAAAGAATCGGCCTCGAAATAGGAGAGAACAATCGGCATCCCGCCGAGATAGATCTGGTGGTCGGCATCGCTGTATTTTGCGGTGATGTCCTGAAGTTGGCAATGGATTAATGAATCGGCCAGCCACTTTCCCGGCTCACTCTTCTGCCATGCGCCGCAGGCTGAATTTGATTCACTCCCCTGCCACTTCTTCCATCCTTCTTCTTTCTCTACTGTTTGCTGGGGAGCAGCTTGCGATTGCTTTGGCTCTCCTGTCGAGACGCTCCCTTCCCCTTTTTGCCATTGCTGCCAGTTTTCTCCTCCGGACGCTGCGCCTGCGGCGCCCCCCTCCCCTTCCCACTCTCCAGGGACGATGGGGCCAAAGTCGACGATCACGGCAGCGGCCGTCCCATCTTTCGAGACCAGGCTGTTGAGGAAAAGATCGTTTGAGTAAACCCTTTTCTTTAGCTCGGAAAGCCCTTCCGGTGTCGTCGGGACCTCTCCATTCATGAGTTGAGTTATCTCGATCTGATCTTCGGTTCCGACCACATATTTGATTTTTCGATCTGCGATGCTGACGACATTCTCTTCCTTAATCCCGGCGATCTTCTTCACATCGTCCGTGATTCCCTTCACCTTCGAGAGGGTCGCCGGATTAAAGATATCCCCCTTCTTGTTATGGATACCGATCACCACCACGCGGCTGCCGCCGAATGCCTCTTCGATTTTGTTGTTTAGCTGAACGTAAGGGTGATTCTGAGGAAGGATCGATTTTGGATCGAACATCATCTGGAGGTTTCGAAATTGAGTGAAGAAGAAAAGAGTAATGAGAAGAACGGAGAAAATGACCAGGTAAGGATGGCCGACGATTTTCTCTACATAGCGTTTCATCATTTTCGTTCCTTTGGTTTGATGATGTCAGTCTACCCAAATTACCTAAAATACAATCAAGGTAGAGGATATCGGCGTAGAAGATCACATCTTGGTGGATAACAGTCTGGAGAGTAAGCCTCCCGGCGCGCGGTGATTATCGAACTGGTGCCGGGAGGCTCTTCAAATGACGGACAGAATGGACCCTATTTCCGTATGCCGGTTTTTAGCGAGCGTTCTGTAAAATCTTCATCCTCAAGTCCTCCGTTGACCTGGAGATCACTGACCTCAAAGATGGTTCGATGTCCGTTCTGAACGTTGGTCACCTCCGTTTTTTTCCAGACACTGAAATTATCGAGCGACTGCCATTCGATCGTTTGTCTTTTAAGAAGCTTTGAATTGCGATCATAGTAGTCTATTTTCAAGACCGTCCAGCTGTCCTTCGAGATCCAGGAGACCTTTTTACTGTAAATACTCGTTTTCTCCTTCGGAACGCTCTCGACGACATAGGTCTGGGTGCCGAGATAACCTTCTTCCCGCAATAGCTTATGTTCATCTTCGTCGAGCCGGCGCTGTCCCATGTCCCCGAAGGTCAGATCCGACCCGAGGAAAGCGTCATTTTGATCTTGCGCGGAGATCCGCCGGACCATCCTAAGCGCTGGCAGATAAAGCCAGAGATCGTCGGTCTTGTTCTCCTGGGAGTAATCCCAGATGAGGAAAGAGATTCCGCGCGAGTCGGGAGGAAAATCGGTCACCAGGAGCATCTTGCTGTCCAAACCTTCCTTCGCCCGATAGTTCTTCCAATAGCGGCTGGCCTCGATCTTTTTCTTGGTTCCGTCTTTCTCGATCAGATGAAGGATCACCTTGTTCTTTTGGTCTCCGATTTGGTAAATCAATTCTCTCGATTTTTTGATGATCTCGGTTCCATCCAAAGGATTGGAAGAAGCGGGCGCCTCTTCCGCAGAGACGACGCGAAGGCCTCCCAGGATGATGTAAAGGGACAATACGATATAGATTGTTTTTCGAATCATAACCGTTACTCCTGACGTTATGGTTTCTCTCCGACTAAAACGGTGAAGGGACTCGGGGAAGGGAGGGGAACCGGTTTGATCTTCCTGAATCCGACCCCCTTCATCCAATCGGCGAGCTCTTTCTCCGAGTAGGCCGCGCCTCCCGGCGTATGGACCAGCTGGTTGACCCCGATCAGCGCCGACAGCATCGGGCCGGTCTTATCCCGATTAAGCATCTGATCTTGGATGAGGATCATCCCCTTTTGATCGAGCGCTTCATAGGCTTTTCGGAAGATCTCTTTGATCACTTGAGGGGACTCCTGATTGAACATCGAGGAGAGGAGCAGAGCGTCGTATCCTTTTCCAAAAGAATCCTCAAGGTAGTTGCCCGGTTTGAGGGTAACCCGGTCGAGCATCCCGAACGAGCCGACGATTTCGCGCGTGACTTCCAACGTCTGCGGAAGATCGAAGACCGTCGCGGAAAGTTTCGGATTTCGCTCGCAGAACTTCATGCAGAAGGTGCCGGGCCCCCCGGCGATGTCGATCAACTGGCGTCTTCCCGAAAAATCGATCTTGCGCGCCAGCAGATCCCCTTGGGCGATGGCGCGGTAGTGCATTCCATAGATATAGCTCCGGAGCGCTTCCGGGCCCTGGTCGTGCGGTTTGTCGACCACCGGCTTGCCGGTCAGGACGGCCTGATCAAGATCGCCCCAGGCGCCGTACCAGCTGTCGAACATCGAAACGATTCCCCCCTGGTATCGGGGGCTTCCGCTGACCAGGAAGGTTTTCGCGAAAGGGGTGTTTCGGTACTTCTCCTTTTTCCGGTCGAGCAGGCCCATCGACGTCGCCGCGATGAGGAGGATGTCCAATCCGCGCGGATCGGCCGGTATCTCGGCCGCCAATTCCGTCGCCGTCGCCGACCGATCCTTCAGCCGGGTGAAGATGTTCAATCGTTGGGCGGTGTGGAGGATCTTCGACTGCCAGTAGGCCGAGCTGATGCTCATCACCTTCATCGGGTCGAAGGTTTCTTTACTCTTTTTGCGGGAAGGCGTTGCCTTACTCTTCTCCGTTTTTTTTCGGGTTGTTTTTTTCTTCACGGTTCTCCTCATCGAGTCACTCCGGTCGGAGCGAAAAAAAGACCAAGTTGGGCCAACTGGCCGTATAATCAATCTGTGTTAACGAGCAGGAACCGACCACGAGCCGTTTTTGATTTTCAAGCGCCATCCCGAGCGCCGCGGCGACGATCATCCGAATCGGTCCGACGTGCGTCACCAGGAGGACCGTCTGGCCCGCATGGCGCGCTAATAGGGTCTGAATCGTCTCATCGACCCGCTTGGCAAAACCGACAAGCGACTCCCCTCCCGCCGTTGTGAAATGGAGCGGGTCTTTCTTCCAGGCTGACCACTCCTCCGGGAAGCGTTGTTGAATGACCTCGTTCGTCAGCCCGTCCCACGATCCGAAGGTCCGCTCTCGGAGTCCTTCAGTAGTTTCAATCTTCAATCCGAGCCGATCGGCGGTCGGCCGGGCCGTCTCTTGTGTCCTGCGCGAGGGGCTGACATAAAGCGCGGCAATCGATTTTCCTTGAAGCCGATCGGGCCAGCCGGCGGCCTGTTTCAGGCCGACCGGATTGAGCGCCGGATCTTCCACCGAATCACAATAATATCGATTCTCCGGAAAATCGGTGGCTCCATGGCGGAGGAATAAAAACGATGTCGCTTGTTCTTTTGTCCTCATTAAAATTCTAAGAGCGATCCTGACTAAAGATGGAAACGGCTGAGATGACTGAAACGAATGTAAACAGGCCGAGCACCGCCATGCTGATGAAAAAGGAGGCGTCAAAAACGCCCCGATACGAGGCGCGGACCGCTTCCACTCCATAAGTGGCCGGATTGATCCGGCTGACCATCTGCATCCAAACCGGCATGAAATCGGTCGGCACCAGCGCCGGGGAGAAGAAAAGGAGGGGGAGCGTCAACATGTTTCCCATCACGACCAACGGCTCTTCTTTTTTCAGGATCATCGCGAGCGCATTCGAGACGGCGGAAAAGCCGATCGCAAGGAGAAGCACGGCAACCCAGATCCAGAAGAGACCCGCTCCGCGGGGAAAGCCGGCCCCAAGCAAGGCGGCCACGCCGACCAAGAGAAAAACCTGGATGACGACCGTCAGCCCCGCATGCAACAGACGGCTCAAAACAATGGCGGTCCGGGAGATCGGGGCGACCAGAAGTTTTTCCATGATTCCAAAAGTCAGGTCTCGAAGCAGGTTCACCCCCGACCAGGAAGAGCCGAACAACACGGTCATGACGATCACCCCCGGTGCGAGGAACTGGATGTAATCGGCTTCTGGGAAGCCGGGAAGGCGCGAGAGGTTCTTGAACAATTGACCGAAGATGATCAACCAGAGAAGCGGCTGGACCAGTCCGAAGAAGGTCCAGATCGGCATCCGCCATGTCATCAGAAGATATTTTTTGAGGAGGGCTGCAGTATCGGCCACCAGCCATTTCACCGGCATTCCTGACGCCGGAACCGGGGTCGATGTTGGGGCGACAACTATTTTTTGTTCCATCCTTGATCCTTCTTCCACTCGCCCTGGGGCCACTCCCCTTGCGGCCACTTTTTCTCGGAGGGTTCTTCAGGTTTCGCCGGGGCATCGGCCGCGGGATCCTTCGGTTCCGGCTGTTTCCATTGGTTGCCCCACTCTTTTTCCGAGCCGGTTTCTTTCTTCTTCCACTCGCTTCCCCACTCTTTGCCCGACTCCCCCGATTCCCCTTCCTTCTGCCATTTCTTAGCCCACTCGTTTTCGCCGGAATTGTTGTCCCATTTTTTCCCCCAGGAGCCCCATCCGGCGGAGTCGTTTTCTTTTTTGTCTTCGTCCGCGAAATTTTTGCCGGTGTATTTTAAAAAGACATCATCGAAAGTGGGACGGGTTAAAACGACGGTCTCCGCAGTCAAGCCGAGTTCGTCCACACACTGGAGCAGACGGGGAAGAAGTCCTTTCCCGTTCTCCAGGTAGAGGCGAAGCTGATTTTCCTGGCGGATAACTTCTTTGATCCATTCCTTTTGGCGAAAGGAGGCGACGACCGATTCGGAAAGGGGCTGTTTGAAAGTGAGGTGAACGCAGTCCGCGCCGAGACTATCTTTGAGCTGATCGGGGGTTCCGATCGTTTGAACCCTTCCGTGATTTAAAATCCCAACCCGGTGGGCCAGCTGATCGACTTCGTCAAGGTAATGCGTTGTTAAAAAGAGGGTGACCCCCTGTTCCCGGTTCAGCCGGCGGAGATAACTCCAAAGGTCGGATCGGCTTTGTGGATCGAGTCCCAACGTCGGCTCATCGAGGAAGAGGAGTTTGGGTTCGTGAATCAGCGCGGTGGCGATATCCAACTTCCGCTTCATCCCGCCCGACAAGGCCCCCACCCAGAGATCGATCGTCCCTTTCATATCAAGCAGATCGAGCAAAAAGATCATTCTTTCCTGGAGAGAAGATGCGGGGAGGTGGTAGAGTTTTCCTTGAAGAAGAAGATTTTCGCGGACCGTCATCGCCGGATCGACGCCGCTTTGCTGACCGACATACCCGAACGACATTCGAACCGCCAGCGGATTTTCGACGACATCATAGCCGGCCACCCGGACCGTCCCGGAGGTGGGTCGGAGAAGGGTCGTCAAGATTTTGATGGTGGTCGTTTTTCCGGCCCCGTTGGGGCCGAGGAAGCCGAAGACTTCGCCTGAGGGAACTTGAAAGCTGATATCGTCGACTGCTTTTCGTCCGGAGGCGTATTCTTTTATCAGGTGCTCGATCTGGATCATTTCGGGAAGGGCTCGGGACGGGTATAGGTTCCTGACTTGCCGCCGCTTTTGGAGAGAAGACCGATCTGACCGAAGCTGATCCCCTTATCGATCGCCTTGCACATGTCGTAAATCGTCAGCGCGGTCACCGTGACGGCCGTGACCGCTTCCATCTCCACACCGGTCTGGCCGGAGGTTTTGACGGTGGCGTTGATTTGGACGGCGGCCGGGCCCCCATTTTCCGCAGGATGGATTTCGAAATGAATATCGACATTGGTGAGAAGCAGAGGATGGCACATCGGGATCAGGTCGGGCGTCCGCTTGGCCCCCATGACGCCGGCCACCTGGGCCACGGCGAGGACATCGCCCTTCGCAATTTGTCCCGCTTGAATCCGGGCCAAGGTTTCGGGTTTCATATAAACCATGCCGGTCGCCACTGCCGTGCGATGGGTGTCGGCCTTTCCGGACACGTCGACCATTCGCGCCCGGCCTTCTTGATTAAAGTGGGTTAACTCGGTTTCCGCCATGTCAGCGCCTCCCGGAATCATTCCTTAAGATATAGATAAAGCAGCAGAAATTTCCGGCTGAGTCTAACATACGATTCGGTGGGTGTCAATAAAGTCGGTACTGGAAAACACGAGGCATTTCTCGCTGAAATCTCTTCCCAATCAAGTGATTATGCGCTAGGGTGCTTTGGTTGACAGAATAGGGACATTTAGATATCATTCCGGACGATTGCCTGAAGGAGGACAAGATGTCATTAAGGGAGCTGATTCACTCCGATATAAAAAAGACGGGTCCGACGACCACCCTGGTCGAGACGGCCCAAATGATGCGACGGTACAAAATCGGCTCCGTTTTTGTAGAAGACGGGGGACAATATATCGGCATCGTTACGGAGAGCGATCTGGTCCGGAAAGGGCTGACCAAGGAGGTTTCTCCCGAGACCCCGACCCGCTCCGTCATGCATGTGCCGTTGCTTGACATCGACGTTGAAAAATCGCCGATCGAAGCGAATCATTTGATGCATCTGAACGGAATCCGGCATCTCGCCGTTTCAGAAAGTGGAAAGATCGTCGGAATGATCTCCGTCCGGGACCTGGTCCGGTATTTCTCGAACGACAAAAAAAGCCCCCTGCACGCCATGACCGATATCGTCAAACCGCTGACCGTTTTAGTCCGTCGTGACATTCAAACGGTTGACTCCTTTGCGACGGCCCAGGAAGCGGCGCGAAAAATGGATGAGAAGAAAATCGGTTCGTTGATGGTCGTTGACGAGAAACGGTACGTCGGAATCATCACCGAGACCGATCTGGTCCGAAAGGTGATCGGTTACGGGCTGAGCGCCTCTAAAATCCCGGTCGGGGTGATCATGAATACGCCGGTTCTCGATATCGACCTTTCACGGACGATTCAAGAGGCCAACGAGATTATGGCGACGAAGGGGGTCCGGCACCTGGCCGTGACCGAGAGAGGAGAGATCATCGGCATTCTTTCCATCCGAGATCTGATCGGCATGATCTCGATCCGCGACCTTCCCCGTTTTTTTTCGAACCAAAAATAAGGCGGCCCGCCCCATCGGTCGGACCCCTCACTCAATCTGGGGACAAAACAGGATGGACATCGAACAAGAAAAACGGCACGAGCCGGAGTATATGACCCCCATTTACCGGATGGCGGTGACGCAGTTTGACCAGGCGGCCGACCAGCTCAAGCTCGATCCGAACGTCCGGAAGCGTCTTGTGGTTCCGAAACGGGCGATCATGGTCTCCGTTCCGATTCGAATGGATGACTCACATATCGAAGTGTTTCACGGCTATCGGGTCCATCACGACAATACCCTCGGCCCTTCCAAAGGAGGGATTCGGTATCATCCTGAAGTGAATCTCGGCGAGGTCTGTGCGCTGGCGATGTGGATGACCTGGAAATGCGCATTGATGGGCCTTCCCTTCGGCGGCGCCAAGGGAGGAATCAGCTGCGATCCAAACGCCTTTTCGCGAAACGAGCTGCAGCGGCTGACCCGGCGATATACCGCGGAGATCATCCAGTTCATCGGGCCGGATGTGGATGTCCCCGCCCCGGATGTCGGCACCAACGAGCAGGTGATGGCCTGGATGATGGATACCTACAGCCAGTTCAAAGGCTACTCCATCCCGGAAATCGTCACCGGCAAGCCGATCGTCATCGGCGGCTCCCTCGGGCGGATCGAAGCGACCGGCCGCGGCGTGGTCTACTGCATCATGGAGGCGTTTAATCATCTCGGAACGAGACCGGAAGGGAAAAAGATCGTTGTTCAGGGGTTTGGGAATGTCGGATCGAACGTCGCGAAGGTCCTTCATCAAGAAGGGTGTCAGATTATTGCCGTCAGCGATGTCCGCTCCGGTGTTTACAATCCGAAGGGGCTCGATATCCCGGCCCTGCTTCAATATCTCTCGCACAGCCGGTTTATCGAGGGATTTCCCGGCGGAGAGCCGATCACGAACCGCGCGTTGCTGGAGCTCCCCTGTGATGTCCTGGTGCCGGCCGCCCTTTCGGGCCAGATCACGGAGGAGAACGCCGGGCGGATTTCATGCACCATTCTGGCGGAGGCGGCGAATGGGCCGACGACCCCCGCGGCCGATCTCATCCTTCAAGATCGAGGAATCTTTTTGATCCCCGACATCCTGGCCAATGCCGGCGGGGTGACGGTCTCTTACTTCGAATGGGTACAGGATCTTCAGAACTTTTTCTGGAAGGAAAAAGAGATCAACGAAAAGCTGCGGGAGATCATGTCGAGCGCCTTCAACGCGGTTTTAACCCTCGCTCAAGAAGAAAAGGTCAGTATGCGAATGGCGGCGCTGATGCTCGCCATCCGTAAAATCGCCAGCGCCAAGCTGGCGCGCGGCGTTTTCCCCTGAGCATTCCGTCGTGGGTCAATTCTGGAGTTTCTCCAAGCGTTTGATGTAAGCATAAAGGGCGGGGTTCTTCTTTTCCATATCGTGAAACTCCAGCCCGATGGCATATTGACCCGCTGCTTTAAGTGCAGTGGCCCAAACCACTTGACCGTAGAGCGATTCGTCGATCGCCTCCCCTTCTTCGGTCTTCACTGATATTTTCACGAGCAGCAGATCCCCCTTTTGGTAAGGACCTTTGACGTAAACCCCCATTCCATAGATCGAAACATCACGAATCATCGCATCGACCGTTTTTTGAAGACCGTGCGGTGTGATGCGGGCCACAGTCAGGAGCGGAACCCGCTTCTGTTTTCTGCGATTCTCCATGTCCTCGTCTTAATGATGGGGTCAGGTTGTTTTCTATGTTAGATGGATGTGACCCAAGGATTCGGAGCGCAGGGTGCCGACCGAGGAAGATACCTCGGAATGGGCGTGACAGCAAAAGAAGCTCTCGATCTCTGCGGGCGGATCGAAGATATAGTCGGTCGGTTCTTTGCGATGAATCCGTTTTGAGAATTGACGCAATCTTTTTGCCTCGGCCAGGCGCTGACTCCCGATCGGATCATACCGATAGCAGATCGAGTCTTCCGGATGGTTCAAAACATTGACGATCAAGTTGAGACATTTTCGGTTGAGTGACTGGACATATTGCTGAGGAACATCCCAACGCGAGTTCCGCGAGACCAGAGAAACGGCCTGCTGGCGTTTCCCCAAGTCATACAGCTTGACGGCGTGGGTAAAGAGCTTTTTCTTCATATCGAATGAGACCAGGTCTTTTTTGACGATCTCCTGGACGAAGCGGTCGCTCTGATCGTTGGCCCCCGAGAGGATATCGAGGACCTGCTTCCAATATTTTTGATCGGCGAATTCGTCCGCGCGGAGCTCCCAATAAATATGGCCCAGTCGCGTGGTGGAAGAGGTCAGATAGAGCTGGTTCGGAACGTAAACGTTATGGGCGATGATGTCGGCGGCCAGGTGAGCGATGTAGCCGCACGCGAACGACTGCAAACGGGGATCGTCCGCCTGTTGGAGAAGCCGCCGGGCGGTCGACCAGTTGTGGCAATGATCGGCATGATATTTGGAACCTTTGCCGATAAAGATATCGGCGCTGACGCAGCCGTATAAGAAATCTCGCGGGAAGGCGCGCAAAACCTGAACCAATGATCCGGTCAGCCATTGAAGATTTTGCAGGAGGGTCGATCCATGCATCATGTGCATGCCGACCCCCCAGGCATAGGCCGCCTCATCCGAGAAGAGCAAAACAACGAATGACAGAATCAGCGGCGTGATCCATCGTTTTCTCCGTCCGCTCGAACCTCTCCCTTCAGCGGTTTTCTTCCGCGTCGGTCCCCGCATATCGAAGTTCCTCATCCGCATGCTTCCGTTCGAAACGGACAAGCGCCCCCTTCTTGTCCTTGATTAAACTTTGCGAAAAATTCACGCCATTCTCGAAAGCGCGTGGAGAGGGTTCGATAACTGGCCTCGTCGTCGATATCCAAGGCAGCGCTGCCGATATTTGTTTCGACCACTTTGAAGCGGGTTCCCAGGAAGCGGCTTATTTCCCGCTCCACTTTGGAAAGAGCAAGGGACCGGCGGAATAGTGCGGCCAGTCCGGAACGGTTGGATTGCGCGAGGGAAACGGCCGCTTGAGCCAACAGGTAAGATTTCAATACGCTCGGCCATCCCGGCCGTTTTAAAATTTCGAGCATAATCCGGATTCGATTTCCGAGGTATTTCTGGTAACGATGATCATAGAGTTGTTGAATGTCCCGCCCCGCTCCGATGCGAAGCGGACGGGCCAGATGGAGATTATTCAGCCGATAGGCCTGCGTGCGTGTGTAGACGTAGGCCATCTTCATCCCAGGCTGGTCTGCTTTCGGATAGAAGGGGGTCAGCGCTTCTTCCGGTGTGACGCCGAGACAGTAATCCGATTCTTCCATATCCGCTTTGGAAATGAATTCCCGAATTTCAGCGGGCGTGATCAGAGGAATATCGGCGGGAAGGAAGAGGCCGGGCGGATCGCCGTGGTTCAGCCGATGAACGTCCATGCCGTCTTGATAACCTGGCAGGGAACGGCTGTAGGCGGCCAGGATATTCTCGATGAGACTGTTCTTTTGTTCAAGGACTTCGATTTTCTTGAAGAAGAGCGTATAGGGAAGGGCTTGTTCGATCTCTTCCATCATCTTTTTTTGGGGACCGATGAGATAGATACGGTCGATTTCAGCCACTTCATCCAAGGCTTTGAGAACATGAATGAAGAGAGGATATCCCTCCAATTTAAGGAGAGCTTTGTTCGTTCCCAGGATCTGGTGGCTTGCCCCGCGGTCGCCCGCTAAAACAAATGCGTCCATTTTCCATCCGTTGCGTCGTTGGAAAGTATCTTAACATAGTCGCATGGGTTTGTCGATTTGGTTCATCTCTATGAAATGAAAGCTTAAATTGAGGTTGTTGACTATGTTAAAATAAGGCATGCAGAAATTATCCACCTTCCTCAAATCGAGACCCCGCGCCTGGATTTCCGGGAACAAAGTTCAGATTCTCAAAGACGGTTCCGAAATCTTTCCGGAGATGCTCAAAGCAATCAAAGAGGCCGAGGAAACGATCCATCTGGAGACCTACATCTTCCGGAGCGATCGTGTCGGATGGCGATTTGCGGAAGCCCTTTCCGAAAAAGCACGAGAAGGGGTCTACGTCCAACTTATTTATGACTCTCTCGGCTCACTGACCACCGACCCAGCGCTCTTCCGTTTTATGGAAGAGGCGGGAGTGGAACTCTTCGAGTATCACCCGATTGCTCCATGGAAATGGGGGTGGAACCTAAAGTGGAACTTGAAGCGGCGCGATCATCGAAAAATCTTGGTGGTGGACGGCCGCTGCGGTTTCGTCGGGGGGATCAACATCGGAGAAGAATACGCCGATCCTGCGGAAGGGGGCGGAGGGTGGCGCGACACCCATTTGAAGCTGGAAGGGCCGGCGGTTTTAAAACTCCAACAGATCTTTCTCACGACCTGGTTTAAGAACAAAAAAAGGCGCCTGAAACCCGATACAACTTACTATCCGGAAGTCTCTTCCTCGGGGAGGCTGGGGGTATCGATTGTTGCATCGAACGGTCTTCGAGGCCGAAATCAGATCAAGAAGGCCTATCTCAGGGCGATCCTTCGCGCCAGAAAAAGAGTCTGCATCACCAACTCTTACTTCGTCCCCCCGCATTGGTTTTTGACCGCTCTGAAGAAAGCCTGTCGAAGGGGGGTCGAGGTGATGATCCTCGTCCCCAAGCGGTCCGATGTCCGGATCATCGATTATGCCACCCGCGCCCTCTATAGCCGGCTTCTGAAATGGGGGGTCCGTATTTTTGAGTGGGAAGGACCGGTCTTGCACGCCAAGACGGCGGTCGTCGACGGGCGATGGAGCACCATCGGTTCGTCCAACATCGATCAGCTCAGCTTCTTCTACAATCTTGAAGTGAACGTGGTGGTACTCGGCGCTACTTTTGGCGACAAAATGGAGGGGATGTTTTGGGACGATTTGAAGTGCTCGCGTGAGATCCGCGCCACGGAATGGACCCGCCGGAATTGGCTCCAGCGTCTCTTGGAGAATACGTTTTATTATATCGTCGGATGGATCTGATCGGTGCGGATTGGGGGGTGGAAGCCCGGCGATTATCCCTTCTTGATCTCTGATGCTAAGATAATCGCCTCGGCGATTTCCCGCATCGTCTTCCGGGTGTTCATGCTTTGACGTTGAATCAGCCGGAACGATTCCTCCTCCGAGATCTTTCCCTGCTTCATCAAGATCCCCTTCGCTCGTTCCACCGCTTTGCGGGTCTCCAGCGCCTCTTGCATGGCGGACGACTGCTGGACGAGGGTCGTATTCTCGATGGCGACCGCCGCCTGATTGGCCACCGTCTGGAGGATGTTGATCTCCTCCGGGGTAAAGTGGTGCTCTTTGGAGGTGTAGCTGTTGATCACCCCGATCACCCGATCTTTGATCATCATCGGGACCGACAGGAGAGAGAAAAGCCCTTCTTTTTTCGCCAACTCCGGAAATCGGAAGTGAGGATCGCCCGTGACATCGAGAACCGTGATCGGCCGGCGCTCCTTCACCACCCGGCCGGAGACGCTCTCCCCGATCTTCACGTTCGCTTTTTGCCGATACTCTTCGCTCAGGCTTTGCGTCGCAACGATCTTCAACTCCCCTTTCTGCTCGTCGAGGAACATGATCGAGCAGATCTTCGAATTCATCATCCCCGCGGTCATCGTCACGATCAAATTGAGAATCTCTTCAAGGTATCGATTGGAGGCGATCATCGTGCTCATCCGGGAGAGGGTATCGATCTGCATCGCCTTCCTTTTCATCTCTTCATAGAGCCGCGCGTTTTCGATCGCGCTGCCGACCTGATGACCGATCGTGGTCAACAGGGCGATCTCCCCGTCCGAATGATAGTGAGGCTTTTTGTGTTGAACGTTGATCACGCCGATGATCTCCCCTTTGCTGATCACCGGCACCGAGAGGAAGGCGTGGTAGCGATCTTCGGGGAGATTATGGAACAGCGCAAAACGAGGATCCTCCGACGCGTCTTTGGCGATGGCGACCATCTTTTTTTCTTTGGCCACCCAGCCGGTGATCCCCTCCCCCAGTTCCAAGCGGATCCGGCCGATCAGCTTCGGATGGGGATTTTTGGATGCGCGAAGGGTCAGCTCCTTTTGGGTTTCATCGAGGAGATAAAGAAGGCAGGCGTCGGCCTGCGTGATTTCGACGACCATTTCGACGATTTCCTTAAGGACGACCTCGAGCTCCAGGTTTGAGCTGATCTGCTCCGTGATGCGATGAAGCACCCCGAGCTCTCGTGTCTTTTGCTCCAGGGCCCCTTTCGTCGCGGACCCTTTTTTCGTCGAAACGGTTTTCTGCGTGCGTGTCGGCATTGCGAACATCCTTCTCCTTTGAACAGGCGGAGAAATATAGCATAATTTAAGTGGTACGGCAATAAATTAAAGAGATCGAGGGTTTTGCGGGACGATCCATCCATGATCCGCGCTTGTTAAAGCCGGAACAAACTGTTCGATTTGAACGGTTGTTTCAGCCTTTTCTCATCATTTCGGGATAGCCCTCTATAGGATTTTCACTTCTTCTCTCCGGTCACGCCGAACACCTTGATCAGCGCGGCGTAGTCTTCTTCTCCGAAATTCCTCCGCTGCGCTTCTTGAAAGAGACCGTCCAGGAGGCGCGAGATGGGCGCCTCGAATTCCTTTCGTTCCGATTCTTCCACCGCCAGGTGAACATCCTTGGCCATGTGCTTCAACGAAAAGAGCGGCTCGAAGTTTTCCTTCAGGACCGCTTCTCCTTTCAGTCGCAATAAGGGAGAAGCGAGCGCGCCGGAGGTCAAGACCTCCAGGATCGCTTCTCCGGAGAGGCCGCCCCGTTTTCCCAGGGTAAATCCTTCGAAGAAGGTCGCCATCGCCCCGGCCATCGACAAATTGTTGACCAGCTTCATCAACGATCCTTGCCCGATCGCTCCCATATGAACGATCTTTTTCGACATCGGCTGCAGGACCGGCCGGGCCCGTTCCAGGACCGTTGCGTCTCCTCCGACCATCAGGAGGAGCTCGCCGGCGGCGGCCGCCGGTTTGCTCCCGGTCATCGGCGCGTCGAGAAAGGCGACGCCCCGCTCGGCGCATGCGGCGCCGAGCTTTTTGGAGGTTTCCGGGGAGACGGTCGTCATATCGATGTAGAGGCTCCCTTTCTTCAATCCCTCCAGCAGGCCCCCTTTGAGGACCACCTGTTCAACAGAAGCCGGATCAGCCAGCATGGTGATCGCCGTGTCGGCCTCGGCTGCCGCTTCTTTCGGTGAGGTCGCCTCTTTGGCGCCCATCTTTTTCAGCCCTTCGGCCTTTCCCGGTGTTCGGTTCCAGACGGTCAGTTCGAACCCGGCACGAATCAGACGCTCGGCCATCCGGCTCCCCATGATCCCCAATCCCAGAAATGCAATCTTCATCGGTTCCTCCTTGTCGAACCATCTATATCAGATCGAAAATCGGATGACAATCCCAATTTCTAACGTGTTGGCGCCTCGCTCGATCGGATTAATCTTATGAGTGAAATAGACAGCGCTCGGAAGAAAGGCTATTCTGTCGATGAAGATCATCGATCCGGGTGAGGGAGAAGACGGCCCGGTCCAACGAGTCCGTAATGAGATAAGGAGGTCCTATGAAAGCGGTTGTGTTTCACGGTGTGGGTGATATTCGATACGAAGAGGTTCCCGATCCGCGGATTGAGAAGCCGAACGATGCCGTCGTCCGTATTGTCGCAAGCGCCATCTGCGGGACCGACCTTCATATGATCCGGGGGACGATGCCGGGGATGAAACCGGGAACGATCTTGGGACATGAAGGGGTTGGAATCATCGAGGAGCTGGGACCCGATGTCCGCAATTTCAGCGTCGGCGACCGGGTCATTATCCCCTCCACGATCTCTTGCGGCTACTGTTCCTACTGTCGGGACGGATATACCTCTCAGTGCGACAACGCCAATCCCAACGGCCCGCTGGCCGGAACCGCTTTCTTCGGCGGTCCCGCGCAGACCGGCCCGATCAACGGGCTCCAGGCGGAACGGGCCCGCATTCCCTTCGCCAATTCGACGCTGGTTCTCGCGCCGGAAGGGCTGACCGATGATGAAGCGATTCTACTTTCGGACATCTTCCCGACCGGCTACTTCGGCGCCCGGCTGGCGGAGATCGGTCCGGGAGATGCGGTCGCCGTTTTCGGCTGCGGTCCGGTCGGACAGTTCGCCATTGCGAGCGCCAATCTCCACGATGCGGGGATGGTTTTCGCCATCGACACGATTCCCTCCCGTCTGGAGATGGCGCGGGCGCAAGGTGCGATTCCGATCGATTACAATCAGGAAGATCCGGTCCAAGCGATTCGGAGGCTCACCGGCGGAATCGGAGTGGACCGCGCCATCGATGCCGTCGGCGTCGACGCCTCCCGGCCGCATCAGGGACCGGCGGCGGAGCAACTCAAACAGAGGGAGCAGCAATTCCGGCAGGAGCGCCAGGAGATCGCGCAGCAGACGCAGCCGCAGGGAGACAACTGGCATCCGGGCGACGCGCCTTCGATCGCTTCGGTCTGGGCGGTCGACGCGCTGGCGAAGGCGGGAACCCTTTCGATCATCGGCGTCTATCCGGAGAGCGATCGATTTTTCCCGATCGGGAAGGCGATGAACAAGAACCTGACCCTCAACATGGGGAATTGCAACCATCGAAAGTATATCCCCATATTGATCGAGATGATTATGACCGGCGTGATCGATCCGACCGAAGTCCTCACACAGCATGAATCGTTCGATGCGGCGCTCGATGCCTACAAAGCCTTCGATAAACGGGAGCCCGGTTGGATCAAGGTAAAGCTGGAACCGGCGGAGGTCGCGTCATAACAAAGGTTGCGGAAATCGTGAATTGGAACGACATTATTCTCTGGGGTTTATTGGCGACCGGATTGTTGACGACCCTCATGCGGGGCGCGGAAGGCCTCGGTTATACTCGGATGGACATCCCGTTCATGTTGGGAACGATGTTTACGTCGAACCGCGATTTCGCCAAGGTGATCGGATCGGTCGTTCACTTCATCAACGGTTTTCTTTTCTCGCTTCTCTATGCGGTTTTCTTCAGCGGGTTCGGATTCGTCTCCTGGTGGCTGGGGGCGCTGATGGGGATCGCTCACGGAGCGTTTGTTTTGATCGTCGTCCTTCCCCTCCTGCCGGGGGTCCATCCGAGGATGGCTTCGGAATTCTGGGGACCCACCCCCACCCGGCTTCTGGAGCCCCCCGGCTTCCTCGCCCTGCATTATGGTTATCAGACGCCGGCCGTCACCATGATCGCTCATTTCGCCTTCGGTATAGTCCTGGGGTCCTTTTATAACTTGTGATCGGCCAGTCGAAGCGCCGCCGCAATGTGCGAAAGGTGGGAGAGCGCCTGGGGGAAGTTGCCGAGAAAGAAGCCGTCTTCGCGAATTTCCTCCGAGTAGAGACCGACTTCATTGGCCCGGCGGTTGAGCTTCTCGAAGAGGGCGGCCGCTTCGGCGCGGCGATCGAGCATACAGAGCGCCTCCACCCGCCAGAACGCGCAGGCGAGGAAGGTTCCTTCTTCCCCCTCCAATCCGTCGTCGATCCGATAGCGGTAGACCAGATCTTCAAGGGCGAGCTCTTTTTCCAGGGCGTCGACCGTCCATTTCAGTCGCGGATCTTTCGGCTCGATAAAACCGACCAGCGGGAAGATAAAGGCGGTTGCGTCGAGCGCCGATCCTCCGAGCGTTTGCGTAAAGCTGCCGAGCGCCGGATGAAATCCTTCTCTCAGGATAATCTCCCGGATCTCCCTCCCCGTTCGTTCCCATCGTCTTTGATCGCATGAGAGGCCGAGTCTTTGAGCAATATGTAAGGCTCGATCGAGCGCCGTCCAACAGAGCACTTTGGAATGGACGTAATGCTGGCGCGGCCCGGGAATTTCCCAAATGCCGTGGTCGGGATAACTCCAGTGGTCGGCGACGTAATCGGCCATCCGGCAGAAACTCCGCTGCATGTCCCTGTCGAAACGGCATCCGTTCTGCGTATAGAGCCACAAAGCGTCCATCACTTCGCCGTAGACGTCGAGCTGATATTGCGCTTCCGCGTTGTTGCCGACCCGCACCGGCCGCGAGCCGCGATAACCTTCGAGATATTCGACCTCCCGCTGAGGTTTACCAAGACGGCCGTAGACGTCATACACGACCTTCAATGAGGGCTGCGTCAGGCGTGTCGCATGCATGAGCCACTGAACAAACCCGGCGGCTTCTTCTCGGAATCCGAGGCGGAAGAAGATCTGAGCCGTGAAGGAGGCGTCTCGCAGCCAGCAGTAGCGATAGTCCCAGTTTCGGTTGAATCCGATCGCCTCCGGGAGCGACGTTATCGGGGCCGCCACAATGGCATTCGAGGGCGCGAAGGAGAGGAGCTTTAAAATGAGGGCGCTTCGAACCACCGCATCTCGGTAGGGCCCCCGGTAATTGCAGCCACCGGCCCACGCTCGCCAGTATCGAATGGAACGCTCCTTCACATCATCGACCCCTTCGTCCAGCCGCGGATAAACGGCCGGGGCATCCCGCGCATAGGCGAGCCAGAAGACGGATCGCTCCCCGCCTCCGATCGTCCACTTCCCAGACAGCCCCTCGCGCTTCATTTCCATAAAGCAATCGGAGGCAAGATGAAAGAGTCCCCCGTCGATATCGGCAAAATATCCTTCCCGGCCTCGGCGTTTGAATTGGGGGATCAGCTGTCCGTCATTCGGGCGAGGAAAACAGTCCACTTCCATCTCGACATTTCCGTCAATCCCCTCCACAATCCGCAGGATGCTGCGGAACGGGATCATCATCTCCTGCTTTTCTTCCTCCGTCAGGGCCGGCATAAAATCGGTCATTCGAACGATGCCGCTTCGGGTATGGAACTCGGTGATCAAGAGGTTGGTGTCGTGGATGTAGCGGCGCCGGGTCGAGTAGGCGCCCGTTGGCCGGATGGCGAAATAACCTCCGCGCAGACAGTCGAGGAGACGGTTAAAGATAGACGGGCTGTCGAACCGGGGCAGACAGAGCCAATCGATCGACCCGGTGTTGGAGATGAGCGCCGCGCAGCGGGAGTCGCCGATGAGGGCGTAATCTGAAATTTTGGGAATCGTTTGAAGCGCCATGCGTCATACGCTATAATAAACGAGGGCCGGTGAGGCGAGATCTCTTTCTATCATGGTAAAGGAAAGATGGGAGGAGAGGCAAGCGATGGCGCGGCGGTTCATCAGATAGGGCTTGAATCTATTTTAGAATTCAGTTAATCTTTATAAATTAATTTACCATGGCGGGATAAGATGAAATCGATTTCAATTCAACGGCAGACGGCATTTTTTCTAGGCTTTCTCACGATGATCCTTCTCCTCGCGGGATGCGACGGCGACAGTACGACCGGAGGGGGGGGCGGTGGAGCTTGCGCCACCGCAAACTGCTTCGGGGGAGGAAGCACCGGAGGGGGAGGATCGCAGAACCCCAACCTGTCGATCTCGGCTGTTCCGGGAGATGGTGAGAACACGTTGACCTTTGCGCTCAGCTCCGGAAACGCCGACTCATTTAACCTCTATTGGTCTACCTCTCCCGACACCACGACCCCCACCTGGAATAAGATCGAAGGGGTGACCAGTCCATTCGTCCACGACAATCTGACCAACGGCATTCCCCGCTTCTATGGCGTCACTGCGGTTTCAGGCGGCAGCGAAAGCAATCCTTCCGCGGCCGTCGGCGCGATGCCGGGAAAGTGGACAGCGTTGAACCCATTGACCGACCCTCCGGCACGCGACAGCCACACGGCGGTTTACAACTCTACGACGGACAGGATGATTATTTTCGGAGGAAAAACTCAGGCGATAACATTACAAGATCTGTGGGTCTTATCGAATGCTTCAGGTGATTTAGGGAGTCCTAATTGGCCTCAGTTTAATGCTATTGGTGTTCCACCTTCAAGCCGCGCCAGCCATACAGCGATATACAATAAGCAGACCAATAAAATGGTTGTGTTTGGAGGCTCGGAAGATATAGACGGAAATTTTAACTCCCTTCAGAATGATCTCTGGCTACTTTCAAATGCGGATGCAGATGGAGTGTCACCAACCTGGCAGCAACTGTTCCCCAACGGTTCCCCCCCTGTTCGCTGGGGGCATGGAGCGGTCTACGATGAGCAAGCAGATATCATGATCGTGTTCGGTGGTGTTCAGACGGGAGTGGCCATATTAAATGATGTCTGGGTCTTAGAAGAGGCAACAATGCAAGTGGTTCCTACCTGGCGACAGATCCTGATCCCTGCGACTAGTGGCCCTTCGGCCCGCTGCTGCATGGCGGTCGGTTATGATTCAACAAACCGTCGAATGATCATCTTCGGTGGATCGGGATTTGGACAGGGTGGACCCGTTCAGCTCGGAGATCTTTGGACGTTAACGTTTGATCAGACTTTTACAACGGCGACGTGGAAAGAACTCACCCCTTCTGTAGGAACGGCGCCTTCGGCCCGCTGCTGTGCGGCGTCGTTCTGGGACGGTAGCAAGTTTCTTCTTTTCGGAGGAGGCGATTTCGATAATTCGTCCGATGATAAAATCTATGCCTTCGTTTTACAAGACGACACTTTTGCGACTGCCGATGGACCCTCGGGAGGACCTCCCGCGCGGACTTTTCCGACGGCCGTTCCCGCCGGGCACTTTCTGTTGTTCGGCGGCACGGAGTCATTAACGCCGTTGAACGATCTTTGGCGGCTGGAATAATAATAGTAAGACAGGCAGGCACATACGCCTGCCCCTATCTCGCTCTGAAATGAATCCCCTTCCGTCTCGTCAGGTGATAGAACCCGTATCGTGACAACGTCGAGCCGATTCCGCTTTCTCTCGCTCCTGTCCAGGGCAAGCAAGGATCGAGGTAGTCGCAGCGGTTTTGGAAAACGGTCCCCGCCTCCAACTCCCGCGCGATGAGCTCGGCCCGCATCCGATCGCGTGTCCAGATGGAGGCGGTGAGGCCGTAGCGGCTCTCGTTCATCCGGGCGAGCGCCTCGCCGTCGTCTTTGACCGAGAGGACCGGGACGAGCGGACCGAAGCTCTCCTCTTGCATTACCTTGGCGTGGTTCGGAACGTCGGTCAATAAAGTCGGCTCGAAGAAATTTCCCTTCATCCCCTTGACCCGTTTTCCGCCGAGAAGAAGCCGCGCCCCGCGGCGAACCCCCTCCTTCACCTGGCTTTCCAAAAACGGCAACGCTTCCCGGCGGGCGAGTGGACCGAGCGTCGTCTTCTCGTCGATCGGATTGCCGAGCTGATATTGTTTCATTACTTCTCTCGCCCGCTCGATGAATTTTTTATAGAGGGAGTGATGGACATAGACCCGCTCCACCGCGCAGCACGACTGCCCGGCGTTGTAGCAGGCGCCGTCGACGATGTTCTCCGCGGCAAAGTCGAGATCGGCATCCGCGGCCACGTAGGCCGGATCTTTTCCTCCCAGCTCGAGCCCCGCGTCGATCAGTCGCTTTGCCGCTTGCTGATAGACCTTCCTTCCGGTGGCGACCGATCCGGTGAAGGCAACGTAGTTGATCCGTGGGTCGCCGATCAGCTGAGAGGCGTCCCTGTCGGTTAGAATGAGGCTGGTGACGAGATTCGGCGGGTCGAGCTCGCCGAAGGCCGCTTCAAAGTGGCGGCCGATCAGCGGTGTAAGCGGACTGTGTTTCAACAGGACGCTGTTCCCCGCCAGGAGCGCCGGAACGACCACATTCACCGCGGTCAGCAGCGGATAGTTCCAGGGGGCGATGTTGTAGACGACGCCGAGCGGCGCATGCTCGATCCGAAGATGAAAACCAGGCTTTCCCGGAAGGATCTCGGGGGCGAGGGTTTCCTTCGCGATCGAGAGCATATATTCGGCCCGATGGAAGAAGCCCTTCACCTCATTCCGCGCCTGTGTCAACGGTTTTCCCATCTGCAGCGTGATGTCGCGGGCGATTTCGTCGGCATGATCTCGAAAGTATTTCAGCCCCTGCTCGACGCGGCGCGCCCGTTCTTCCAGAGAAAGACGGCGCCATCGCTCATACGCCTTGCGCGCGCCGGCGACTTTCCCTTCGATCTCCTTTCCCCGGTCGAACGGCAGCTCGATGAGAAGTTTTTGATCATAAGGATTAATGACTTTCAGATACACCGCTTTCCTCCTGTGATTTTTCTTCCATAAAGAGGGGCTTACTCCGGCGTCACATACGCGGCGGTGATCCCGCCGTCTACCATCAACGACGCGCCGGTCATGTACGACGAATCGTCGGAGGCGAGGAAAAGGGCCGCCTTGGCGATCTCCCTCGCTTCCCCGAACCGGCCCATCGGAATGTGGACCAGCCGCCGCTGCTTCTTCTGCTCCGTGTTCAGGAACTTCATCAACAACTCCGTCCGGAGCGGACCGGGGCAGAGGGCGTTGACCCGAATTCCCTCCCGCGCATGAATCACCGCCAATTCCCGCGTCATCGCGAGAACCCCCCCTTTGCTCGCCGTGTAGGCCAGTTGCGGGGTGGCCGCGCCGAGGACGGCGACGAACGAGGCGGTGTTGATGATCGATCCCCCTCCGGCCCTTTTTAACGCGGGAATGCCATATTTGCAGCCGAGGAAAACCCCTTTGAGGTTGATCGCCATCGTTTTCTCCCAGACCGTTTCTTCGGTCGTCATGGCGTTGTCGTCGTTGCTGTCCATGATCCCGGCATTGTTGAAAAGAATGTTCAGTTTTCCGAAGGTCTGTTCCGCCGCGGCGACCATCTTGTTACAGTCATCCCCTTTGGAAACGTCTGCGTGGACATAGATCGCCTTGCCCCCCTTCAATTCGATCTGTTTCACCGTCTCTTTTCCGGCGGCGTCGTTGACATCGACCGCCACGATCCCGGCCCCTTCGCTCGAAAAAAGGAGGGCCGCTTCCATCCCGATTCCACTTCCCGCCCCCGTGATCAGAGCGACCTTATCTCTTAACCGCATCGTCCTCTCCTTATTTTTTATCTTCGTTTCCAATCTGAAGCGGCGCTGACGAGGGCATTGAAGAGCTTTTGATGAAGCGGCTCATCGGCGGCGGCCAGCTCCGGATGCCACTGAACCCCGATCAGCCAAGGATGATCGGACATCTCGACCGCCTCCGCTGTTCCGTCGGGAGCCTGCGCGACCACTTTCAAACCGGGGGCCGGCTGGCGAATCGCCTGATGATGCCAGGAGGGGGCGAGGAATTCCTCTTGAAAGAGGATTTCGGCGAGACGGCATCCCGCCGTGAGCCGAATCGAATGTTGTGTCGGCTCCCGGGGCGGGAGCCGGTGGAAGATCGTTTCACCGACCGCATCGGGGAGGTGTTCGATCAATGTCCCCCCCAGGGCGACGTTGATGACCTGGCTGCCGCGGCAAACTCCCAACGTCGGCAACGCCGATTGCGCGCTGTATTGGACCAGGGCGATCTCGCTTTTATCCCGCTCCGGATCGACCATGTAGATCGCCGGATGGGGGGCGCCGCCGTAGAGGGCCGGATCGATATCCCCGCCGCCGGTCAGAATCAACCCTTCGAGTTGGACCAAGAGACTCTCCGTGTGAGGCTCTCCGGGAGGAAGGAGGAGCGGAATGCCCCCGGCGCGGCGGACCGCATCGACATACTGCGCCGGAAGATAAAAGCGGTTGTTCTCACCGCGGCCGTAGGTGGTGATCCCAATGAGCGGAGGGGACATTCGGTCAGATCCTTTCAAAATATCGTCGGCGTTCCCAATCGGTCACTGCTTTGTCGTACGCTTCCTGCTCCGTTCGATAGAAGTGAAGGTAGTGCTCGGCCACTTCTTCGCCTAAAGCGCGCTTGGCGAATCCGCTCTTCTCGAAGAGATCGGTCGCTTCGCGGAGGGTGCGCGGAACGCGGGGGAGATGCTGCGCCGCGTAGACATCTCCCTCGAAGATCGGCGGCGGCTCGATCCGGTTCTCGATACCGTCGAGTCCGGAGGCCAGCGCGGCGGCGAAGGCGAGGTACGGATTGCAATCGGCGCCGGGGATCCGGCACTCGATCCGCAGGCTGTTCCCTTCCCCCACCACGCGGAAGCCGGCGGTCCGGTTATCGTAGCTCCAGGCCATCCGCGTCGGCGCCCAGGAGCCGGCCTGGTATCGTTTGTATGAATTGATGGTCGGCGCATAGAAGACCATCATCTCCGGGACATGGGCGATCCAGCCGCCGAGGAACCAGCGAAAGGTTTCGGAACAGGCGACCGGACCGAGGCGCTGTTTTCCGGGAAAGGCGGGGTGATTCTTCTGCCAGAGGCTCAAGTGGATGTGACAGCTCGATCCGGCCTGGTCGGCTGCGATCTTCGCCATGAAAGTGACGCTTAATCCCATCTGCTCGGCGATCTCCTTCAAGCATTGCTTGAAGATCACGTGGCGGTCGGCCATGGTGAGGATGTCGGCGTAGCGGACATTCAACTCATGTTGCCCCAGCCCCCACTCCCCTTTCGAGGTCTCCACCGGGATGCCGGAGTGTTTGAGGTGGCGGCGGGCCGCGCCGTTGAACCCCTCTTCGCGCGCCCCCTGCAGGGCATGATAATCTTCCAGATACCAGCCGGCCGGCTCTAGCCCGTTGTAGCCTTTGGCCGCGGCGTCGCGGTAAGAGTTTTTGTAGATATAATACTCGAGCTCCGAGGCGGCGATCGCCCGGTACCCCATCTTTGCAGCCCGGTCGATCTGTTTTCTCAAAATCGAACGGGGCGCCTGGACCACTGGACGATGGTTCTTCTCGTTCTCCACGTCGCAAATCAGGAGCGCCGTCTTCTCCAGCCAGCTCGCGACCCGCAGCGTGGCGAAGTCGGGAACGAGATGAAAGTCGCCATAGCCCTTCTCCCAATTGGCGAACCGGTATCCCGGCACCGGCTCCATCTCCATGTCGACCGTCAGGAGATAATCGCAGGCGTGGGTCCCCTTTTTGGCGGCGTCTTCCAAAAAGAAATCGGCGTCGAGCCGCTTTCCCATGAAGCGGCCGTAGTGATCGGTGAAGACGAGCAGGACCGTATCGATCTCCCCCGCGCTCACCCGCCGGGCGAGCTCATCCTGCGTCAACATGCCTGGAATTTTCGATGACATCGGAAGGCGCCTCCCTTTTTGGACGGAGTTCAGGTGTCGTTATAGAATATATTTATGATACCCGATTAAGGTGAGGGTGAAAAGAGGATTTTCCGTCGGGAGACAAGGAAAGCGTATTTTTGGAAGAATATTTTCAGCCCCGTTCCTTCGTTTAGGAAGGATCGGCTCGATACGATCATGCCTCTATTTCTGGGAAGATCAAACCGCCGTGGTCTGCGGCTCGATTTCGTGAGATTCGGATCTCTCACAGAAGGTCAATTCCGACTCTTTCAGGGGCGGCATCGGATAGACCCAATTCGGATCGGTTTTGGACTGAATCGGTTTTTCTTCCAAAGGCTCGGGCGACTTCACTGCGGTCAGAATGAACGCCCAAATAAAACTGAGAAACGCCGCGGCGATCATGATTGGAATTCCATACTCCAAAATTTCTTCAAACATGGCTTCCTCCTATTGCTCTAATGAAGATCCCTTTTCTTTGATTCGGGCCTGACGATTTCGGAGATCTCTGTCAATGGAGATCATCGATTGAACAAACAGGGCCAAGATCAAAAGCGAGCTGATGATAAACGCTCCAACTTGCCATGAACTCTGCATTGTCCCTCCGTTAAATAAAAAGCGCTCCCTACCCGTTCAGGTAAGGAGCGCCATTGCTCCTTGAAGAGCTTCATTGTCTTCTGTCCCCCGATAAGAGCAAAGGGTATGCCAGAATGACCGCCTCGCTCTTTTTCATCCGAGACGCACACCATTCATGGTTTTAGTATCAAGAATATTTATTTTTTATACGAGCATGGGATGCATAAAAATGTGGAGAAACTTTTTTCATCCAAACTCGCGATCTACATTTTTGTGGGGAATGCGACGAAAGGCGGGTGAATGGAATCGGCTGACGAATGGGCGAACAGAGGAAAAAGAGTCTCATTTCTCAGGAATCGGGTCTCCTCCCGAAATTTACTTCTTTGGTATACTAACCGATATCGTTGGCATCAACCAAAACAATCGACATCAGGTGAGTTCAATAACGATGTTCCCACGAATAAAAACATTCTTGTTCGTCGTGATGGTTTTCTTCTATGCTTCGCCCTCGCTCATGGCCCAATCGTCCGACCCTCTGCCGGAGCGGCTTCGGTCGGGCCAATCGTTTGTGCGTTTGCTGGCTTTGCAGGAGGTCGGCCGATTCGCGCTTTCAGAACAGGTGCACTACCTCCCTCTTCTGGTAGAAGCGCTCGAAGATAAAGACGCGGATGTTCAGCTCAATGCAGCGGTGCTCCTTGCGTCGTTGGGAAATGAAACCGAGTCGGCGGTACCTGTCATGGTTGCTTATCTTCGAGAGCCGGACAACGAAAGACGCGACGTCGTGATGACCTTGGTTTCCAATCTGCGTCGTACGGCGATCCCGGCCCTCATCGACGCTTTAAGAGACGAAGACCCGAACATTCGTCTTGGAGCCTGCCAGACGTTGGGAAAAATGGGAAAAGGAGCGGAAGAAGCGATCCCGACCCTGATCGATCTGCTCGATGAAGTGAGCCAGGATGTTCCTGATTGCGCCTCTGTCGCGTTGGGAAAGATCGGCAAGGTCGATGATCTTATCGAAATCATCCAAAGCGGAAGCGATCGGCAGAGAGAGTTGATTTCAAAAAACGCATTTTATCATTTACCCGAAGAGATTGATCCGACAGAAGCGCTGATCGAGCTCGTAAGAAGCGAAGAGAGTCACCCGAAAGCGCGCCTGTCCGCGGTGAATGCGCTTGGCTCCCGCGGCTCCAAATCGAAAAATGCCGTTTCTCCGCTCGTTGCCGCGATGGCTGATCAGGAGATCGGTTTTGCAGCGGCGAGCGCGCTCGGAAAGATCGGTCTCTCCGCATTGTCGAATACGATTGAAGCGCTCGGTTCAACCAATTTTATCGTTCGCTCGTGGGCGGCTTACGCGATCAAATCGATGGAGCAGCCCGCGGTTGAAGCCGTCCCCTCCCTCATCAAGCTCCTCGATGATCAGGAATTGATCGTCAGCTTGGATGCGAAGTCCGCCCTCGAAAGGATTGGAACATCGAAAGCGCTTGAAGCCGTAAGGCGATCCAGTATCAGCCTCCGATAAATCAGCATCCGCACAGAGACCCACTTGCCCTTTGTTACAGACCCTGCTTCCTTTACCTGCGGGGTCTGAAAATAGTATCATGGGAACATTGCTTAAAGGAGGAAGCCAATGGCGCTTAGCCGACGATCATTGCTCGGTTTGATAGGGACAGCCGCTGCCGCGCTGCTGGTGGGGTGCGAGCCGGGCGCCGGCCCCGGTTGGTGGCGGCGCCTTTGGGCTCGAAAGCCGGCGATTGTCTCCATCCCTCCCTGCATCGTGCGTCCCGAGCAGATGGAAGGGCCCTATTTTGTCGATGAGCGGCTCAACCGCTCCGACATTCGTACCGACCCCACGGACGGATCGGTCAAGGAAGGGGTTCCACTGCAACTCGCGATCCGGGTTCATGGCATTCGCGACAATGCCTGCGCGCCGATCGAAGGGGCCATGGTCGATGTTTGGCAATGCGACGCCGCCGGCGTCTATTCGGATGTTCGCGACGACTCCTTCGACACGCGGGGAAAGAAGTTCTTGCGCGGCTACCAGATGACCGACGCCGATGGGACGGCGCCGTTTCTGACGATTTATCCCGGTTGGTACCCCGGCAGGACGGTCCACATTCACTTTAAGATCCGCCTCAACCCATCGTCGATGTTCGGGTACGAATTTACCTCGCAGATTTATTTCGACGATGCCCTCACCGACGAGGTTTTCACCCAACCCCCCTACAGCAAAGGTCGGCGAACGACGAATCACCAGGACGGCATTTTTGAAAACGGCGGCGAAGAGCTGATGCTTCCGTTGACAAAACAGCCGGAGGGTGGATATGCGGGGACGTTCGATATCGGTCTTCAATTGACCTAGAAGCGGAGGGAGATTCTTCTTCGCCCGCCAACCTCTTCCGGAATAAACGGAGCGAGCCCCTTTTCTTAAAGCCGCCGGATCCCGTTATCCCCTCTTTTCTTTTTCGTTGCCTTCGTCCAAAGGTGGGACGCGGTACCAGCCGGTGAGCATCGACCGGAGGTTGTTGCCGAATCCGGTGAGGATCACCATCAAAAGGTGGAGGGCGGTATAAGCGATGAAGAGGATCGTCAAGTTAAAGTGAATCGACTGCGCTCTTTTACGTGTGCCGAAGAGGTCGTGCAGGATGGGAAAGACCGCTTCGCCCCGCGCGGAGCTGGCGAGGCCGGTCAGAAGAACCAACGGCCCCAAAATGAAAACGACCCCCGTGTAGGCGGTTTTTTGAAGGACGTTGTATCGGGTCGCTTCCTCTCCTTTCGGATGGCGAAAGAAGAGGGTGTCCCGGAGGGTCGATCCGATTTTCCGGAAGTCGCTCCAACCTGGAAAAAGATTTCTGAGAAGATGTCCGCTGGCGAGGCTGTAAGCGACATAGACCAGCCCGTTGAACGAGAAGATCCAGGCGAACAAGAAGTGGTGCCACCGGCCGAAGAGCCATTGACGGCCCGTGTAGATCTGAAAGCCGCTGATAACCAACATAAGAAGACAAAGCGCATTGATCCAATGGGTGAGCCGGATAAAAAAGGGATGGCGAAACACCTCGGGGGCGGGAGACAAACGCTCCGGACCGGCGGTCTTCGATCGAATCACCGGCGGTGAAAGGGGCTCTCCCGGACCGATCGCATCGGTTGGATCTTGATTTTTGTCATTGGCTTTCCCCATCGGAATACCTTCCCGGACCGAAGATATCACGACCGGTTCCTGCTGTCAAAAGGGAGCGTAAAAACAGGACCCCTCTATTTTGTCATCCCGGTTGGATCGGCTCCCCCCAATGCAAATCAGGAGGGAACCGGGTCGATCGCGGCTGTTCCATCGCCGGCTCCCATCCCCCGCCGAGCGCCTTGTAGAGCTGGACGATCGATACCAGATGAAGCCGGCGGGTGGCGGTCAGAGCCAGCTCCGCTTCGTAAAGATTGCGCTTGGCGGTGAGGACATCGAGATAATTGGAATGCCCGCTTTGATAGCGCAGATCGGCCAGATGAAGGGCCGACTGCAGCGCTGCAACCTGACTTTCCTCTGCCTTGTTTTGATCGCGCGCCGTACGAACCGCGACAAGCGCATCTTCAACCTCTCTAAAGGCGATGATCACCGTCTGCTCGTATAGCGCCAACACCTGTCTTGCTTGCGCCTCCGCCGCCTTCTGCTCGAACCCGAATGTCCGGGCGTTGAAAAGAGGAGCGAACAATCCAACACCGGCCGCGCCGAAGTTCCCCTCCTCCAGGCCGGAGAGTTGGGGACTTGCCACACCGAGGATTCCCGTCAAGCTGATCGTCGGGAAACGGGACGCCTTGGCCACTCCGATCCGGGCCGTTGCGGCGGCCAGGTCTTGTTCCGATCGGAGGATGTCGGGCCGGCGCTGAAGGAGTTCCGAAGGCAAACCGGCCGGCACCTCGGGGGGCATTCCCTGCTCGGTCAGCGATCGGCCTCTTCCGATTCGAGCCGGGTTTCTCCCCAGCAGGACGCTCAGCTCGTTCTCCTTCTGAATCATCGCCCGCTCCAGCTCGAACAGCCGGGCCGCGGCGTTCGCCCGCTCCGCTTCGAACTGATCGACATCCAACCGGGTGATCAGCCCTTGCCGCAATCGCGCTTCGGCGATCTCAACCGATTCCTCCCACGACTGAAGCGCTTCCTTTCCGATCTCCAACTGCATATCCAATTGACGAAGATCGAAGTAAGCTTGGGCGACGCTTGCCACCAGCTCCAAGACCACGGCCCGCCGATTTTCTTCCTCCGCCAAGAGTTGCGCCCGCGCCGCTTCGTTCGCTCTTCGGACCCGGCCCCAAATGTCGAGCTCCCACGACAGATTGGCCTGTCCATAATAACTGCTGGACGAGGGAACCCTGGGGATGTTGACCGCGTTTAACTTGCCGAACGGAAGATTGGCCGTGGCGTTCAGTTGGGGAGCGAATTCCATCCGCGCGCTCCCCAAGAAGGCCTGGAAGGCTTCGACCCTCGCGACGGCGAGTTGCAGGTTTTTGTTCTCATGCAACGCGATTCGAACCAGCTTCTGAAGTTCCTCGTCGCGAAGGAGCTCCCACCAGGGGAGGTTGGCGATCGATTGGGTCTCCTCGGTCTCGGCCATCCGGAAAGAGTCAGGAACCGGAACGTTGGGCCGGGTGTAATCGGGCCCCATGGCGCACGCGGTGATCAACAGCGATAGAATGATCAGGCTCATGAAGCGCATGTCAATGTCCTCCTACGGTCGGTTGGAGTGTGGCCGGCTCGGCATTCGCCGGTATCGGCGCGGCCGGCTTCCGGATGGAGAATCGGCTCGTGAACTTCTGGACCACCACAAAGAAGAGCGGGGTAAAGAAAATGGCGACGACCGATTCGGCCAACATCCCCCCGAAGACCCCGGTGCCGATCGAGTGGCGGCTGGCCGCCCCCGCCCCGTTCGCGATGACGAGCGGTAAAATCCCCAGGATAAACGCCATCGAGGTCATGATGATCGGCCGGAACCGAAGGCGCGATCCCTCCACCGCCGCCTGGATTAGCGGCACCCCTTCCTTATAGCGTTGATGGACGAACTCCGTGATCAAGATCGCGTTCTTCGCCGAGAGGCCGATGAGGGTCACCAGCCCGATCTGAAAGTAAATGTCGTTGGTCAGCCCGCGCAGCCAGACGGCCGCTAAGGCGCCGAAGATCCCGAAAGGAACGGCGAGATTGACGACAAAGGGGATCGACCAGCTTTCATACTGGGCCGCCAGGACCAAAAAGACCATCAACAGACCAATCCCGAAGACCAGAAGCGATTGGCTGCTCCCCTTTCGCTCCTGATAGGAGATTCCGCTCCAATCGAGTTGGTAACCTTTCGGCTCCAAGACCTCTTTTGCCAAACGATCCAGCGCGTCGAGTGTCTGGCCCGAGCTGTAACCGGGCGCCGCCGATCCGAGCAACAGGGCCGAGTTGAGGCCGTTGAAGTGGGTGACCGGATCGGGGCCGCTGGTAAATTCGGTCGTGATCACGGCGCTCAGCGGGATCATCTTTCCGTTCTGCGCGCGGACGTAGAGATTCGCGATATCGTCGGGGCTGGAGCGGTACTCCGGGTCCGCTTCGGTCTGCACCCGATAGACCCTCCCCGATTTGATGAAGTCGTTGATGTAGAAATTGCCGAAGTAAGCCTGCATCGTATCGAAGATATCGGAGATCGACACCCCGAGCGCCTTCGCCCGCTCCCGGTCGACCTTGGCGTAAAGCCGGGGGGCGCTGACGCGGAAGTTGGTCCCGATCCCTCCGATCGCCGGCTCTTGACGCGCCTTGGCGATGAATTCCTGCGTCGCATCGGAGAAGGCCCTGAAATCTCCCCCGAGCGGGTCTTGCAGCTGCGCGGAGAACCCCCCCGTGGCGCCGAGACCCCGAATCGGAGGGGGATTGAAGGCGAGGACCAGCGCTTCGGGGATTTTTGAAAATTCCCCGAACGCGGCGCCGATGATCGACTTGACATGATCCTGCGGATCGGTCCGCTCGTCCCAATCTTTCAACGGCAGAAAGATCGTCGCCGCGTTCGATCCCCTGGTGCTGAAGACGAAATTCTGCCCGGAGAGGACATTGGTATGTCTGATTCTCGGATCAGAGTGGAAATAGTCCTCCAGCCGCTCCAACACCTCGTCGGTCCGCTGTTTGGAAGCGCCGTCGGGAAGCTGGACCATCCCGATAAAGTAGCCCTGGTCCTCTTCCGGCAGGAAGCCGCTCGGAATGAATTTGAACATGCCGATCGAGAGGAACAAGATGACGCCGAAGATCCCGACAAAGAGGAGCGACCGTTTCAACATTCCGGCGACCGCGGCGCTGTAGCCGTCGCGGATTCGATCGAAGAGCCGATTGAAGAGACGGAAGAATCGATTCGGCTCGCTGTGTCCCGGTTTGAGGATGAGCGCGCTGAGGGCCGGGCTGAGGGTGAGCGCCACCAACCCCGAGATCGTCACCGACATGGCGATCGTGATCGCAAACTGTTTGTAGAGCTCTCCGGTGATCCCGCCGAGGAAGGCGACCGGGATGAAGACCGAGCAGAGGACCAGGACGATCGCGATGACCGGACCGGTTACCTCCTCCATCGCCTTTTTCGCCGCCTCTCTCGGCCTAAGGCCGAGCGCCATATGCCGCTCGACATTTTCGACGACGACAATCGCGTCATCGACGACGATGCCGACCGCCAGGATCATTCCGAAGAGGGTCAGCGTGTTGATCGAGAAGCCGAGGGCGTACATTCCGGCGAAGGTCCCGATCAACGAGACCGGCACCGCCAGGGTCGGGATCAACGTCGCCCGCCAGCTCTGCAAGAAGAGGTAGACGACGAGGATCACCAAGATCATCGCTTCGATCAGGGTTTTCACGACCTCGTCGATCGAGACCTGGATGAAAGGGGTCGTATCGAAGGGGATCTCCCAGGTGACGCCGGTCGGGAAATTTTTCGACATCTCCCCCATCGCTTGACGGACTTGGCTGATGGAATCGAGGGCATTCGCTCCCGGAGAAAGGAAGGCGAGGATGAAGGTGGTCGGCTTCTTGTCCTTCCGCGATTCCAAGGCATAACTCTGGGCGCCGAGCTCGACGCGGGCCACATCCTTGAGCCGGACCATCGATCCGTCCGGGAGGGCCCGGATGATCAGCGCTTCGAAATCTTTCACCTCGGTGAGACGCCCCTGCGTGATCACGGGGAAGGTCAACAGGGTTCCTTTGAGCGCCGGCTCCCGTCCGATGGTGCCGGAGGGAAAGTCGCGGTTCTGCTCCCGAACGATGTTCACGATATCGGTCGGCGTGATTTGAAGCTGCGCCATCCGGTCCGGGTTGAGAATCAGCCGCATGCTGTAGTTCTGCTGCCCGAAGACGGTCGCGTCGCCGATTCCCGGCACACGCCGGATATTGTCGAGGATTTGGAGCGTGGCGTAGTTGGAAAGAAAAAGGGTGTCGTACCGTGGATCGTCGGAGCTTAAGGTGATCACCGCCAAAAGATCGGAGGAGAGTTTTTTGACCGTCACCCCCTGGCGGGTGACCTCCTGCGGGATCTGCGGCTCCGCAAGCTTTACCCGGTTTTGCGTCTGGACCTGCGCGATATCGATGTCGGTCCCGATCTCGAAGGTCACCTTGATCGTCATGTGGCCGTCGTTGGTGCTGGTCGATTCGAAATAGAGAAGGTTGTCGATCCCCGGCAGCTGCACTTCGATGGGACGGGCGACCGCGTTCGCCACCACCTCGGCGCTCGCCCCCGGATAGTCGGCGTCGATCTGCACCACCGGCGGGGTGATGTCGGGAAACTGAGCGATCGGAAGGGCCCGCATCGCCACGAGTCCGACGACCACGATGACGATGGAGAGGACCGACGCGAAGATCGGCCGATCGATAAAGAATCGCGGACTCATCGGACTTCCTCCTTCTTTGATTCGATTGATTGACCTGCGGAAGCCGTTTTCGCGGTGATCATCGGGACCGGGTTCACCGGCGCTCCCGGCATCACCCGGTGCAGTCCGTCGACCACCACCTGCTCTCCCGGCTGGAGCCCTTGCTCGATCAGCCACCGGCTGCCGATCCATCCGCTCGCCTGGACGCTCCGGATCTCGATCCGCTTTTCCTTTCCCACCACAAAGACGATCGGTCCCTTCGGCCCTTGCTGCACTGCCTGCTGCGGCAGGAGGATGGCGTCGGGCTTCGTATAACCCTTCACGCGGACTTTAATGAACTGCCCGGGGAGGAGGATTCGGTCGGGATTCGGGAAGACGAACCGTCCCTGCCGCGACCCGGTCTCGCTCCGATAGACGACATCGGCAAAATCCAATTTCCCTTCGTGGGAGTAGGTCGTGCCGTCAGTGAAGGAGATGACCCCGCGAAGCTGGTAGAGGTCGGTTCCCGCGATCTTCCTTTCTGCGATCTCTCTTCGCTTCTGTAAAAAGTAGCTTTCCGGCGCGTTCACCGTGACATAGATCGGATTCACCTGATGGATGACGGTGAGCAGATCGCTCTGCGCCGAGACGAGGCGGCCTTCATAGACCCGGGTCCGCTCGATCAGGCCGGAAATCGGGGCGGTGATCAGGGTGTTGTCGAGATCGAACTTCGCCTTCACCCACTCCCCTTTCGCCCCTTCCAAAATCGCTTCCGCCGCCAGCTCTTCGGCGACCGCGTCATCGAAATCCTTTCGGCTGACCGCCTGCTCTTCCAAAAGGGGGCGGATACGGTCCATATTCTGACTCGCCTGCCTCCGCCGCGCCTCGGCTTGGGCCACCCGCGCGTTTGCGCTGGAGAAGGCGGCCTGAAATGGAATCGGATCGATCTGATAGAGCCGATCCCCCTTCTTGACTTCGCGGCCCTCCGGGAAGAATCGCTCCTTCACGATGCCGGTCACCTGAGATCGGATTTCGACCGGCCGGGAAGACTCCGCCTGTCCGATGAATTCCGGCTCATCGGGGATCGTCTCTGTCGAGACGGTCACCACCGACACTTCAGGGACGGGAGGAGGCGCCGCGGAGGTCGCCTCATTGCCGCAGCCTTGCAGCCCCACCGCCAGGAAGACGAGGAGGGTGAACAGGCGCATCCCCGTCCGCGAATCGACACCCCCTTTTGTTTCTTTTCTCTTGATCTGTTTCCGTCTCCAAAGTAGGTTCATTTTGTTCCTCCCCCTTCTTTATATCTTTCTCTTCCGTTCTTCGACGGAGGAGATAATTTTTTCAATGACACACCGGTTCATACAACCGTTCGCCACGAGTTCAACGCCGCTCCGGTACATCTCCATCAGGAGCGCTTTTCCCTCATCATCGATAAACGTCACCGAGGCGAGATTGACCTGGACGCTGTTCGGCGACTGGGCCGCGGCGGCTTGCCAACAGAGCGCTAACTCGTTCACCCACGGTCCGGCCAGCTTTCCTTCGAGGGTGATCCCCGTTCGGCCGGGGTCTGTTTCTGTCGTGATCTTCAACATGGTGCATCGACTCCTTGTCCAACTTGTTGCCTCCAACAGAGAGCAATCTCTATTCCAAAAGAGGCTTGCGATGGGGCAAGGAGTTAAAGCCCGATAAACAAAGAGAAATAGAATTAATTCGGAAAAGCTGTATGGAGGATTCGGGGGAAGGTGCCGATGATGGCGTGCCGATATATCGGCAGGTGCCGAAGGGTCGGCGTTATGAAGGGCGGGTAATGCCGAGCCTTTGAATCTTTGATTGCAGGGTCGTCCGCTTCATGCCGAGGCGGGCCGCGGCGCCGGAGGGCCCGCCGATGACCCAATTGGTTTCTTGGAGAACATGGAGGATATGTTTGCGCTCCGCCGCTTCCAGTGTGGCGTTTCCATCAGACGAAGCCGCCGCGGACCCCTTCATCTCTCCGAGAGGAACACGCAGCTCGGTTCCCTGGGAGAGGATGACGGAGCGCTCGATCAGGTTTTCGAGCTCACGGATGTTCCCGGGCCAGGAGTACTTCGAGAGGGCCGCGATCGCCTCTGCGGGAATCGTCTCGATTGGTTTATTCATCTGCCGTGCATATTTTTGGGCGAAATAACGGATGAGCAAAGGGATATCCTCGGTGCGCTCCCGCAGCGAAGGGAGGGTGACCGGAAAGACGTTGAGACGGTAGTAAAGGTCGCCCCGGAAATGTTTCTCGGCGACCATTTGAGCAAGATCCTGGTTTGTCGCCGTGATCAGGCGGACGTTCACTTTAATCGTTCGGTTGCTCCCGAGCCGCTCGAATTCTTGTTCCTGAAGCACTCGGAGTAATTTGGACTGCAGCTCTAAAGAGATGTCCCCAATCTCGTCCAGGAACAACGTTCCCTGATGGGCCAACTCGAACCGGCCGATCTTTTGCGCGATCGCGCCGGTGAAGGCGCCCCGCTCATGGCCGAACAACTCACTCTCCAACAACCCGGTGGGAATCGCGGCACAGTTCATCTTCACGAATGTCCGCTCGTGTCGTCCGCTGAGATTGTGGATCGCCCGTGCGATAAGCTCCTTGCCGGTGCCGGTTTCCCCCTGAATCAGCACCGTGGAATCGGTCGGCGCCACGGTCTCCACCTGCTGGAGGATTCGCTTCAGCACCGCACTCTCACCGACGATCTCTTCGAAGTTGTGTCCGGTGGCGCGGATCTCTTCTTCAAGGTAAAGCTTCTCTTTGGCCAATTTGTTTTTAAGCGCTTCAATCTGCTGATAGGCGAGGGCGTTCTCGACGGCGATCGCGATCTGGCTTCCGACTTGTGTGAGAAGCTCCGCATCCTGTTCGGTGAAGGCATCGTCATGCAGGCTTGCAATGTCAAGCGTTCCCAGCACCCGGTTATGCGAGATGAGAGGAATACTGCAACCTGATTTCAATCCTTCCGCGGCGGCGCTTTTGATCACTTCTTCCGGAAACTGAGCGAGATCGAGATGGCGCACGAGGACGGTTTGGCGCGAGGTGAATGCGCGCCCGGTCGGTGTCCCCTCGATCGGGATGGGAAGGCCGATTCCGAAGAACTCCTGATTCTTTGGAAAGTCGAGCGCATGAGAGAGCAACTGGCGACTCTCGGGGTCATAAAGCGAGATGCCGGCGAAGTCGTGCGGGATGACTTGGCGCAGGCCGGCGGAGATGGCTTTCAGGAGATCCCGCAAATTAAGGTGGGAAACCACCGCGTTGTTGATCTCCAAAAGTAAACGCTGCCGGTCGCGTTCATGCGTCAGCTGCTTCTGATACGACTGGGCGTTTTGGAAGTTCAGCGCATTCTCGACGGCGAGCGCAACCTGTTTGCCGACCTGCTTCAAGAATTCAAGATCGCAGCCGTCGTAAGCGGCCTTCTTCAAGCTCGAAAAAATGATCGCACCCAATCGGCCTACCGGTGTCGTCAGCGGCACAACGCAGAATGAGTTGATCCCGTCCTCCTTCATTCTTCGGATCGTTTCGGGCCAGCGGTGTTCCTCATTCACATCGTGAACGATCAGCGCATCCTGTTGTTGCCACACGAACCCGGCCGGGGAGTTTTCAAGGGATGATTCGTGACCGCCGATGATCTCCGCCGGAACGTTTGCCTGGAGGGTATGAAGGCGAACCGTGTTGCGTTCGGCATTGTATAAGGAGAGGCCGACGAAATGAACGGAAACGACTTGTGGAAGGCGTTTGGCGAGATCTCGAAAGAGTTCATGAAGATCCCGATGGAGGGCGATCGCCTCCGTAACTTCCAGCAGGGAGCGATACCGCTCGACCTGCTGATCCGGGGTCTGCTCTGATGCGTTGTTCATAAGGGAAGGATCAATCCTTTTGACCGGTTTATACTATAGGCCATGTTCTTTACAAAATCAATTTCATCTTCCTTTGAGGGACCTCCTGAAACAAAACCGGCCAAGGAGGCGCAACCCCCTTGGCCGGTGGATTTTCGAAATGTAGACGAATCTCAGCGCGGGCCGAACCGGCGTGAATCGATTTGTCCGCGGATTTCACCGGGAGGATGTTTGAGGGAGTGCACGTTGACGTACGTGGCTCCGCTGAGGATGGCGTTTACGAACTCTTCGAACTCGCCGGCGGCGATCCCCTGCCCGGCCGGACCGATGACGTCCGCAGCGGTGAACGATCCCTCCAAGGTCCCGCTCAGCGGGCAGATGGGAAGACCGGCGGGAACCGAGGGCGGCGGTGGAGAGGGGCTGTCGGGATCGCCGCAGAACCAGACGGAGATCCCTCCGTTGGTATGTTGCTGTCCGAAGTGGATATGGGCCATGAAGATTTCCCCTTCTGTGTTGTCATAACTCAACGACCAGCTGATTTCAGTCCGATCCGCATTGACGGTTGCCCTGAATTGACCACTCCCCGTGGTCGACACCGAAGGCACCTCGGGCAGCCCCCCTAATCGGGCGGAGAGTCCGATCGGCCTGGGCGGTCGAGCGGGCGGCGGTCCATCGTCATTGTCTTCGTGCGAAAAAGCGGGTGCGGTTTGAAGCAGGATGAGCGCGGCACCTATTAGGAGGTATGTTAGAGATTTTTTCATCTTCGTTCCCCCTCTGTTTGGTTAGACGGTTGATGGTTTGTCTTCCTGGATCGATCTTGCCGAATCAGACCGAAATCGGATGGTCGGTCAATTATTGAGGGTAGTTGAAATTACTTTCAAAGGTCAAGGTTTATTTATCAAGAAGATGCAGGTGACATGAGAAAGGTGTGTGATGGAGAACCATTGTGGAAGGTATTTTCTATGATTCCTTGCTAAAGGAGCAAGAAAAGCGACGTTTTATGATTTTAAAAAGAGTGAAATAGGATTTATTTATTGTAAATATCTTTGCGATGTCCCACTCGGACTATTTCGATTACAAGGTCTGAGCGGAGTATGGTATAAATGACCCGGTAGTCCCCGATCCGAATACGATAGGTATGTTCTGACCCGACTAGTTTGCGAACGCCGTCGGGATACGGTGTTTCGGATAATTTTTCTACTGTTTTGATGATTCTTGAAATAGTATCTTTGGAAAGCCTTTTTAATTCTTTTACGGCGGAGCTTTTCCAGCGGATACTAAATAAGGCCATCTCGTTTCAGCTCTGTGATTAATTCCTCATGTGGGACGGTCGGCTCTTCGCGGCGCTCTGCAACAGCAGCAAGGTCTTCAATATCTTCAATGAGCTCCTCAAATTCTTCTATGGGTAAGATAACCGCCTTTTTCTCACCACCTTTATCAGTAACGTATTGAAGCTTAAGTCGTTTTAAATCCAGCATATCGATATTCCTTCCTATTTTTTGAAAAGATCACCCTTGAATTATATCAGAGTGTTTAGAAGGTTTAAATCAATTCTACTACTCCTCTAAAAAGCGACCACCGACCCCATTACCGACCGATCCTTCGCCCAGCCCCCGAGGAGGTAGATCGTTCCATCAATGACGGCGATTCCCATCGCGGCCCTCGCCTCCGGCATTGGCGGAAGCTCCGACCATTTCTTTGAAGGCGGATCAAAGATTGCCCCGTGGGTGCCGATCCCCTCGTCTCCGCGGAAGCCGCCGAAGATGTAGAGCCGGTCATTTACCACGCAGGCTCCCTGCCCTGCCGAACCCCAGGGAAGCCTTAGCGCGCTGACCGTCCAGTTCCCTTGCTTGGGATCGAAGGTCTCGATCCGGTCGTATTCGTTGAACCCCTGCGGGGTAAATGCGACCCCGCCTAAGACCGAGAGTTGTCCGTTCATGACGATGGCGGAAGCGGCAAAGCGCGGCGTCGGCATCGGGGCGATCTCTTCCCATCCTTTCATTTCGGGTGACCAGCGCTCTGAGAACGAAAAAGCCGGATCGGTCTGCGGGCCTCCTTCGGTGGCGTTCGGGTGATGGCCGCCGATGATGTAGATTTTTCCGTCGAGGATGTCGAAAGCGGGATAATCGTGCGGTTGGAGAAGGTCGGGGCCGGTTTCCCATCGATCTTCCTTCGGGAAGTAGGCTTCGACCGTGGTGAGAAATTTGAATTTTCCGTCGGGCTTTTTGAACCCGCCGCCGATCACATAAATCGCATCGCCGATCGTCGCCGCCATCGCGCCGGAACGGAGGGTCGGCATCGGCCGAAGCGAGGACCACCGGTTGGTTTTGGGATCGTAGACTTCAGAGAGGTTGAGGCTTTTGAAAGCGGGACCGCCGCCGCCGAAAGAGTAGATCTTGCCGCCGTGAACTGCGACCGCGGGATGGGATCGCGGGGCGCTCAGCGGCGCTTTCACTGACCATTCGCCCGGTTTTGTTCCCATGACTCCCCGCTCTATATTTTCCCGGTGATGTAGGTTGCCGCTTGCTCGAACTTGTCATAGGGGCTGGCGTTGGTGGAGACGCGGTTGAATTTTTCGCCGACGGCCCGCTCGCGCGCCGTCGGCTGGGCGAGATAGGTGGAGGGGTGGAAATAATCGAGCTGCATGCCGCGTTGAACGGCGGCGCGGAAGTTTTTCTCGATCCGCTCGAAGTTGATCCGATACGGCGAGACGATCCGGTACGACCACTCCATCCCGAAGCAGGGCATCCCGACGTGCGCGGTCAGAATGTTGGCGCCGAAGGCCGACTTCAATGTGTTGTAGATCGTTCCATACGATTGGGGGAAAAGATCGAAGTTGTCGGTGTGAACGCCGACCATTCCTCCTTCCGTCAGGCGCGAGGCGAGGAGCTGGTAGAACTCTTTCGTGTAGAGCATCTTAGATGGGCCGTGCGGTTCGGTGAGATCGACAATGATCACGTCGTAACGGTTTTTTTCTTCCTGCAAGTCCTTCAGCGCATCGACGCAGCGAAGGTCGAGTCGTTTGTCATTGAAGGCGCCGCGCGAGATCTCCGGAAGATATTCCTTCGATTTGTCGATGACGACCTGATCGATCTCCGCCATCACGATCCGCTCGATGCCGGGATGTTTCGCCGCCTCTTCGATTGCGCCGCCGTCCCCGCCGCCGATGATGTAAATGCTCTTGGGATTCTCGCAGGCGAGGAGCGGTCCTTGAACGAGGTATTGATGGTAGCGCTCTTCGTCGAGGTAAGAGACCTGGATCTTGCCGTCGAGGAACATGATCCGGCCGAAGGTGTCGGTCTCATACACCTCGATCTCCTGCAAGCCGGTGCTTCCTTTGTAGAGGACGCGCGACGGAACGTAGACATGGCCGAAATCGGAGGTGACGAATTCGGTTTGGCCTTGTTTGGATTTTGAGATGCTCGGGGGAAGTGCGATCGGTTCGGTCATCTTTCCTCTAAGTGGTGATCGCCCCTTCCGCCGCCGACGAGACGTGGCGCGCATACTTCGCCATGACGCCGCTCTTGTAGCGGGGCTTCGGTGCTTTCCAGTTTTTTAGGCGGATTTTGATCTCTTTTTGCGAAAGGGCGACGCTCAGCTCGCGCGCCTTGATGTCGAAGGTAATGATGTCTCCGTTCTTCAGCGCGGCGATCGGTCCGCCGACCGCCGCTTCCGGAGCGACATGTCCCGCCATCAGGCCGCGGGTCGCGCCGGAGAAGCGCCCGTCGGTCAGCAACGTGACCGAGTCGCCGAGCCCCGCCCCCATCAGGGCCGCTGTGACGCCGAGCATCTCCCGCATTCCCGGCCCCCCCTTCGGTCCCTCGTAGCGGATGACAATGACATCCCCCGCTTTGATTTTTCCTTTTTGGACGGCGGCGAAGGCGTCTTCCTCGCAATCGAAAACACGCGCCGGACCGCTGTGGAGCATCCGCTCGTGTCCGGCCACCTTCACGACGCAGCCCTCCGGAGCGAGATTTCCCTTGAGGATCACCAGCCCGCCGCTTTTTTTGATCGGATCTGTCAGAGGGCGGACGACCATCTGTCCCGGCGTTTCCTGCGCCGACATCGCCTCCTCCCCGATCGTTTTCCCGCTGACGGTTTTCTGATTTCCATGTAGCAGCTTTGCATCAAGCAGTCTCTTGGCGAGGAGACGGTTTCCCCCGGCGCGGTGCATGTCGGTGGCGACGTACTTTCCCCCCGGCTTCAGATCGCACAGCAGCGGGGTCTTGGAACTCAACTTGTCGAAGTCGTCGATGTCGAGCTTGATGCCCATCTCCCGCGCGATCGCGAGAAAATGGAGGACAGCGTTCGTCGAGCCGCCGCTCGCGGCGACCGAGACGATGGCGTTTTCGATCGATTTGCGGGTGATGATCTGACTCGGCAGAATATTGTTCTTTAGGATTTCAACTATTTGGCGTCCGACTTCGAAGGCGACCCGGTCTTTCTCGGAATCTTCCGCCGGCACGCCGGCGGTTCCCATCAAGGAGATGCCGAGGACCTCCATCGCCAAGGCCATGGTGTTGGCGGTGAACTGTCCGCCACAGGCGCCGGCCCCGGGACAGGCGTGTTCTTCCAGATCGGCCATCTGAAGCTCGGTCAGCTTCCCCTTCGCGAAGGCGCCGATCCCCTCGAAAACATCTTGAATCGTGACGTCGCGTCCTTCGAATCGTCCGGGGGCGATCGATCCGCCGTAGAGCATCACCGAGGGGAGATCCAATCGTGCGAGCGCCATGACGGTACCGGGAATCGTTTTGTCGCAGCCGGAAAGAGCGACGACGGCGTCGAAGAGGTAACCGCGGGCGCAGAGTTCGATCGAATCGGCGATCACCTCCCGGCTGATCAGCGACGTTTTCATCGCTTCCGTTCCCATGCTGATTCCGTCGGAGATCGCGATAGTGTTGTATTCCATCGGCGTTCCGCCGGCGGTCCGAATCCCCTCTTTCACCTTCGCCGAAAGACGCCGGAGGTGAAAGTTGCAAGGCATCGCTTCGATCCAGGTGTTGGCAACTCCGATAATCGGCTTGCGCAGATCTTCGTCGGTAAAACCGATCGATTTAAAGTAAGACCGCGCCGCGGCCCGGTCGGGACCGTCGGTGATGATGTGGCTTTTGTGTTTTAACTTGGAGGGCATGATCTGGAATCCTTCATTCTATGTTTCAAAGACGAGGGCGAACAGATCGGATTGCCTTTACGCAAAACGGCCTGTTCGCCCTTGGACAAAAGAGGTTACGATGCAAAATGGGAAGCGCGATACTTCGCGATGTTGTCCCGGGAATTGGTGCAGCCGATTTCGATCTTCTCACGGGCGGCGCCGATGAAGATGGTGCTCGAAAAATCGCTCTCGCCGTAGGGAGAAACCGAGTAATCGCCGAGGACATAGACCGGGACCTTTTTCTCGGAGAGAAGCGGATAATACGCTTCTTCGACCGCGAGGAACTCGAACCCCTCCGGACCGATCCCCCAAGGGGACATTTTCCGGATGTCGATCGGCGACTGGTCTTTGTAGGCGGCGCCCAATCCTTCTTCATAATCTTTCGGGAGGAGCTCTTTGATATAAAACCCTTTAGGGCGGGGCGCGGCGCCGTCGCGCATTTTGACCTTCGGCCGGTAGAAGTCGAAGCGTAACGGATCGGGCGGCGACGGATAAAAGTCGACGAAACGGGATTTATCGAGGTGATGTTTGCCCGTGAGGTACGTCGCGAAGATGTGTCCCGTCAAAAAAGGGTCGGCTTGGCCTTGGCCGTTGTCGCCGAATCCGTAGAAAAGACGGCTTTTGCTCGTCAACCCCTTCAGTTTCGGTTCGATCGCCTTGAAGGCTTCGTCCGGGATGGCGTCCTTGGCGAACTGTTTCTTGATAAAATCATTGAGTTCCCGCCACTTTTCAAGCTGCTTTTCCGGGCTGGTATAAACACTTGTTATGCTCATCGAATCGCCTCACTCCCTGGGTGCCCCCTCTCAGAGAGGGGAAGTTGGATTTACATGATGAAGAATCGCTAGATAATGTACGATTTATGTCCAAAAAGTCAAGATGAATTCAACGTTTTCTCTTTGGAAGGTCGATTGATTTTCCTGGAACGAGCGAATCCTTTCCGCGCCGGCTGACTGAGAGATCGATGTGGATTTCTCCCGATGGTTTTGCTACATTTCGGCGGAGCAGATCGGGTTGACTCATTAGGAGGGGCAAGATGGGACTGGAAGTGCAATGCGCGGTTGTCTTTTCGGGGCGATCTTCCAAGGGCAAAGCCTTGTTGGAGACCGACACCCTCCTCTTTCGAGGCGATTTCCGCCTGGAGATTTCTTTCAAGACCATTCAGTCCCTCGTGGTGGAAGATCGGGTGTTGAAGGTGACAATCCCAGAGGGGGTCGCCCTTTTTCAATTGGGTCTACAGGCGGAAAAATGGGCGGAGAAGATCCGGAACCCGAAGGGGCTGATCGACAAGCTGGGGGTCAAGACCGACTCTATTGTCTCGGTTTTGAAAGTTCAAGAGGAGTCTTTTCGGAAAGAATTGCAGGATCGGGCAAAGGAGATCTCGGAGGATAAGGCGAAGAAAGGGTCGGATTTGGTTTTTCTGGGTGTCGAGACTTTATCCGATTTAAAGAAATTAAAAACCTTGGTAAAGGCAATTAAGAGAGAAGGAGCCATCTGGACGATCTCGCCGAAAGGCAAAACAGGGATCAAGGAGAGCGAGATCTTGTCCGCGGCAAAAGAGGCCGGATTGGTCGCCGTCAAAGTGGCTCGTTTCTCCGAAACCCATACCGCCAACAAGTTCGTCATTCCAGTGGCCCGCCGTTAACTTCAAGATCAGGAGATCATGGAATGGTCCGGTGTAGTTGGGCGGGAGCTCTCCCGCCCATGGTTGAATATCACGATAAAGAATGGGGTGTGCCGCTGCACGACGACCGCCGGCTCTTTGAATTTTTGATCCTGGAGGGAGCGCAGGCCGGATTGAGCTGGCGGACGATTTTGGAGAAACGGGAGAATTACCGGAAGGCATTCGATGACTTCGATCCGGTGAAGGTGGCCCGGTACACCGATGCGAAGATCCGGCGTCTGCTGGACGATCCGGGAATCGTTCGAAATCGTCTGAAGATCAACGCCGCCATCCTCAACGGGCAGAAATACCTCGAAGTTCGGAAAGAGTTCGGATCGCTTGATCGCTACCTCTGGGGTTTTGTCGACGGCCGCCCGATCCGAAATTCCTTTAAGACATTCAGGGAGGTTCCTTGCCGGTCGGATGTTTCCGACCGGATGAGCCGTGATCTTGCGAAGCGAGGCTTCAAGTTTGTTGGGACGAAGATTTGTTATTCCTTCATGCAGGCGGTCGGGATGGTGAACGATCACACGATCGACTGCTTTCGATATCAATCGGGTGAGTGATTGCGACGCTTGGAGCAATCGCGTATCATGAATCCGGAAACAGATTCGTTGAGGACTGAATGAAGTTTCTGATGTTTGCCGCCTCTCTTCGGAAAGAGTCAATGAACCGAAAATTGATCGGCCTGGCGGCCGGGATCGTCCGAGGGGCGGGCCATGTTGTCGATCCGGCCGATTTTCATGAGTTCGATATGCCGCTCTACAACGGCGATCTTCAAGCCCAATCGGGGCTGCCTCCCGGCGCGTTGGAAATGGTCCGGCGGATTGAGGGAGCGGATGGGTTGATTATTGCCTCGCCTGAATATAATTACTCTCTCCCCGGCACATTGAAGAACGCAATCGATTGGGTCTCGCGCGCCAAGCCGATGCCGCTTCGCGGGAAGAGCGGCCTTCTTTTGTCCGCCGCCACCTCCGTTGTCGGCGGGATTCGAGGCCTCTGGCAACTCCGGATTCCGTTGGAAGGTTTGGGAGTCTTTCTCTACCCGGATATGTTTGCGCTGGCGGCGGCCGACAAGGCGTTCGCGGAAGATGGGACGTTGAAAGATCCGACCCTCTCCTCCCGGCTTCAGACGATCATGGCCGGTTATCTTAAGGCGGCTGAAGCACTCGCCAAACGTTAGCCGCCTGGACTACCCGTCGATGATCTTTTTCCGTAGGATGATGATTTCCAGCGCCATCGCCGTTTTGGCGACGAGGCTTTTGATGGCGGGGATGTGAGGGATCATCCGTCTGGAGAAAAAGTTGTCGCCGTAGATCACGCAGACGACATGGCCTTGGATCAACATCGGGATGACGACGACCTGGGGAGGAACCTGGATATCGAGGGCCTCGATCAGCTTCTCCATACCGGAGGAGATCATCGGGCCATCGTAGAATGTTTTGTTTTTGATCACCTGCTTGAAGAGCGGGAGATCGTCGGTGGGGAGGCTCAGGTCGTGACCTTCTTCTTCCGGGATGCTCATCCAGAAGTTCAGCTTTCCCTTCTTAACGGAGAAACAGTAAACTCGCTCCAGAAAGAAGGAGAGATAGCGGATCAGGGACCGGATGACCTCGTCTTGATCTTGGATCAAAAGGAGATCTTTCTTGGCCAACTCCATGTAGAGCTCGATTTTCGACGCATCAAGATCTTCATTGCTTCGGTCGACGCGGCTTCCATTTTTGGATTGATCCTGCTCTCGGTGCAAAATGGAGAGAAACCGCATCTTGGCGTCGGCCTGGTAATACTTTTTCAGAAAATATTGAATTCGGATTTCGGAGGCGACATGAAACTGGAGCTCATACGGCTGGAAGATCGGAAGGGTGGCGATCTCGGGGGTATTGGTCGGATCGGCCACGGCGATCCGTAAGATATTTCCCTGCCGCCCGAACGGGATCATCTCATATTGAATCGCAAGCCCCTTGGGGACAAGCTGGATCACCTCTTTCGGGATTTGCGCGAGGACGACCTGAGGAACGATCGGGATTTGGAACTGCTCGCTCAGGAAATGGGTCAGCTCTTCTTCGGTCAGATATCCCAGCTCGATCAAGTTCGTTCCGAGGCGTCCCCCTTCCGTGACTTGCCGCTCCAGTACTTTCTCAAGCTGGTCTTCGGTGATCTTCTTGGCTGCAATCAGGTGTTCGCCCAGGAACCGGCTCATGGCGCCTTCCTTTATTTAACCTTTGTGTTTTTCTAAAAATTTATCACAAAGTGGGATCTTGTCAAATAAAGGAGGCATTTTTCTTTTCAAAATGCCGAACGAGAGGGTTTCCTGTCGTACGGAACGATTGCGGAGAGCGATCGGAGCGGGAGATCGGTTAATAAAACTTTTCGTAGTGGACCGATTTTCGCGGCATCCCTTTTTCGATGAGAAGGGTCCGGACCTCTTTGATCATCTCCCCGTTTCCGCAGAGATAGGCGTCTAGATTCTCTACGGTTTGAATCAGGCCGGGAAGAAGGCTTGTCACCCGTCCCTTCAATCCGTTCCATGCATCGGTCGGCCGGGACAAGGTGACGAAATATTTGAAGAAGGGATACTCCTTTGCAAGGGAGGTAAACGTTTCCTGGTAATAAAGGTCGATTTCGCTTCGGAGTCCCCAGTAGAGGGTCATCGGGCGGCGGCTACCGCTCCGAAGAAGGTGAACGATCATCGATTTGATCGGCGCGATCCCCGTGCCGGTCGCCACAAAGAGAAGCGAAGTGGCCGCTTCTTTGACGGTGAAATAACCGAGGGGATAGAGGAACTTCAATTTGTCTCCCATCTGAAGCGAGTGGATCTGTGTTGATCCCGGTCCCCCCTTCACCAGGTTGACGCAAAGCCGGATGATCTCCTTCTCCTCCGGAGAGGAGGCAATGGAGTAAGGCCGATTGTTTTGTCGGGGGTGTCCGTCTTTCATCTCGGTGACCTCGATCGAGATGTATTGCCCGGCGGTGAATTCAAGCTGCGGGGGATCGATCATCCTCAAGCTGACCTCTTTGACATCATGCGTTAGAACATGGATGTCGATCACTTCCGCGCTGCACTTTACAGGTTGCATGTATACTCCATAAGGAACTATTTATAATACGATTCCGCCTGCTCGATACACCGGGTGAGGTTCGGATGTGTCTCCGCGGTCAGGACATTGGAGAATTCGACCCCGGAAACAAAGGCGTTCTTGAAGGAGGCGCTCCACTTCACCTTCCCCTGAAGGGCTTCGGTCTCTTCCTCCCCTTCGAGCAGGAAATGAAGTGTGATTTTAACAGAGGTATCTTTTTTAATCTCTTTGCTCGTATACATCTCCAATCCACCCCGGCTGATGCCGCCGACATAGGCCTGATCGAAATCGCCGTCCGGCAGGACCACCTCCGCGATCGATTTGATCGTCACCCGAATGTGTTTTCGCTTCTCAATCATTTTCGTCTGCTTTCCCTATGGTTGATCGGATGGCCGGTGGATGAACTCCAGATAGATCGTTCGAGTCGGTCGATTTCTAAGACGATGTCTCTTCATATTCTTTCTGATATAAATGAATCAGGACCCCTTCTCTCAAGCCGTAATCACTCACATAGACCGGATCGTATCCGAAAAGCTCCATCACGGCGAGCAAGATCAAACTTCCGGTGAGGATGATATCCTCCCTCCCCTTTTCCAGCCCCAGCATTTTTCTTCTCTGTTCAAGCGGCATCAGGGAGAGTTCCTTATAGATCCGCTCGATGGCGGCGCGCGAGAGAGGATAGCGGTTCACCTTTTGTGGATCGTATGCGGTCATCTTTTGGTCGATCGCCGCGAGGGTGGTAATACTCCCCGCCGTTCCGACAAAAAGTCCCTTCGGAGGAAAATGATAACCGATCGGTTTGATCACTTTATCGATCGCCAGCCGCAAGTTTTTGAGCTCCTCCGGCGTCGGAGGATCCGACTTCAAATACTTCTCGGTCAGATGAACGACCCCAAGCTCGGTGCTGAGAAGAAAATTAGGCGCGTCTCCTTCGGCGCCGATGAATTCCGTACTTCCTCCCCCGATATCGATAACAAGCATCGGTTCGGTCTGGTTTTTTATCACAAGATTCACCCCCAGAAAGGTGCAGAGCGCTTCTTCCTCTCCTGAGATGACCTGCACATCGAATCCGGTTTGCCGTTTCACTTCATTTAAAAAGAGATCACGATTTTCCGCTTCCCGAACCGCACTGGTGCCGACCACGATCAAGTTGTCCACCGAATAATTTTTGAGGATCTCCTTAAATTGCTTTAACGCCGCGACCGATCGCTCGACGGCGGCGGGTAGGAAAGCCTTTTTTGTAGAAAAGCCCTCTCCCAGCCGGGTGATTTCCTTTGCGGAGCAAATTTCACGGAGCGACTGTGTATTCTCCAACTCCGCCACAAGAAGACGAAGGGTGTTCGTGCCGATGTCGATTCCTGCAATGACAGCCATTAACCTGCTCTCTCCTCAATCAAGGCGATACTTTTTCATCGGGGTCGGATGGCTGATCCATCTCTTTCATCTGGTCGAGGAGAATCTTTTGCTCTTCCAATAAGAGTCCGATGCGTCGAAATTCCCTTTTCCTCTCTTCCTCGGTCAGATTCCCCTTTCCGGACCAATGATCGTGGACCCTTTTACCCAGGGTTTGATGCGCTTCAAAGAGTTTCCGATTTGTTTTCTCCAGACGATAACGGATCCGGATGCGCTCTGCCTCGGCGAAGGAGCGATCGACGGCGGAGGCGGAGCGGGTTTGGACCGCTTGCCAGCCCCGAATCATATCCTCTTTCCAATGTTTTGGGAAGAGCCCCCGCTCCGGTTTCCACCACTTTTTTAAGAAGATCTCCCACGAAAGGGCCATTCCATCCTCACTTCATCCGGACCATTATCCGGTGGTCAACCACTCGAGTTTTCCCTTCCACTTTCTTTCCAGCAGGAGGCGGATCGGCCGGCTCTCCGCTTCGGTCAGATTCGGATCTCGATCGACCCATGTGAAGGCCTCGCGGCGGGCCGTTTCCAAAATGGCGGTATCTCTCATCAAGTTTGCAATCCGCAATTCCGGAATGCCCGATTGCCGTGTTCCGAAAAATTCGCCGGGACCGCGGATTTCCAAGTCGATCTCGGCGATCTTAAAGCCGTCATTGCTCTTCACCATGGCATCCAGACGGCGCTTCGCCTCGGCGCTGATCGGATACTCCGCGGCCAAAAGACAGAAAGACTGCTCCCTTCCCCTCCCGACCCGCCCACGGAGTTGATGAAGCTGGGCCAAACCGAATCGCTCCGCATGCTCGATCAGCATGAGGGTCGCATTCGGCACATCGATTCCCACTTCCACGACGGTCGTCGCGACCAAAAGATTGATTCGACCCTCTTTGAACTCCCGCATGATCGATTCCTTCTCCTCCCGCTTTAATCGACCGTGGAGCAGCCCGATTCGTCGATGCGGGAAGATCTCACGCTGAAGGGTCACGGACAGTTCAAAGGCGGCTTTGAGATCGCTTTTCTCGGACTCTTCGATCAGCGGACAGACGACATAGGCCTGTCTTCCTTTCGCGAGCTCTTTTTCAAGAAAGGAATAAGCCCGCTCCCGCTGCTTTCCATAGAAAAGGAAATTACGAATCGGTGACCGGCCCGGCGGCAGCGCATCGATGATGGAAACATTCAAATCTCCATAAAGGGTCAATGCCAGGGTCCGAGGGATCGGCGTCGCCGTCATGATGAGAACATCGGGGCGATAACCTTTCCCCGCTAATTTCGCCCGCTGCAGCACCCCGAACTTGTGTTGCTCGTCGACAACGACCATCCCCAGCTTTTTGAATTCCACCCCCTCCTGGATCAAGGCATGTGTTCCGATGACCAGATCGTACGCTCCTGCTCGGATTCCTTCCAGGATCTCTTCTTTGGCTTTCTTCCGCATCTCGCTGGTCAGAAACGTGATCGTTCTCCCTAACCGTTCAATATACCCCCGAATGGAGAGATAGTGTTGCTCGGCGAGAATTTCGGTGGGAGCCATCAGCGCCGCCTGGTATCCATTTTCAAGGGCAATCAGGATCGACATGAGGGCGACCAGTGTTTTGCCCGATCCGACATCCCCTTGGACCAGCCGATTCATGGGACGATCCGAGGCCATGTCCTCTTTGATCTCCGCAAGGACCTTTTCCTGCGCCGGCGTCAGTTGAAAAGGAAGAATCTCGCGAAGCCGATCCGGAAGTGGTCCGGAGGTCTGGAAGGAGATTCCTTTTTCCTGAGTTGAAAACCGCTTTTTGCGGAGGGCTAAACCGGTTTGGAGAAGGAAGAGTTCATCAAACGAGAGGCGGCGGTGGAAGGGGCTCCGGCCGGCGTTCAATGGGTCCAGCGCTGAATCCGATGCGGGAAAATGAAGCCCCGAGATCGCCTGGGAGAGAGGGATCAGATTATACTTCTGAATCAGGGCGGACGGGAGGATATCTGGAATCTTGGCGAGGTATTGATTCAGCACCACCTTCATCAAGGATCGAATCTGGCGGCTCGTCACCCCTTTGGTTTCATGATAAATCGGAACAATCCGACCCATATGAATCTGAACCTCTTCTTCATCGACCTTTTCGTAGAGGGGGCTTTCCATTTCGAGATGATATCCGCCGTAGTGATTTGCTTTTACCTTTCCGGAAAGCATGATTTTTTCGCCCACCTTGAAGAGGTCCTTTAGGTAGGGTTGATTGAACCATTTTGCGTGGAGAAGCCCGGTTTCGTCCATCACGGCCGCGTCGACGATTTTCATTCTGCGTCGGGGCGTCTGAACCAGGGAGACTGCTTTAATTTCGGCCAAGATCGTCTGCTCTTCCCCAGGTTGAAGGTGAGCGATTTTTTTTAAAGCGGTTCGATCTTCATACCTGAAGGGGGAAAAGAGGAGAAGGTCTTCAAGGGTCTCAATTCCAAGCTTGCCGAAAAGAACGGCCCTCTTCGGGCCGACTCCTTTCAGGTACTGAATCGGCTGATCCCACGGAAATGGGCTTGAGTCAATGATCTGTCTGGCCTGTTCGGTCATCGCATTTTAGGAGGTGATTCTCAGGAAGCAGAACGCTTTTTCTCTTGCCAATTCGAAGTGTTCATGATAGCATAGGGTCGCTTTTTTATCAACGAGATACAACTAACGGAAAGGATTTCGGGATCATGGCAAGAGTATGTGAGGTTTGCGGCAAAGGGCATCAGATCGGTAATTTGGTCAGCCATGCGAATAACAAAAGCAAGCGGAGCTTCAAGCCGAATCTTCAGACTGTTCGCGCCTTGATCGGTAAAACGGTAAAGCGGATTCTGGCCTGCACCAATTGTATCAAGGCAGGGAAAGTCATTAAAGCAGGATAAAGTCCGGTCACTCAGCCGGTGACAAATTATGTCCTCTTACTAAGTAATTTACTTCCGGTAAACCATCCTTTAACTTGATCTTTCTCTCCCGCGCCCCGGTTAACGGGGCATTCCCAGCCTAAGCATTTGGATTCTCATCGAAAATCAATCTTCTCTACATCGACCACAATTGATCAACGATGGCATTTCACTTGCAAATTCCTGTGATTAGGGGAATTTCCTCCACGGCTACTTGAATGATTAGGGAGAGAAAAAATGCAAAAGACATATGGCCCAAAAGCGGTTTGTCAATCTGTGGGTATTTCACAACGCCAACTCGGTTACTGGGGAATGATCGGCGTGATCAAACCGACGAAGCAGATGCACGGTGCGAAGGTATTTAATCGGTACACAGATGAGGATGTCGAAACCTTAAAGAAGGTGAAGAAACTGATTGAGGAAGGTTTTTTCGTCAGCAAGGCCGCTGAAAAAATTCACAAGCTGAAAGAGGCGCTCTCTTCCCCTTCTTCTGGCCTTTCTACCGGAATGCCGTCTCCAGAGCAGAATGGGATCCATTCTCATCAAGAAAATGGACACCGGAGCCTTTCTTCCTCGCTCTATCTGGAGGTTCGTCTTGTCGAGGAATTGGCGAAATTAAAGCAGCAGCCGTTTCCGCTGGCATGTATGGCGATTCAAGTTCTCTTTCCTTCTTTTATCAAACTTCCCCATCTGAAAAACGAGATCCTCCTGAAGCTTTCACTAAAATTTGGTTCGATGCTAAAGGCATCTGAGGTGATCAGCTACAAAAAAGATTCCATTTTCCTCTGGTTGATGCCGAACCGAACAATCGAGCAGGCCCGGCTTCTTTCCGGAGAAGTAAAAGAGATCATTGAAGGATCTGAATGGGATGTTCAAGATAAAAGATTCAAGCTGCAAGCGGCCTTTGGCTTTAGTGACTCCAATACGCCACCCCGGAAAGAGGGTAATCTTCTCACTGCCGCGGAAGGAGAACTTTTGGGACAAGGGTTACGGAGAAATCGGCTGGTTCAATAAACAAGCAATATGCATTCAATTGCGAGGATTTATTCAAAGAGGTAGGTGAACCCAAATTGAACAAGGTAATCGGGGCTGTCGTCAGTGAGCCCAAACCCGACCGAAGCATCGGCGCTGACGGCTCTCTCGAATTTGTAATTGACCCCTCCCAGTAGGGTTAAGATTCCCTTCGAAGCCGAATTTCCAATTTCGGTGCTTCCCGATATTTCCCCGATGAGAGACAACGGTTCCTCGATCGTTTGGAGCTCCAAACCGAGCGCATAGAGGATCTGATCAGGCAGATCCCCAAGGGGCGGATTCCCGATAAAAATATAACCGAAATTAATGTGGGCCGTCACAGGGGTGAATTCTTTGCTTGCGATGGCGACAATGCCAAGATCGGGTTCCCCGGTGGTGCCGAAGAAGCGATCACGTCCGGCACTCGGTACTTTTATGAAAAGTTGGCCTGCAATCGAGAGTGGATTCGCCTCCCGTCCTTTTAAGAAGCGTACCTTTGCACGCAGTAATAGATCCCCAATCTGGTTTTCATGTTCTCCTCCTTCTTCTCGAAACAAATACGGAAGAAGGATGTCCAGTTCCAGATTTTGAATGAGACCATATCGAATATCAACAAGCAGATTTGCATCACGCGTGTCGGAGGAGAACCGATTTAAAACCAGACCGGTTTCCAATTGATAATTCCCCCTCTCCAGAGGGATCGCCCTTTCAGTCAGGAGAAAGGGGCGTTCGGCAAATGCTTTGTCTGAAACAAATGAAAGGAACAGAAGGAGACTGGAAACAATCAGAAGAATTTCTTTTTTCCCGATGCTATTCACGGGCGTGATTCTACTTTCCAGTAATTTTTTTGTCAAGAATTTAAATCCGCTTTTCATCTTTAATTCACTTTTAATCATTTCATTTACAAATCACAACAAAAATATTTATTGAATTCAGCCATGATGAAGATAATTTAGGTTAGAACAGAAGTGTGATCAAGGGGTATTTAATGTTCGGCGTGATTCAAATGCTCTCCGATTTGACGAACCGACTAAGCAATTTCGAAGGGAAGTTTCCTTCGTGTTCAGAAGATAAATACCGCTCGTCAAAGGGTGATATCCTTCTTGAGTGGACATATATGTACATCAGTTCAAAACTGCACACACTTTCTTTTCAGAAAATAAGATCTTTCAACCTTTCTTCGAAATTTTACTTTTTAAATTAGGAGTTTATATTCTAATTGGGGATGACTCGCTTGGGTATTTCTCTTGCATCAAAGAATTGACGCACTCAAACCATTGGAGGAGTTGATGGTCTCTAAAAGAACAATCCTAATTGTAGATGATGAGATCGGACCGCGTGAATCCCTGAAGATGATTCTGAAACCCTTTTACAATGTTGAGACCGCTGAAGACGGCATTAAGGCCCTTGAGATTATCCGAGAGAAGGAAATCGATCTGGTGACGCTCGACCTCAAGATGCCGGGTCCCCATGGCGGGGAAGTGCTGAAGCAAATCAAGCAAAAAAATCCCGATATTGAAGTGTTGATTATCACCGGATATGGGAGCTTAAAGAGCGCGATCGATGGGATTCGACATGGCGCTTGCGATTATTTGATCAAGCCCTTTAATATTTCGGAAATTATTAACATTATCAATAAAGCGCTTAATAAAAAGAAAAAGATGGAAGAACTGAAAGGTTTCCTCAGCGAGATCGGCAGCACGTTCGGCGAAAATGCAAGCCTGGAGGAGATCAAGACCTATTTTAAAGAACAGCGAGAAGGATCAAAAGAAACGGGCATCGTTTCCAAGCAAAGGAGTTAAAAGAAATTGATATGAACACTGTCACTTTTCTGATTTTAGGTGTTTTGCTACTACTCTATCTTTGGACGGAGCGGTATTTGGTCACACCCTCAAATTTCTTTATTTACTACGTTCTCTTCTCAATTGCTTTATTTGCCGCGATGATATAGTTTTTTCTTGCGATGTCTTTTGGTCGATCATCTCTTCTGCATGCTGTAAAGTAATCGGGGTGATCGTGACCCCCCCCAACATCCGCGCCAGCTCGTGCACTCTCCCCTCTTTAGACAATTTTTTTACCGAAGTGGTGATCCTGTTTTCCAAGTCCTGTTTTTCGACAAAATAATGATGGTCCGCGAATTGAGCGATTTGCGGTAAATGGGTGATACAAAAAACCTGATGGGTTCTTGATAGTTTTGAAAGCCGCTTGCCTACCCTTTCGGCCACCCCGCCACCGATACCGGCATCCACTTCATCAAAGACCAATACCTCGACAGGATCAACCTCGGCAAGAATCACCTTCAGCGCCAGCATGATCCTAGAAAGTTCGCCGCCGGAGACGATCTTCCCGAGACTTTGCGGCGTTTCTCCGGGCAGTGCAATCAGAAACTCAATCCGGTCGATTCCGTCCTCCGAGAGAGATTTTCGCTCGGAAGAGATTTGAAAGCGAGTCCTCTCCATCCCCAATAGTTGCAGCTCTTCCTGAACTTTTTCCTCTAACTTCGTTTTGGCTTTCAGCCGCGTGCGCGAGAGAGAATCCGCTTTTTCCCTAAGATCTTTCTCGGCGCGTTCAATTTTCCGTTCTATTTCTGCCAGCTCTGTTTCACAACCGGAAATTTTAGAAAGGTCCATTTCCAATTGGGACCGGAGCGATAGAATTTCCTGAAGGGATAAACCATATTTCTTCTTCAATTTTTGTATCAGATAGAGCCGCTCTGTGACTTCCTGTAAACGATGGGGATCATACTCGAGCGCATTGAGCCGATTCCGCAGGAGGGTCGATAATTCTTTTAGGTTGATTTGGGCGTTCTCCCAGAGTTGTGTTTCCTCCGAGGCGTCATTTGTAATCTGGTTCAGCCGGTCAATCGCATTCCCGGTTTCGTCCAACCGGCTTAAGATGCCCCCCTCTTCCGACAGGAGGGCATAGGATGTCTCCGTGGCTGATAAAAAGGCTTCCCAGTTCTTCAGCGTCTTCTCTTCTTTTTCTAGCGCTTCTTCCTCTCCGGGCTGGAGGTTTGCGCTGTTTATTTCCGAGAGCTGGTATTCGAGAAACGCTTGCTTCTGTTGGCCCTCCGATCCAAGTTTTTGAAGCGCCGTCCGTTCCTGTAGGAGTTGGTGCCAAACGAGGTAGCTGTTTGCAACCTGTTTCCTTTGTTCAGAGAGGCTGCCGAAAGCATCCAGGAGGTCGAGCTGCCACTCTAAATTGGTCAGGTTATGATGTTCGTGTTGACCGTGGATTTCAGTGAGCCGCTGGCCGACTTCTTTCAATATCGATAGGTTTGCGAAAGAATGATTCAGATAAGTTCTATTTTTAGCCGATTTCGAAAGAATGCGTTTAAGGATCAGCCATTCGCTTGAAGGAAAATCGTTTAGAAGGGGAAGGTCGATCGAATCAAAGCGCGCTTCCAGGAGCGCTTCGTCCTTTCCTTCCCGAATGATTTCGGGGAAAGTGCGCCCCCCTAAGAGAGTGGAGAGCGCATCGATGAGGATTGATTTTCCGGCGCCTGTTTCGCCGGTGATGATATTTAAGCCTTCAGAGAATTCAAGAGAGACTTCGGAGATAATTGCATAATTTTGTATGCGAAGCTCTCTCAGCATATTTGGAATGCGTTACGATGAAGATAGGATGGAATCGATTTTTTGTTTAAACTGTTTTTTGGAGGCCGCTCCCACAATCTTATCGACCAGTTTTCCATCCTTGAAGAAAAGAAGTGTCGGAATCCCCATAATCTGATATTTCCCGGCGATATCTGGATTTTCATCGGTATTGAGCTTATAAACTTTCAACTTTCCGGCATATTCAACGGCAAGCTCGTCAATGGTCGGCGCGATCATTTGACAGGGGCCGCACCAAGCCGCCCAAAAATCGACCATGGCCGTACCGGCCGATTTGAGTACTTCTTGTTCCCAGGTTTGACTGGTCACCTTTGCTGCATTTCCCATCTCATCTCCCTTTCAAAAGTTGAGTCCATTTTATCCAACTTGCTGAGCCAAGTCAACGAGAAGAAATGAAAGCCCCCCATACCAAAGAGGATTATGGGGGGCTTTCGAATGCTCACACCTCTTCCGACATCAAGAGGTTTTTTATGCTTAATACATGTCGCCCATTCCTCCGCCGGGAGGCATGGCAGGTCCCTTCGATTTCTCTTCGGGGATCTCGGCAACCATCACCTCCGTGGTCAGCATCAGGCTGGCCACACTGGCGGCATTCTGGAGCGCGGTGCGGGTGACTTTGGTCGGATCGATAATCCCCGCCTGGACCATATCGACATAGGACTCGGAGGCTGCATCGAATCCGTTGGCGCCGCTTTCTCGTTTCACCCGTTCTACGACAACAGAACCTTCAACGCCGGCGTTTTCGGAAATCTGACGGATCGGTTCTTCGAGGGATCGGCGTACGATATCAACGCCGATCTTCTGATCCCCGTCAATTTTTACTTTATCCAAAGCCGAAATGCAGCGAAGCAGTGCCACACCGCCGCCGGGGACGATCCCCTCTTCCACCGCCGCTTTGGTGGCATGGAGGGCATCTTCCACGCGTGCCTTTTTCTCTTTCATCTCCGTCTCCGTGACCGCGCCGACATTGATGACGGCAACCCCGCCGACGAGCTTGGCAAGGCGTTCTTGGAGTTTTTCTCGGTCGTAATCGGAGGTGGTCTCCTCGATCTGTGCCTTGATTTGCTTCACGCGGCCCTGGATCTTATGGGCGTCCCCTGCCCCTTCGACGATCGTGGTGTTGTCTTTATCAATCGTGATCCGCTTGGCCCGTCCCAGGTCGGAGATCTTTACGTTTTCAAGCTTCAATCCAAGATCTTCAGAGATGACCTGGCCTCCGGTCAAAATGGCGAGATCCTCAAGCATCGCTTTCCTACGATCACCAAAACCCGGCGCTTTCACCGCAGCCACCTGAAGGGTGCCGCGCAGTTTATTCACCACCAGTGTGGCGAGGGCCTCCCCTTCAACGTCCTCTGCGATGATCAGAAGCGGACGTCCCATCTTTGCGACCTGCTCAAGAACGGGGAGGAGATCCTTCATCGTGGAGACCTTCTTTTCATTGATGAGGATGAAAGCATCCTCGAGCGAAACTTCCATTCTCTCTGAATCGGTGACGAAATAAGGAGAGATATAACCGCGGTCGAACTGCATTCCTTCGACGACATCCAGCGAAGTCGACATGCTCTTGGCCTCTTCGACCGTGATGACTCCGTCCTTCCCGACCTTCTCCATCGCTTCGGCGATCAGATCACCGATGGTCTTGTCATTGTTTGCCGAAATCGTTCCAATCTGGGCAATCTCTTTTTTTGTCTGGCAGGGCTTGGAAATTTTCTTGAGCTCTTCCGTCACCGCTTCAACCGCCTTATCGATCCCCCGCTTCAACTCCATTGCATTCGCGCCGGCGGAAAGATTCTTAACCCCTTCCCTGAAAATAGCCTGAGCCAAAACGGTAGCGGTGGTCGTTCCGTCCCCCGCCACATCGGACGTTTTGCTGGCCACTTCTTTCACAAGCTGAGCGCCCATATTTTCATAGGGATCTTTCAGCTCAATTTCCTTCGCAACCGTTACCCCGTCTTTTGTAATTGTGGGTGCGCCGAATTTCTTTTCAATGACCGCATTTCTTCCCTTTGGACCTAATGTCGCCTTGACTGCATTGCTAAGCTGATTGACACCCCGTAGGATGGCTGCGCGGGCCTCGTCGCTAAATACCATCTGCTTTGCCATCGAATTTCCTCCTTCTGAGCGGTTAACAGTTTAAAGTTCTAGAATTTTTTTATTCGAGAATACCGAGGATGTCCTCTTCTTTTAAGATCAGATATTCCTGATTGTCGATGGTGATTTTGCTGCCTGAATATTTATCGAAGAGGACGGTATCTCCGACTTTGACGTTTTTCACTTCTCCGCCGATTGCTTCGATTTTTCCCTTCTGGGGTTTTTCTTTGGCGGCATCCGGAATATAAAGCCCGCCGGAAGTCTTTTCAGGTTCGCCTGAGTAGCTGACGAAAACTCTCTCCTTGAGCGGTTTGAATTTAACGGCAGATTTCGTAGCCTGTGCCATGGTTCCCTCCTTCAAAATTGAAATTAGTCTGAATTTACAAGGTATTTAGAATGGAGAGTTACTTATTAGCACTCTCTCATTCAGAGTGCTAATAAGATATATAACAATCCCAAGAACAAAATCAAGTCCTATTTTAATTTTGAGAATAAAATTTCTCAAAACTCGGGATTCGATTTCTCTCCGTATTCTGTCGTATAACAGCGTGGGCCGACTACCTGATACTTTGCTGCGCCGTCAATTTCGGAGAAAGGTCCTTGAAGATCCTCCAACTCTTCAGAAGATCAATCGCTTTTTGAAGCTGAGCGTCTTCCTCTTTATCTTGAGGAGGCTCATTGATCCCGATTTCATCCGATGAACTCTGGGGGTCTAAATCGACCTTATCCGGTTTATCCGCATCGGGTCTAAGCTCATTCTTCAAGTGCCGATCCAAATCCTTTTCACGGAGGATTGGGGCGTTCTTGACCTCTTTCGGCAAAATCGGTTTGACCAAGATATCCGGATCGATCCCGGTATTTTGAATCGAACGTCCTTTCGGGGTGTAATATTTCGCCGTCGTCAAACGGAGTGCGGAGCCGTCGGACAGGGGAAGAATTGTTTGAACGGAACCTTTTCCGAAGGTTTGGGTTCCCACGACCATGGCCCTGCCCCAGTCCTGCAACGCCCCCGAAACAATTTCGGACGCGGAGGCGCTTCCTTCATTCACAAGTACAATGATCGGAATTTCTTTTAACGCGCTTGAATTGCTCGCAAGGTACTCATCTCGCTTGCCATCTCTTCCTTTGATAAATACGATCAGCTTTCCACTTTCGAGGAATTGCTCCGTCACCTCGACGGCCGAAGTGAGCAGACCCCCTGGATTGTTTCGAAGGTCGAGAATGAGCGAGTGAATGTTGTTTTCACGCAAACCCGAAATTGCTTTTGAGAGATCTCTTGCGGTCTGCTCCTGAAATTGGGTAAGTCGAATATAACCAATCCCCGGCTCGAGGACTTTTGATTTGACGCTCTGAATGCGGATGATGTCTCGAACGAGCTCAAAAACCAGCGGGTTTGGAACTTGGTCTCGCTGGATGGTCAGGATGACCTTTGTCCCCTTTTCTCCCCGCATTTTATTAACGGCGTCCATCAGGCTGGTTTCTTTCGTCAAGACCTGATCATCGACTTTGAGAATGATATCCCCCGGCTTCACTCCAGCCAATTCGGCAGGGGTTCCTTCGATGGGGGCGATCACGACTAACCTGTTTTCCTTCGTCCCGATTTGAAGTCCCAACCCGCCGAATTCCCCTTTTGTATCCACCTGCATCTCTCTGTATACTTCAGGCGGCATAAAAGCGGAGTGGGCATCTAAGGTATTCAACATTCCTTTGACGGCACCATACATCAACTCTTTGCTCTTCACCGGCTCGACATAATTTCTCTGTAGGGTGGAGAGAACCTCTGAAAAGAGCTTCAGGTCCTCGTAGCTATCGGATTCAGCCGAAACCTTCCCTTCGAGATCCCTTTCCACAAAGATGCTCATACTAAAAATGGAAAGTATGATCATCGCCAAAAAGGTGATCCGTGCCCGTTTGCTGAATGTCATTATATTATTCCTCCTTGCTGATAGAACCGGTTGGTTCCGGGTCATCTCTTCTTCTGGAGCCAGGTCAAAGGATCGAGCGGCTCCCCTTGGTGTCTGATTTCAAAATAAAGATTGCTTCCCTGGGAAAGCCCTGTCTCCCCGATCTGTCCGATCGATCTGCTTCGTCCTACTTTATCACCGACGGAAACCAATAACTTCGCAAGATGCGCATAGATCGAATAATAATTTTCGCCATGATCGATGATGATGACCATCCCATACCCTTTAAACCAATTCGCAAAAATAATCGTTCCATCGTAAACCGCGCGGACCTCATCCCCTCGAGACGGCTCGATCTCGATCCCTTTTTTGTAGATAAAGGTGTCAAATTTAGGATGTTTTTGTCTTCCGAACAGGGAGACGATCTGACCGTCGCTCGGCCAGGTCAGACGCCCTTTCTCCCTTGAGAATTTACCGGAGGCAGGCTGTTGCAGCCGTTTCTTTTCCTCCTCCATCTTTTTGATCAACATTTGAAGCTGCAGCGAAGATTCGTCCAACTCGGCGAGGGCCCTTTCGTAGAATACCTTTTCATTGCGAACCCGCGTCAGCAGCTGATCTTTTTTTCTCTTCTCGGACCGTATCTCGGCCAGCTTTTGGGCAAGCGCCTCTTTTTCCTGAATGAGGTGCTCTTTCACGATTCCCACTTGATGGTTTTTCCCTTCCAGTTCGTTCTGCTTTTCCTTAAATTGAGACAACATTTCGCCTTCTTTGCGGGCGATCGTTTTCAAATAGTGCAGCCGCCTCATGAAGTCGGGGTAATCTCGCGCGGCGGACAATATTTTAAGGGAGCCGGTCTGTCTCTCTTGATAAAGTGTCCGGAGCCGCTTTGAGATGGTGCCCCTCTTTTCCCGTATCTCTTCATTCAGCCCGCCGATCACCGTAGAGAGCTCCTCCATCTCGATATCTTTCTCACGCGTTTTTAGCTCGATGAGGCCGGCCTCTTTTTGGAGAAGCCGCAGCCGGCGATCCATCTCCTCCAGCTGGGATAAAACGGAGCCCTCCCGTTTCTTGATGGTGATGCTCTTGTCTCTTTTTTCCTCGATTTCTTCTCTTAATTTTTCGAGCTCCTTTTTCTCGCGTTTTATTTTTTGATTCAGCGAGGGGGCTTTCTCCGCAGCCGCGGCGGGGATCCGTTCTATCACGATCATAGAAAAGATCACAAGACAGATTCCAAATCGGTTAAGTCTGCTTTTTTCCATCGGTCGGAAAACGCGCCTTCAGTAAGACGGACAGGGAAAGAAAGCCGGCAATCCCGCCAAGCACCCCCCCTCCCGCCGGAATGCCGAAGAGAAACGGGGCAGGTAGAAAGAGCGGATTGAGAAAACCTCCGATCATCCCTCCGATCGATTGAAGATGGGGCTGGGAAAAATGAAAGAGGGCAAAGAGCATCAACACGGAGATCCAGCCGCTGATCAAACCGATGAGAGAGCCTTCAATGAAGAAGGGAATCTTGATGAAACTGTGCGTCGCCCCGATTAAATTCATCACCTCGATTTCGTCTCTCCGGCTATAAAAGTGCAGACGGACCGTATTCGCGATAATGGTCACGATTGCGACGGATAACAATCCTCCCACGCCGATTCCAACTTTCTTCAATAGAATCAGAAATGCGTCGAGATTCTGGAGCCACTCCGATCCGTATGCGATTTCTTCTACGCCAGGAAGCCGTTTAAAACGATCAATCATCACTGAAAGCTGTTGCGGGTCTTGATACGCCGCTTTGACTTTGACCTCAAACGAAGCCGGTAACGGATTTCCTCCCAGGCTGTTTAACAACGATTCGTCATGAAACTCTTTTTTAAAAATCGTGAGCGCCTCCTCTTTGGAAATATACGTTACGGAGGAGATACGGTCATCGCTCGATAATCGTTCTTTGATCGAGCGTACATCCTCTTCCGCCGTTCCATCCGAGAGGTAGATGCTGAACTGAACATCCTCCTGCATCGATCGAAGCAGATCCTGCACATTATAATAGAAAAGCAGAAAAACACCAAATAGTGTCAACGTGAGGCTCAGTGAGAGAAAGGAAAAGAAGGCCATCATTCGATTGATCTGAAGATTTTCAACAGCGGTTCTAAGAAAATAGAGAGTTTTCCTCATGCCGATGCCCCATCCGAGTAAATTTTCCCTTTTTGTAGGACAATCGTTCGCTTCCCCATTTTTGTCATCAGATGCTGATTGTGTGTCGCCACGATCACGGTAGTCCCGCTGATGTGAATGTTTTTGAGCAGATCCATAATTTCGACCGAAAGGAATTCATCCAGGTTACCGGTCGGCTCATCCGCCAACAAGAGAGAAGGGCGGTTGATCAACGCCCGGGCGATCGCGACCCGTTGCTGTTCTCCTCCGGAGAGGAATTGCGGAAATTGATTCCGGCGATGTTCCAGCTGAACCATCTTTAAAACCTCTTGAACCCTTTTTCTGATTTCTCCACCGGGAGCTCCGACGATTTCCAACGGAAGCGCGATGTTCTCATAAACGGTCTTGCGCCGAATCAGTTTAAAATCCTGAAAGACAAATCCGATATTGCGACGGAGAAACGGAACCTGATTTTCCTTCAACCGAGAGATATTTTTCCCTCCGATGAGAATTTGTCCTTGTTCCGCTCTTTCTTCACAGATCATCAGCTTAAGAAGCGTCGACTTCCCGGCGCCGCTCGACCCGACCAGAAAAACAAACTCCCCTTTTTCGATTTTCAAATTAATATCGTCCAGAGCGACGTGGTCTTTACCGTAATATTTATATACGTGAAACATCTGGATCATCGTTTGCCAACCTTTTTATAACGATCCGAAAGAACAAGCGTCACGGGTCGTGGTTCGCAGTTGATTTGTCGTGGTATCCGCGTGCGGAGCGAAAGAGTCGGTCGTGATAAAGAAAAAGAAGAAGCAGGAAGAATTATCCAAAGGAGTTGGATCTTAATCGGCGTCTTTTTCCTTTTCAGAAAGATAGTCGAGAATCAGATCATCCAAGCTTTTCTTTTGGCTTAACTTTTGCGGCGAAGCGGGCGCCGGAGACGGCGCTTTTACGTCGGGCACCGTGCGATCTTCCCGGAACTCTTTTGGGGCCGGTGTCTGAAATTTTCCGGCGGTCAAATCTCGGACCATGTTTTTGTGCTGCTCCTTCATGAGCTCTTTGACCACCTCTTGATAAGAAGGAGATTGAAGGATTTCTGCATAGTTCGTCTTTTTGGATGAAAAGATCGCCCCCCCTTTAAAAAGCAAGGTCGTGATAATCGGATTGTTTGTTCCCCCGTCTTCCGTTTGAACGTGATACACTTCGCCCTTGAATTGAATATCGGTATTAATTCCGCTTAACATCCTCTTCCCGTTTCCTGTCCTTCGAAGGCGTCTTTTAAATGTTCGATCGAGGTCGCTCCGTTCGGGTTGCGGATAATTCCTACGACGTCGAATCGGCATTCAGACGGAGCGATTTGCTTTCGGCTGAGATAAGCGAGGGCAACCCGACTCATCTTGGCCTGCTTTCTCGCGTCCACGGCGAATTGCGGCGCGCCGAAGCGGTCTCCGGAGCGGGCTTTGACCTCGACGAAGACCAGAATTTTCCCGTCGAGCGCAACGATATCGATTTCTCCTAAAACGTTTCTGAAGTTCCGCTCCAGAATCCGATAGCCCATCTTTCGCAAAAATTCCGCCGCGATCTTCTCCCCTTCCGCCCCCGTCACGAGAGAACGCCTCGAAATGTTTTCCGATGAATTCGACAAGGTCCAAACGTCCGTAATTTTCGAAGATGTTCTTCCGTCCCATAACCTTTATGGGAGAGAAAATTGTACTCCGGAAAGTCCCGATGGTACTCCGTCATCAGACGATCCCGCGTGACCTTGGCGATAATCGAAGCGGCTGCGATCGTGATGGAGAGATTGTCGCCGCGAATAATTCCCCTCTGTGGAAGGTTGATCCGGGATAGGGTCAAGGCGTCGATGAGGAGGTGGTCCGGTTGAACGGAAAGGTTTCGTACGCTCGATTCCATTGCCAAGTAGGTCGCTTGCAAAATATTAATCTCATCGATGGTGGTGTGGTCGACGACGCCTATTCCAATGGCGACCGCCTCCAAGGAGATTTTATCATAAAGCGTCTCGCGCTGTTTTTCTGTCAGTAGTTTTGAATCGCGTATTCCGGCGGCAGTGTATCCCGAGGGTAAAATCACGGCCGCGGCAACGACCGGCCCGGCCAGGGGGCCTCGTCCCGCCTCATCGATACCGCAAATCATTTGATAGCCGTAGGAAGAGAGCGACCTCTCAAAGAGAGTCATTCCAAACAGGCGATGCGCTTCTTCCGTTTTCAGAGGCGTCATGCGTCGAAACCAACCCAAGGAGTGAGATCGAGATCTTGCCGGAAATGGTGTGACCGACGGATCGTAAATAGGCGAGAGCGCGTTTCCTTATTTCAGTGAACCGCTTCCTCCTCATTAGGAAGGAAGGGCGGTCACCGAAAATCAGGAAACCGATTCAGGGCGAATTAAGATTCCACCTTCACGGGCTGCGGCTCTTCGACGGGGGAGGTCGTCTTCGGTTCCGATGGATACGATCTTTCCCGCTCACTGATACGGGCGGCTTGCCCTGTTCTTTCTCTCAGATAGTAGAGTTTCGCCCGGTTCACCTTCCCCTCGCGAACGACATCGATCTGGGTGATATAGGGAGAGTGAATCGGAAAGACCCGTTCAACGCCGACGCCGTACGATACCTTCCGGACGGTGAAGGTCTCACGGTTACGGGTTCCCTTCTTTCTGATGACCACCCCTTCATAAACCTGAATACGCTCCTTTTCGCCCTCGATAATCTTGACATGAACTCTTACGGTCGCCCCGATTTTAATGTCCGGGACCGACTGCTTTAAAAGTCCTCTTTCCAACCGCTCTAACCGATTCATTGAAGTTGATCTCCTTTTTCAGTTCAAGAGTGAGATTTAACCGTGTCGTACTGCCGATCGACCCATTCCTTTTCATCTTCGGTTAAAGAGGCAGCTGCCAACAAATCAGGCCGTTTCCGAAGGGTATTGAGAAGGGCTTGCTGTTTCCGCCAGGTTCGGATCGCCTTGTGATTTCCGGAGAGAAGGATATCCGGAACCCGAAGCCCACGAAACTCCACTGGACGCGTGTACTGAGGATATTCTAGAAGAGAAGAGGCAAAGGATTCCTCTTCGAGGGAGGCAGGCTCCCCTAAGACCCCCGGGATTAATCTTGCGGCCGCGTCGATCATCACCAACGAGGCCAATTCTCCCCCGGTGAGGATATAGTCGCCGATCGAGACTTCTTCGACCGTCATTCCCTCTTTTACCCGGGCATCAATCCCTTCATAATGCCCGCAGATAAAAACAAGGCTTTGCTCTTCTTTTGAGAATGCAGAGGCCATTTTCTGATCGAACCGTTTTCCTTGGGGAGAAGGCATGATGATTCGCGTCTCCCCCCGCTCCCGGCGGATTTTTTCTACAACAGCGAAAATCGGCTCCGGTTTAAGAACCATTCCCGGGCCGCCGCCATACGGAACATCGTCGGTCGTCTGATGTTTATCCGTCGCATAGTCGCGCAGTTGATGGACGCCGATTTCCAGAAGACGGCGCTCCTGCGCCCGTTTCAAGATGCTCTCGTGTAACGCCGGAGCGACCATCCCGGGAAAAAGCGTTATTATATCACACTTCATCAAAGTTCAAGCAACCCTTGCATGGGGCGGATCGTCATCCGCCTCTCAGGCAAATTGATTTCTATTACGACGGAGGCGAGGGCAGGGATCAGAAACTCCTTGCCTTCCTCCTTTACGACATAAATGTCGTTGCTGCCGGTTTCCATAATAGACTCGATCCTTCCGAGCCGGGCACCATTTTCCAGATAGACGTCGAGGCCTATAATTTCAAATTGATAATAACTCCCTTCCGGAAGCGGCATGCGATCTTCCTCGGGAATGAGGATGGATCCTCCTGCCAATAATTGAGCTTCTTCCAAGGAAGAAAGGCCGGCCAACTTAATGTAGATGAAGGGAGACGCGTACCGTACCTGCTCGATACGAT